>JAJCYU010000375.1 GCA_029262755.1 Anaerolineae bacterium
ATCAATACGTCGGCATCGACGGCGGCGCGTGGATCCCTGTGCTCACGGGGCGCGCCACGATGCCGCCACCGCAGATCTACGCGCTGGCGGATCTGCCGTACATCCGGTCCTCCAACGACGGGGCGGAGGCGATCCGGACCCATGCGGCACGGCCGGCGTCCCTGGCCGATGCGCTGCAGGCGCGCGAGATCGGCTACGTGTACATCGGGGCCCGCGGCGGCGTCCTGCGACCGGACCTGCTGCTGGAGAGCCGGAGCTTCGAGCTGCTGCACGAAGGCAGGGGCGAGACGCTGGGCACCTGGTTGTTCGCAGTGCGACAGGCGATGGAGACCGAGCCATGATCCCCGATCCCCGCCCAACACAGCGGAGCCATCCACCGCGCCAAGCCCGGATCGCGCTGTCCCTCGCTCTACTCTTGCTCGCCTTCGCCATCGGCGCCCCGCACCTCGCGAACGCATGGGGCGATTGGCGCTGTGTCTTCGGCTGGCCCTGCAACCCGCACCTGTACGCCGTGGAAGCGCTCTCGGCTGAGGTCGGGTGGGCGGGCGGCGAGAACGGGATGATCCTGCACCGCGATGCGAGGCGGCGCTGGCGCAACGACCGCGCCCCAATCGGGACCATTCACGCTCTCCACCTGGTGTCGCCGGACGAAGCTTGGGCCGCGGGATCCGGGGATCGACTCGCGCACCGCCGCTATGGGAGCTGGATCACGGTGCGGTTCGAGGATCCAGCGTTCACGGGCTGGAACGTCGAAGACATGGCCTTGGATCGAAGCGGCAAGCGCGGATGGGCCGTCGGCTGCGCGCATCCATGGCGGACAGACACGCGCTACCCGCGCTCGGCCACGGGTCCGTGCGCGGGTAGGGCCTTGCAGCTATCCGAGGACGGAACCTGGCGGCCGGTACCCCTGCAGGAGGCGGCGATCTTGCACGGTCTGGCGCTCACCGACGACGGGGGCCAGGATGGTTGGGCGGTCGGCCAGGCCGGCTGGCTGTGGCGCCTCGAGCACGGTGCATGGCGCGCCAACGCGCAGGTCGGCGTGCACACGTGGCGGGATGTGGACTTCATGGGATCGCAGGCGGGTTGGGCGGTAGGAGATCAGGGGGCGCTCATGCGCTTTGCGCAGGGACGCTGGCACGTGCGTCCAAGCCCGACGTCCGCCGCCCTGTACGGCGTTGCGCTCGTCGACGAGGCCGAAGCCTGGGCGGTCGGCGACGGAGGCACGATCCTGCGCTTGCGCCAGGACGCGTGGGTCGAGGTCGACAGCCCCACCACCGCGAACCTGAGGGCCGTGCGCATGATCGGACCCACGGAGGGATGGGCGGTGGGCGAAGATTCCACGGTGCTGCACTTCGCGGACGGGCAATGGCGGATCGACGAGCACGAGAGCGGTCGCCGATTGTCCGCGCCCCCGCCGCCGCCGACCCACCTCACGCTCTTGGACGTGGCGCTCGACGACCAGCGCCGGCCATGGGCAGTCGGCGCGAGCGGCGCGACCCTGAGCTTCGATGGCTCAGATTGGAATGTCGAAGTCCCGGCGGACGGTGGCGGCCTTGCCTTGACCGGCGTCGTCGTGCTGAGTGAGACCTCCGCGTGGGCGGTTGGCCGACGTGGGACGATCCGCCACTTCGACGGTCGAAGCTGGCAATCGGTTGCCACGGAGGACGGCAGCAACCCGGATCTGAACGCCATAGCCATGCTCGACGAGGACAGGGGCTGGGCGGTGGGCGGGGACGGGGCCATGCTGCGCTTCGAAGACGCGATCTGGTGGCGCGTCCCGCAGATTGTTGGAGCATCCCTCGAAGGCCTTTCCCTCTCCTCAACCGAAACCGGTTGGGCGGTCGGCGAAGGGGGCGCGATTCTGCGGCTCGGGGGCGGTCGTTGGCGGAACTTCCCGAGCCCCACCGGTGCGGACCTGCGCGGCGTGACCACGGTCTCAGAGAACCTGGCGTGGGCCGTGGGCAAGCGGGGCACGATCCTGCGCTTCGACGGCCGGAGCTGGCAGGTGGAGCCGACCGACGGCGGACACGACCTGAGCGCGGTCGCCGCGCACGATGCGCGGCGGGCATGGGCTGTCGGCTCCACGGGTACCATCCTTCGCTACGACGGCATGCGCTGGGTACCCCACCTCGGTCCGGCCGCACACGGTCTCAATGCCATCGTGCTCGACGAGGAGGGCGGTTGGGCCGCTGGTGATTTTGGAACGCTGCTTCGCCTGAACGAGCCTGTCGCGACCCACACGCTGGACTTGCCGGGGCGCCGCGACGCCGTGAGCACCGACCTCGTGATCCAGAACGCCGGTGTCTCGAGCACGACGCTCAGCGCCAGGCTCGTGAGCCCCGACCCACGCGCGCCCTACGAGATCGGCTACCCCGAGATCGCACCCGGCGGCAGCCGGACCTTCTGGCTGCCCACGATCTACGAGCTCGGCGTCGGCCCCATCGCCGCCCGCCTCACCGGCGGCGCCCCGATCGGCGGCGTGTCGGGCAGCTATAGCGCGGAGGGCAAGGCGACCTCCGTCGGGCCTTTGCTCGGTGCCGAGGAGCTCGTCGTCCCGCTGGCCGTGCGCGCCTACAACGGCCAGGATACGACGGTGCAGGTGCAGAACCTCGACCCTTCCGTACCCGTGAGCGTGACGTTGCGCCTTCAGGCCAGCGGAAATGATGGCCACGCCCTGCAGCACAACTACACGATCGCCGCGGGGCGCGCGATCCGCATCGACCTCGGCGCGGACCCGGAATTCGAATCGTTGCCGGCGAACACGCCGGTTGGTTTCCTGGGTTCGATCCATTTGCGAGCCGCGCAAGGCGGCCGCATCGCGGCCCACGCGGAGACCGACGTTCGCAATAGCCGGTTGGCCCGCTACGCCTACGAGGCCTTGCCGCCGTCGAGCGCGGGAACATCGCTCCTGGCCCCGCTCTTCCGCAGCCGCTTCCACGGCGACACGGGCATCTCCGTGGCCAACCCCAACGATGCCCCGGTCGCGGTGACGCTCACCTACCGGGGCACGGTGCACCCGGACAACGCCTGCGCCGGTTTCGTGCGCCGCCACGGGCCCGTGCTCATCCCTGCCCGCTCCAGCGCCGTGTTCTACCAGGGTGCGGGCGCCGCGAACGTGCCGCTGACCGGCGACCACGGCCTGCCCGCCGGCTGCTTCGGCGCGGCGACGATTCGTTCCGAGGGCGGCCCCGTGATGGCCATCGTCAACGACGCCGGCCTGGACGCCCGCGGCGTGCCACGCACGGCGGCCGCCTATGTCGCGATGCGCCCCGAGGACGGCGCAATGCGGCTCTCGCTGCCGCGCCTGCGCAACCGCCAGCTGAAGGTCGCATACAGCACGGGCGTGCAGCTGATGAACGGGGGCGACGCGACCGCGACGGCCACGGTGGAGCTCTTCGATCCACGCGGCACTCGACAGTCCGGCTGCGGCGAGGCCTGCCGCTTTGTGATCCCACCCGGCGGCACGCACAACCTCACGCTCGGCTTCGGGGGGTTGGGCGATCCCTTCCGCGGCGGCCATGGCGGCGCGATCGTGCACAGCGACGAGCCGCTGATCGGAATCGTCAACGACTTCGCGATCGATGGAGCCATGGACACGGCGACGTACAACGCGATCGGGGTGGATCAACCGTGACGGGTGACGGGTCTCCGTCCTCCGAGTCATTCACACGCCCGCTCGATCCTTCGTGTTCGTGGCGTGTCCGTCGCGTTGGCGTGGGTGTCTGCACACCCTAGTCGCAGGGAATGATCTCCGCGATCGCACCGTAAACGCGGGCCAGATCGGCGGCCTCGGGCGCGGCGAAGTAGTGGCCGGGCGTGCTCGCCATCAGGCGTAGCAGCAGCGAGTCGACGTTCGGGCCAAGGCCGATCGTGAACAACAGCGCGCCGTCGCGCTTGGCGCGTTCCGCGGCGACGAGGGCGCGTGCCACCGTCGAGCTGGTCGGGCGTCCGTCCGTGGCCAGGACAATGACCGGACGGCCGTTCGGCCGGTGGTTTACGCCGTCGAGCACGACGCGCGCGAGATCGAGGCCGGCGTCGATGTTGGTGCCTGGCGTAATCTCGATCGCATCGATCGCGCTGTTCAGGGCGCCGGCGTCTGCGGTCAACCACTGACGGACGGCCGCTCGCTCGCTGAAGGACACGACGGCCGCCTGGTCGCTTGGGAAGTTCAAGGACGCCACGAAGGTGCGTGCGGCGAACTTCGCCGCATCGATCTTCAGCGGGCCGCCTTCCGATGTGGCCGCCAGCATGCTCGCGGAGCTATCGATCACGAGCACGATGTCGTTGGGCCGCGGCGACGGCTTGCAGCGGGTCAGCGACAAGTACGGCAGGAAGGCGAATTGCACCGGCGGCGTGGCCGATGGAATGGGCGTCGCCGAGGGCACGGGCGTCTGCGTCGGCGTCGATGTGGTGGTCGGCGTCGATGTGCTCGTGGCGGTCGGCGTCGTGCTCGAGGTCGGCGTGGGCGTCGGGGTCAGCGTGCCGGCCGGCGTCGGCGTGATCGTCGGCGTCGGGGCGATGACCTCGACCTCTGGCACCGGGAAGCCGGTGCTGCCGTCGCGGCCGAGGCCGTTGCGGTAGTCGGCGCGCGCGTCGGCGTTGGTCGCGTAGCGACCCGGCGCATTGGGCCGGGCGCGGAAGGACAGGCGCGTCCCGGGCGTGTCCACGCGGTCGAGGTTCCAGGTCAGGCTGCGTGTGTCGGGATCCCAGGTGGGCTCGAAGGGGCGGCCGAAACCCGGCACGTAGTCGACCTCGGGCGGCAGCACGTCGACGACCGTCACGGATTCGAAGAGCGGCGCCGCACCGATGCGGCCGGCGATCTGAGCGAAGACCTCGCCCAGCTTGTCCTCGGTCGGGCTGAAGTAGTAGTGGGTGGCGCTGGTGGCGATCTCCTTGAGGACGACCTCGTCCGCGTCGCCGCCCAGCCCGATCGTGAACACCGTGATGCCGCTGCGCCGCACTTCGGCGATGACCCCGGCCAGCTGGCTGATGGGGTTGATGCCCGAGGTATGCCGCCCGTCGCTCATGAGCACGATGACCGGCTCCGCGGCGCGCGCGGGCGCATCGAGCAACGTGCGGCGCGCTTGGTCCAGCCCGGCCACGATGTTCGTACCGCCGTTGGCCACGATGCCGCCCACGGCCTGGATCGCGTCGGCACGGTCGCTGGTCAGCTCTTGCTCGCGCACGGCGTCGCGGGCGAAACTCACGATGCCCAAGCGCGATCCGGTGGCGGAGCCGAGCGCGAACGTCACGCCCGCGTCCTTGGCCGCGATCATCTTGGAACCGGCCATCGAGCCGGAGTTGTCGATGGCCAGCACGATGTCCGCCGGCGGCGGCGCAACCGGGCAACTACCCTCGAGCACGAGCTGGATCTCGATCTCCTCACCCAGGATGATCTCGCTCGGCACGGCCGCCTTCGACGCGATCAGCGCGCAGCCGTCGTCGGAGAGCAGGGGCAACGGGTCGTCCGGCCCGAGCGGGTCGTACACGCGCACGACGTCGCCGCGATCGGCCACGTACAGCCGGCCGTCGACGTCCAGCTCGATATCGGACAGCGCATCGTCCGCGGAGCCGACCGGGAAGGCGCCGCGCAGCTCGCCTTCGGGCGACCACACGAGCACCCAGCCGGAGAGCGTGAGCACGAAGGCCGAGCCGTCGGGGCCGGCCGCGACGCGCCGGGCGCCCGATGCAACCGGGATCGTGCGCTGCACGACGCCGTCGCGTCCCCAGACCTCGAGCTCGGAGTCTTGTCGATCGATCAAAAAGACGTGCTCCGCCGACAACGCCAGGTCGAAGACGCCGTTGAAGCTTCCATCGGCCTTGGCCACGCGGAAGCCACCGGTTGTAGACAACTGCCGATCGGCCATCGCCACGGTCTGGTCGACGATATCGAGAATCGCGAGATCGCCCTCGTGCGCCGAGATCGCCGTGATCCAACCGTCCGGACGATCGGGGTCGCGCGTGCGCACGAAGTCGCCCCGGTCGAGGCGGCGTACGCGGCCCGTATCCCACAGCACGTAGCGGTCATCGCCATCGGCCGCGACGTCGAGCGGTGGTACGCGTTCCTCAGCCGGTAGCGAAACTGAAGGCCGCACCGACGGACCGATTGCCGGAACGTCGAGCAGCATCACGTCGTGGGTCGGCGAGCCCGCGCGGGACCACACCTGTACGCGCGCGGCCGCGTCGGCCAAGACGATGTCATCGCCGACGCCGATGCGGCGCGGCTGGAACAACGAGCCCCAGGTGAGCAGCCTCTGATTGGCCAACAGACCGAGGTCGTCGATGCGGATCAGGCCCTCCGGCGCAACGGTCGCCCAGAGGCCGCTCGTGCCGGCCGGCGCCATGTCGCTCACGTCGTCGAATTCCAGACGGCCGAGCGTGCGGTTGCCGTTGTCGCCGAAGATCAGTCCTTCCGCAGGTCCACCGATCAGGTAGTACGAGACGAGCGGGTTGCCGCCAGGCATCTCGAGGCCCGTACGCATCCCCGGTTGCCGGAACTTGGGATCGGCACCCGTGGAGCCTTCCGTGATCTCCATCAGCCCATTGCGCGGATCGGCGATGTCGAAGCGCGCGACCGGCGGGGTGATGTTGGGCGCATCGCCCTTGTAGATCAGGCCCTCGGGCTCTTCGACGCGTGTCGAGATATTGATGCGGGTCGAAGGCACACCCTCCGCGCTGAAGACGCGCACATCGCGATCCGTCTTGGACACGACGTACACCCTGTCACGCACGACCTGAATGCCCTGCGGGGCCGGCACGGCCCACGATGCACCGGCCGTCCCGTCCGGCGCGACCACGATCACCCGCTGGTTGCCCGTGTCGCTCACCACCAAGTGGCCGTTGGAGAGCACGGCGACGTCGCGCGGCGACGAGAACATGCCCGGCCCTTCCTCGGGCCCGCCGATCGTGTGCGAGAACGTGCCGTCCGGCAGGTACACGCGAACCACGCCCGCCGTGATGTCGGTGACGAAGCCGCTACCGTCGAGCGCGGTGCCCACGCCGCCGGAAACGTGACCGGCCGGCCACGTGAGGGCGCGGTGAATCGGATAGGGCTGCGGTTCGAAGGTCTCGCTCAGGCGATAGCCGATACGAGATGCCTGCGCCTGCACGGAGCTCAGCGCAGAGGCCTGGCCACTCGCCAACACGACACCGATCGCCACGACAGCCCCGGCAAGAAAGCGCGGGACAAGGCGGGTACCGTGCAGCGGTTTCTGGAATTCGGGGGGGAGCATGGGGGGCTCTCTACCAAGTGGGGGGATGAAGGGGGACAAAGGTGCGGACGTTGCGAAGCGCGGGCGCGTTACGTGCAGTTGGCGCACGGGGACCAACACCGCCGGGCCGAAAGGATCACCGACCAATCGGGTGCATCACTCGCAAGGCGGTGGGATCTTGGCCGCGACGTTCCGATAAACGGTGGACAGATCCTCGGTGCCCGGCGCGAAGAAATAGTAGCCGGGCGTGGTCGCCAAGATGCGCAACAAGTTCGGATCCGCATCGGGGCCGAGGCCGATCGTGAAGATCTTGACGCCGTAGCCATGCAAGCGCGTCGCCGAACGGAAGACGTCTGAGGCGCGCGATGCGGTGGGCCGACCGTCCGTCATCAGGACGATCACGGGCCGGCGATCGGGGTCAAAGTCGACGTTCGCCAAGACGCCGCCTGCCGTATCCAGCCCGGCGTCGATGCGGGTGCCCACCTCGATGGTCGTGGCCAGCAGCGCCTGGGAGACGGCCGCTCGGTCACGCGTAAGCTCCGACAGCACACGCGCCGAGTTGTTGAACTGCACGGCGCCGATGCGGTCGTCCGGGTTCGTCATCAGGCTCACGAACTCGCGCGCCGCCGCGACCGCCGCAACGGCCTTCGTCGGCCCGTCGGGCCGCGTGCTGAGCTTCATGGACGACGAGGTGTCGACCACGAGCACGATGTCGAGGCCGTCACGCGGCTGCTCGCAGCGCCCGGTCTTGACGATCGGGATGTAGATCGCCTGCGGGAGCGGCGTCGGCGTCGGCGTGGGGCTCGGGGTCGGGCTGGGCGTGGGCGACGGTGTTGGGCTCGGGGTGACCGTGGGGCTCGGCGTCGGGGTCGGCGTGGGCGTGCGTGTCGGCGTGGGGCTCGGAGTCGGCGTGGGCTCCGGGGCGCGGACTCGGACGTACGGCACGGGGAAGGGCAACCGGCCCGGCCGGCCAAGCCCGTCGACGTGCTCCGAATCGGCGCGCACGTTCGTGGGCCACACTCCGCCCTCGAGCGGCTCCACGCGGTAGCTCAGGCGGAAGCCGGGCGGCTCTACTCGACCCAAGCGCCAGGTGAGGGTGCGCGTCGACGGGTTCCAGTCCGACACGGGCGGCACGGCGCTGCCGTCGATGAAGCGCATGTTTTGGGGCACGACGTCCGTGACCACGGCGTCCTCAAACAAGGGCGTCTCGCGCAGACGCCCCGCGATCTGGTCGTAGATGTCCTCCAGCTCGCCCTCGGTGGGGCTGAAGTAATAGTGCGACGGATCGGTGGCCATGCGGCGCAACGTATTGGCATCCGCGTCCGCGCCGAGCCCGATCGTGAACACCGTGATCCCGTTGGAACGCACGCTGTCGATCACGGCGCTGAGATCCGAGAGGGGCACCGTGCGCACCTCGTGCCTGCCGTCGGACAGGAAGACGATCACCTTCTTGTTGCCCAGCCGCGACTCCGCGTAGCGGTGCGACAACCAGCCCGCCTCCAACGCGTCGATCAGGTTCGTGCTGCCTCCCGCGCGCAGGTCCCCAATACCGCGAATCACGTTCCCGACGTCGTCGCTCAGCGGCCGGTCGCGCGTCGAGGTCGTGGCGAAGGAGGCCAGGCCGAGACGCGAACGGGGGGCATCGATCTGCAGGACGAAGCCGATCGCCGCGGCCTTGGCCGCCAGCACCTTGGATCCGCTCATCGAGCCGGAGCGGTCGATGGTCAACACGATGTCGGCCGCGTCGTCGTCGGAAGGGCACGCGCCGTCGACCACCAACTGTACCTCGACTTCCATGCCCAGCTCGACGACGGGCGGGTCGGCGGTCTTGTACGCGACGGCCGAGCAGCCGCCCGGTTCGCCGGGCAGCGGCGAACCCGCGGGCGCGTCGGGATCGGCCGCATACACGCGCACGGCGTCCTGGGCATCGCTCACGTAGAGCAGGCCGTCGGGCGCAAGCGAAAGGTCGGTCGGTCGCGCGCCCGCGCCGCCGACGGGAAACGCACCGCGCGCCGATCCGTCGGGCCCGAACACATGCACCCAGCCCACCTCGGTCAGGACGAAGGCGCTCCCGTCGGCATCCGACGCAACGCGCAGCGGGCGTCCGTCCAGCCGGCGCGCCCACAACGGGCGGCCGTCCAGCCCGAAGGCATCAACCGTCCAACGATACGGATCGACCAGATGCACGGCATCGTCCGACACCGCGAGATCGGCCGCCCCGCGGAAATCCCCGTCCGGCCACGCCTTCGCGCCGGCCTCCGCCACGGGCCACGAACCCACCTCGCGCAACGAGAGATCGAAGAGCCGCACGTGCTGCGCGACGAGGTCGAAGACCGCGACGCGGTCCCCGTGCGCATCGATCGCGACGGGCCATTGGCCATCGGCGCGCGGCGGCGACCACGCGGCGTCGAAGCCCATCGGCCCCACGCGACGGATACGTCCGCTGCGCCAGAGCACGAAGCCGAGCGGTCCGGCCATGGCGACGTCAACGGGCGCCATGCGGTCCTCGTCGGCGAATCCGGCCGCATCGAGGAAGGAAATGTCCCGGCGCGGCGTGCCGGCGCGCGACCAGACCTGGAGGCGCGGCGCGCCGTCCCCGAGCAGGGCCTCGTCGCCCACCGCGATGCGGCGCGGCCCCATCAACCGCCCAAACGTATCCGTGCCACGGTCCAGCAACAGGCGCAGGTCGCCGATCCGCACGAGGCCGTCCGGGAGGACCGTGGCCCACGCACCCTGCCCGCGTCCGGCGTCGGCGGCCACCGCGACGTCGCGCACGTCGGGGAAGGCTAAGCGGTCGAGCTCGAGTCCGGCCTTGGTCGTGATCAACAGACCACGGTCCGCGACCGCGGCGAGCCAATATTGGGACGCCGCCTCCGTCCAACGTTCCGCCGACCGAAGGCCGCGCAAGTTGTCCAGCACCGTAGCCTGGCGCGTGCCGCCCCAACGCACTTGGGTCAGCTCTCCCCGCGCCGCATCCGCGACATCGAAGAGCGCCATGGGCGGCGACGTTCCGGGCAGATCTCCGCGGTAGGCCAGACCGGCCGGCGCGCTCATGTCTTCCAAGGGCATGCTGCCGCGCAAGCGACCCGTATCGTCGAATAAGTGCAGGCGGTGCGTCGATCCCGAGAGCACGCCGACTTCCCCGCGCTCGGTCGTCGCGACACCGCGTGGATCGACCACCGACCACGCTGCTTCACGGCTTGCGCCGTCGGCGCTGAAGAGGGACAACCGCCCTTCCTGTCCGCCGACGCCGGCGTCCGTCACCGCGACCCGACCATCCGGCAGCACGTCCACGTGACGCGGGTCCACAAAGGCACCGGCGCCGGGTCCGAGCAGGCCAAGCCACAAATCGTCGCCGTCGTAGATCCGCACGGCCTCGGCCGTCCGATCGATCACGTACAAGCGCTCGCGCGCCGCGTCCCACGCCAAACCACCCGGCTCATGACCGGCCGGCCAATCCATGCCCGCCCACGCGGCCCGAGGCTGGCTGCTCCATTGGCCGATCGGCGCATAGCGCACGCTCGCATCCGCGTCCGCGCTCGCCGTCCGCGCGGGCTGCCCCGCGCCCGAAGCGAGGGCGACGGTAGCCGCGACGAGTGCGGCCTGCGCGACGTGGACTCCGAACCTGCGCTGTGTGAGTGCGGACATGGCCGCGCCCCTTGGTCAAAGCTTCGCGAACGGCCGATCGGCCGGGACGATAAAGGCGGACCCCACGCTCAGGCGGGCTCCGCATCGGTTATTTCTATGTTAATCAATCTACCATAGCGGGGGCTCGATGTCTACACGCAGCCTGGCGGGGTGCAAGATAGAGGGCGCGGAGGGGCCGATCCGAAGGAGATCTTCACAATGAATCAGCCCACGAATACAGGTAAGCGCCAACCTACCGCGCTGCCCTTGATAATCCTGGGAGCCGCCATCCTTGTTTTTTGGCTCTCGACAACGGGCTTAGGTCGCGCAGGATTCGCCCCAGGCCCCACCCCCGTCCCCACCGCGGTAGTTCCCACCTTCATCTTCGCCACAACATCCCCGAATTCCACCGCTACCCAAATCCCCCTGGGCATCAAGAAATCATGGCCGACGGGCCAGCCGCTCCACACGACTGTTCCCGGAGACTCCATGGCGACCAACGTACCGTCTCCCTTCGACACTCCCGGACCTCCTATCACGGCAACCTGGGAGTATCCCCCCATGGAGACCAACACTCCGTCTCCTTTCGATACGCCGACAGACCCTCCCCCGAAGCTTCGCGACACGCCTGATCCAGCTAGGCCGACTGCTCCTCCATTGGACATCACCCCCATACGGCCATGGTGGCCGTAGGTCGAGCATATTCACAGTTCTTTCGGGATCTTGGATCAATCGTATCCAGCGAACGTTGCGAGCTTCTGCAAGTTGAGCCGCTGCATGGTGTAGCGTGATTGTCTTGGTCGAGTTTGATCCTGAAGCTCTATAATCGCCGCTCCTACGCACGGGCTTTGGTCACACGAAGCCTGGATTCACGCCTGCATCGAGGAGCGCCGCCCGTGACCCCCGATCTACCGCGCCTGCGCGCCGTCGAGCCCCTGCGCTTCGTGCGCGACGGCGAGCCCGTCATCGCGCTGCGCGACCCGCTGCAGCTCGCGGCGGACGGCGGCACGATGGTGGTCCCGCCCGCCATGGCGCCCTTGCTCGCACTCGTCGACGGGACGCGCGACCATGCCACCTTGGCGCGCGACGTCCACGCGCTCCACGGCCTCGAGCTCGCGCCCACCATCGTCGACGCGCTGATCGACGCGCTCGACGAACGCTGTCTGCTCGACAACGCGCGCGCCACCGCTGCACGCGACGCCCGCCTCGCCGCGTGGCGCGACCTGCCCGAACGCCCCGCCAGCCACGCGGGCGCCGTGTACCCAGCGCAGCCCGAAGCGCTGCGCGCAGCGTTCGCGGACTGGATCCGCATCGCGGCCCACCGCGGCGACCTGACCATGGCGCAAGCCGACGCGGTCATCGCAGCGAGCAGCGAAAGCGCGGAAACAGCGGAACCGATCATGGCGAACGGAGCCACGTTGGCGGTCGAGACGCTCGATGCGGTCGCGACAGCCGACCCAATCCCCACGAAGCCAACGACTCCGGCCCGATCCACCACCACCGAAAACCCTGCCGGAGGCATGTTGTTTCCGTTCGGCCTGCTCAGCCCGCACATCGATTACGGGCGCGGCGGCGCAACATACGGCGCCGTCTGGGCCAAGGCCGCTGCGGCGGCGCGCATGGCGGATCGGGCGATCTTGATCGGCACGGATCACGGTGGGCCGCCCGGCAGCGTCACGCTCACGCGGCAGAGCTACGCCACGCCCTTCGGGCGCCTGCCTACGCCCCAGGCGCTCGTCGACCGGCTGGCCGACGCGCTAGGCGAGGACGCCGTCTTCAGCGGCGAGCTGCGGCACCGCGACGAGCATGCCATCGAGTTGGTCGCGCTGTGGCTGCACTACGTGCGGGGCGGCCGCCCGCTGCCCATGCTACCTATCCTGGTCGGCGGCTTCGACCACTACGCGCCCGACCCCGAGGCCCCCTTCGCCGACCCGCGCATCCGCACCCTCGTCGACGAGCTGCGCGCCATCGCTGCCGACGGCCGGACGCTCGTCATCGCCTCCGGCGATTTGGCCCACGTGGGTCCCGCGTTCCACGGCGCACCGCTGGACGGTCCGGCGCGCGCCCGGCTGGCCGGCACCGACGGCGAGCTGACCTCGCGCATCACGGCGGCGGATCCGTCCGGCTTCCTGGCCGCCATCCAACGCGTGGCCAACGGCAACAACGTCTGCGGCGTCGCGCCCCTGTGGCTGGCCATGCAAATCGTGCAGCCGTCGGGCGGCGCCGTCACCGCCTACCAGCAATGCCCCGCCGACGAGCAGGACACGTCGTGGGTATCCGTGGTGGGCGCGACCTTCTCGTAGCGGAAGTACGAGGCCCTCTAGCGTGACCCTCCCGGCGAATCCGCGGAGCCCGCGACGATCGACACGAGGTCCACGACGCGTCGCGCGTAGCCCCACTCGTTGTCGTACCACGCCACCACCTTGGCCACCCGCTCGCCGACGATCATCGTCGAGAGCCCGTCCACGATAGCGGAACGGGCGGAGCCGAGGATGTCGCTGGAGACGAGCGGTTCGTGCGTTATCGAGAGGACGTCGCGGTAGCTCGCGTCCGCCTCGGCCGCCGCGAAGGCCTCGTGCAGCGCGGCCTTGGTCATCGGATCGCGGGTGCCGAAGGTAAAGTCGATCACGGAGCCGTCCGGCACGGGCACCCGGAACGCCATGCCCTGGATCCGCCCAGCCAAATGCGGCAGCACGTCGCCGATGGCCGTGGCCGCGCCCGTCGTGGTCGGCACGATGTTCCACGCGGCCGCCCGCCCGCGCCGCGGCTTCTTGTGCGCCTGATCGACCAGGGCCTGCGACCCGGTGTAGGCATGGATCGTCGACAGCGCGCCCCACGTCAGACCGAATGCTTCGTCGATGCAGCGCGCCACGGGGGCCAGGCAGTTGGTCGTGCAGCTGGCGTTGGAGATTCGGTCGTGCAGCGCCGGATCGTAGTCCTCGTGGTTCACCCCGACGCACAGGGTCACATCGACGCCGTCCGGCTTTGCCGGCGCCGTGAGGATGACCTTGCGCGCGCCCGCCGACAGGTGCTTGCCGAGCCCCTCCCGGTCGCGGAAGACGCCGGTGGCATCGATCGCGACGTCCACGCCCAGGTCGGCCCACGGCAACGCCGCCGGATCGCGCTCCTGGAAGATGCGCACCGTTTGGCCGTCGATCCGCAGCTGTCCGGGCTCGCTCTCGATCTGGGTTGCCTCGCCGCGCCCGCGATGGACGGAGTCGTAGCGCAAGAGGTAGACGATCTGCTCGAGCGAGATGATGTCGTTGACGGCCACGATCTCGATCGCGTCCGGCCCACTCTGCAGGAGGTTGCGAAACGTGAGCTCGCCGATGCGGCCGAAGCCGTTGATGGCGACGCGCAAGGGGCGGCCGGGCGAATCTCCGGTGGTCGAAGCGCTGGAATCGGTCACGGCTGGCATTCCTTGGTCGTTGGGGAAGAGGGCCGGGATGGCGTAGGGACGGGCCGTTGTCCGTGCTTCGTCTCGCCGCGAAGGGTAGCCGTCCGCGTCGTCGGCTGGTATCCTCGACCCTCCTCATGCCCACAATGTTCTCGCGAACCCGTCGCTCACCGCGACGCTGACGTGCCACGGAGATTCCTTTGAGCGACCAGCCCTGGGCTCAGCCCATGCCCGACGAGCAATTCGACCTCATGCGCCGCATCCTTGCAGCGCCCAGCCCCATCGGCCTCGAGGGCGCGATGACGCACGGCGTGCTGGAGCCATACTTCCGCTCGTTCATGCCCGACGGCTGGGCCATCCACCGCTTCCGCGGCAACGCGGGGATCGTGCTCGACTCCATGCCGGACGCCGATCCGAATAACACCCTGTCCGTCATGCTCATCGGCCACGCGGACAAGATCCGCATGCAGGTGCGCAGCATCGGCCCGACAGGCAAGATCTGGGTCAACAGCGATTCCTTCCTCGCCCAGACCTTGATCGGCCACGAGGTGCAGCTCTTCAGCGAGAACCCGGAGGAACCGGGGAGTTATCGCATCCTGGAGGGCGGGACGATCGAGGCGGTGGGCGCCATTCACTTCGCCGCCCCCAAGCTGCGTTCCGGCACCGATGGCATCAAGGGCAACATGCTCTACCTCGAGCTGCAGGTGCACGGTGAAAAGAAGAAGGCGCAGATCGAGGCCCTCGGCATCCGACCGGGCGATCCGATCCTGCTCAAGCGCCCCATCCGCCGCGGATTCTCACCCGACACGTTCTACGGCGCCTACCTGGACAACGGCCTTGGCTGCTTCGTCACGGCCGAGACCGCGCGCCTTGTGGCGGAGCACGGCGGCTTCGACCACGTGCGCTGCCTCTTCGGCATCGCGACCCACGAGGAGATCGGCCGCTACGGCAGCCGCGTCATGGCACGCAAGTTCGCGCCCGACGTTCTCATCGGCGCGGACGTCAGCCACGACTTCAAGTCCGCGCCCGGCGTTGGCGGTCGGCGCTATCCACCCATCGCGATGGGCCAGGGCTTCTCGCTCGACGCGGGCTCGATCACGAGCGCGCAGCTCAACACGCTGATCGCCGAAGCCGCAAAAGCACACGACGTACCCATGCAATTCGACTTCGGCGGCCGCGACACCGGCACCGACGCGATGGCCGGCGTCTTCGCCGCCATCGACACCGCCGCGACCTCCGTCGGCTTCCCGATCCGCAACATGCACACGATCAGCGAGTCCGGCCATACGGCCGACGTCCTATCCGCCATCTGGGGCATGTACTACGCGTTGGAATCCATGGACGAACAAGACGTCATGGCCGACGACTTCCGCACGGGCCACCCGCGCCTGGACCACGTCACGGCCATCGAGGCCATCGACCCGGCAACGCTGTACGAGGACGCCGAGGCCGACGAGGACGAAGAAGAGGACGATTAGCGCCGGCGCGCGCGGAGCTCCGAGCGATCGCGGAGCGCCGAGCGATCGCGAGATTGCCTGACGGAAAACTTCGCGTCGTCGACGCGACGGCGCGGAGTTGCGCGGCGAGCATCGATGCCATCCGAAACACCCGCCCGGCTGGACGGACGTCGCCGATGCGGCGACCGTCCAGCCGGACTCGTTTAGCGTGCGATCGTCCGTCGTCTACGGGGCATGTTCGTTGTAGGCCAGCGGCAGGTAGCTGAAAAACACCTGCGTGGGAACCGGAGTCGCTCTAGCCCCAGGCGTTCGCGTAGCATCCGGCACGCGCGTCGGCGGACGGATCTGCGTCGGCCACGGCGTCGGCGTCCGAGCCCCGAGAGTCTGGCCGCACACCTCGAAGCGGGTCACGAACGGGCCGGGCTCGAAGCGCGCTTGGGCGCTCGTTGGGATCGACATCGCCGGATGGGCGTACGAATGATCGCCCGGCTCCGCGTCCGTACCGTCGCCGCTCGCCGCTCGCGTGCGATGCGTCACGACGGCCGATAGCTGCGCCATGGGCGCAATCGCCCCGCCGCCTTCCGGCGCCGCATGATCCCAGACCGTAGCGCTGATCACGCCGCTGCCTCGGAAGCCTGCATTGAGGGTATCCCACGAGGCGAAGTCGAAGTTCATCACGTCGCCGGCGCCGAGCCGCTCGCATGTGAAGTCGAGAAACCCGTTCGAATCAAAGATCATCAGCGCGAACCTTGTGCTACCCGGCGTCACGGCTTCGTTCGCGACGAAAATCTCGGTTGTGGACCCGCCGCTGATCCCGGTCTTCATCAGGACCGGCACGCCGAGCAGGCCGCCGCGTGCGGAGACCCGCCGGCTGCTGACGGCGCCGGACCATGCCGGCGCCACGGTATAGCCCATGATCTCCGCGGGCTCCGGCGAGCCCGTATCGCGCAAGGTGAGCACGGCAGCCGCGATCCCCGGAGCACCGGCGCCGTCACCTGCATCGGCGACGCTCTCGATCCGCAGGCCGCCCTTGGCCATGAGCGGCTCGTCCTCCGCCACCTCCGTACCGATATCGACCACAACGCTCCCGAGGGCGGGCACCTCGCGGGTGAAGGACATACCCGACCATATGCGTCCCTGCGGCGTAAAGCGCACCGTCGTGCTCCGGGTGGTATCCGTGTTCTGGACGTGTACCCGGCTGCTCCAACCCTCGTCGTCGATGATGACGCTCGGCGCCAACAAGTCGGTCTCCACGGGCGGCGTCACGCCGTTCACCGGTCCGGCCCCGAAAGGTCTGCCTTCCAGCGTGGCGATGCTCTGCGCCGAGCGCAGATCGGCCGTCACCGCGAGCGGCTGCGTGCCGCGCACGATCACCGAACCGTCGAAGACCCCGGCCTGCGCGCACGCGCTCAGATCGATCTGCGCACTCTCGCCGGGTGCCACGCCTAGAACGGACTGCGGGCATGGAGCGCCGCTCGAGCCATCGTCCGATGTGCCCGAGACGCGGAAGTCGATCTGAAGCTCCGTGCACGCCACGCCGGCGTTCTGGACGTGCAGTAATGTACCCATCGAGGGATCCGGATGAGCGTTCGCGGACGGCACCGCAATGTGGTAGGCGCCCGATGGATCCGGTGCGCCGAGCGCTGCATCCAGTACCCCGACGAAAGCGCTCCTTCGGGTCCGCTCGGGTTCTCCGGGCATCGGGCAATCGCGCTCGACGGACACCGAGATCGGCGCGCCCGCGACCCGTTCCTGTGGAATCCCTGCGAAGTTCCCACCGATACGATAGGCATCGAGGAAACGCCGGTAATCGTCCACGTCACCGACGACTCCAAAGAAGAGCGTCTCGCACATGATGTCCGCCGCGACGTCGTCGAATCCCATATCGATGTCCAGTGCGGATAGCTGCTGCGTCGAGAAGGACACCATGGCCGCGCTCTGCGTGCCGACGGGAATCTGCGCCGACGCAAGGCGCCATGTTCCGCCCGGCCGAATCATTCCGGTGCACTCGACCTTGAGCGGGCCGTTGGCCTGCGGCGGGCACGCGCCCGCCTCGCCCCAAGAGATGAGCACGACTTTCGCTGGCTCGTGCCCGAGGTTCTGCACATTCATCGCCAGCAAGCAACTCGCCTCACCCACGGCAAGGGCAAGTCCGGGTATCCAAACGATCCGCGACCCGGAGCGCATCGCTGCATCGGGGTCGACAACGTCCGGCGCCAGAGCGGTGCGCGCAGTCGAGCGAACGGCGCCGAACGCGTCTGCGGCGCCGGAGGCGTTGGGCGCGTGGCCCTCGTTGGCTGCGGCGTGCGCCCGTCGAGGCACCGCGAGTCCCTCGGCCGAGCGATCGCTCAGCGACAGGGGTACCGCAGTCCGGGACGGCGCCAGCGACCAGGCCCCGACCGCCACGAAGGCGGCGGTCAGGAGCAGCGCGAAGGCGCCGCGAACGGCTAGGCCGGCGCGAGGGTGCTCGAAGAGGCGACTGCGAGCGGGCGGATGGGGGGAACGACGGGGATGTCTATACGGAGACGGTTCGGCGACATCGTGGGCATGGTTCGGAAACGGCGAGGGGAAGCGCATGCAACCTCCAGCGACTGTGTGGGCGGTGGCGCACGGTGAGGGCAGAGACGCGGCTTCCCGTAGAAACGATATGCAGGGATGCGGATCGCGAGGGCGCGCACGGGCACGATCGCGTTCGAATGGAAGCTCGATGGGCTGGGTTCTCGAACATCCCGTGCGTGGACGGCACGCGGCTATTCGGGTAATGGCCCGATGAACTCGATCCCATATTCGCGGCACGCCGCTTCGATCACCGAATCATCGATCTCCGCACGAACGCTCGGCAGGGAGATCGCCCGATAGAACTCCCCGTGCAGCGGGGTCGTGAGGATCAGATAGCGCGCGGTCTCGGACTCGATGCGGAAGCCATGAACCGAGCCGCCGGGGATGTGAGCGAACGTGCCCGCCGTGCCCCGCACGGGAGGCTGATCGTCCACAAAGAACGAGATCTCCCCATCCAGCACATAGAACGACTCCGCATCGTGCGTGTGGCGGTGCAGTGGGACGGCTACACCGCGCTCCGACTCTTCTTCGACCAGCGCGAACGCTCCGTGGGTGAGGTCCCCTGTCGCAAGAAAGTGGGTCGCGATCGCGCCCATCCAGCGGACTTCGCTCTCCTTCGGCTGAACCACGTACGCTCCCGAATGGGTACGCATGTCACCTCCGGGGAAATGATCCCCAAGCTCGTGCCGTGAGCCGGCACGGTCCCGAACATGCGCTCCAGTGTATGCACTTGAAGCCTGTTTGAATCGTGTCCCCTACGAATCTCCGGACGGAGCATGATTCGCCCGCTCCAAGCGCGCTCGAAGGCACTGCATTCACAATCGCTCCCCTACAACCCCGCGTACACATCGGGCTTCCGGTCCGCGAGGAAGCCGAAGCGCTCGCGCACCTCCGTCACGCGCGCCACGTCGACATCGCCGGCCATGACGGCCTCGGCGCCCGTGCATTCGGCGACCGTCGCGCCGAGCGGGTCGATGAGCGCCGAGTCGCCGGCGTAACTCAGACCGTCACCCTCGCCCACGCGGTTCACGCCGAGCAGCCAGGCCTGGTTCTCGATCGCGCGGGCGCGCAGCAACGTCCGCCACGCGTCGCGCCGGGCGTCCGGCCAGTTGGCGATCACGAGGTAGAGGTCCGTGCGCTCGGCCGCGATGCGGAAAGGCTCGGGGAAGCGCAGGTCGTAGCAGACGAGCGGGGTGACGCGCAGGCCTTCGACCTCGGCGGTGGGTAGCGTGGTGCCGCCATCGTAGTGCTCGTGTTCCCCGGCCAATGAAAAGGGATGGATCTTGTGATAGCGCAGGACCTCGTCGCCCGTCGGCGCGAAGATGCTGCATGCGTTGCGCGGTCGGCCGCTATCCGCGGCAGGTGAGCCTTCCTCGGGGCCAGGTGAATCGACGTAGCCGCCGGCCACCCAAAGTCCGTGGCGCACGGCGATCTCGGCCATCGCGGCGCGGGTGCGCTCCGCGTGCTGCGCGGCGCGGACGGCGGACATCGTGAAGCCCGTGTTGAACATCTCGGGTAGGACGGCCATTCGCGCGCCGACCGCAACGGCACGGGCGGCAAGCGCATCGGCACGGGCAATGTTCGCGGCCGGGTCCTCCCACGCGATATCGAGCTGCAGGGCGGCAACGCGCATGGAACACCTCGGTGCGTGGGGGAGGGAAGAAGTCGGGAGCGGCGGCGTTGCGCCGTTTCGAGTCGCCGAATCGATCACAGGCTCACGTGCGATCGGTTCGGATCCGCGAATCGCCGCCCATGATACGGGTTCCCGACGGCATCGCGACCGCCTACCTCGGTCGCGAGGGAGAACCTACGCGTCCGCGACCACGTCCGAGTCGACGCCATCGCCAATGCCGTCGCCTCCACGGTTGCCGTCACTACGACCCTCGCCGTCGTCCACCGCGCCGGTCGTACCGGGCCTTCCACGCGGCGCCAACATCGCGCCCAGACGTTGCAGCGTGCGGTCGACGGCTCGCGGGGCCAAGCGGTAGAACTTGGCGGCGCCGTCTTCGCGGCGCTCCGTGATCAGGCCCGACGCGACGAGTTGGCGCAGGTGGCGGCTGGCGGCGCTGCTGCTGAGCTGGAACCGCTCCTGCAGCGTGGCGGTGGCGAGCTCGTCCTCCGCGGCCAGGGCGGCGAGGATGGCCAGGCGCGTATCGTCCGC
>JAJCYU010000376.1 GCA_029262755.1 Anaerolineae bacterium
TGGGGCGCGGGGATCGCGCGCAGCGGCCGGTGCCGATGAGCGGCCGTCGACGAGGGAAGGAGATGGTCGAGGCTCTGCCGGCTGTTGCGGAGCAGGACCGATCGCGGACACGGTGCCTGCCGCCAGCCCTAGCGCGGCCCCGACGAGCAACGCGAGACGCTTGGCACGCCTTCGGCGGGGCGGCCCACCCGCGGGACGAGTTCGAAACACCCCAGGTCTATGGACCTCTTTGTGGGGCGCGGCCCGCTGCCCGAGGTGCGGATGCCGGCATGCGGACGGATCGTGGCTCAGTGCGCAGGGCGCATCGCAGCACGCAGCGAGATCCCGTCGCCCGCTCGCAGCGGAGGGACCGTGCAACTCGTCAGCCATCGGGAAGCTCGCCATGGCACCCAGGATAGTGGTGGCAGCGCGAAACTCTGCAATGAGCACCCGGTCGGTCGACGACCCATCGCCTGCCGGTTGCCGACCGTGCGCGGGGCTCGGTTGGCTGCCGATGCGATCCAAATGCGGAACAGGGACAGGAAGATGACGTCGGAAACGATCCGTACGAACCAGCCCCCGGGGTTTCGGTGCAGACCCCCGGCAACACGACCGGGGCCGAGCGTGTTCGCGCTCGGCCCCGGTGCCAGGTCCCGAGGTGACCCGGGACGGTCGTTCGGCTCAACTCGGGACCCCTCCCGAATCCCGCGTCGCGGTCCGGACCGCATAGAGCGGCCCGGACACGCGGCGCGGATCTACGACCGTCGCCTTCGCTCCACGGCCAGGCCGATGAAGGCCAGCCCGCCGAGCAACGCTGCCAGGGTACCGAGCAGCGGCGCGGTCGGTAGGTCGGCGATGCCGGTGGCGGGCAAGCGGGGCGTCGCCCCGATCATGCGACCGCCGGTGCCCTTGTGCACTGCGCCGCGGGTCAGGCCGAAGTCAATCCCCGACGTAATCCCGCCGTTGATGGAAACCATATAGGACTGCGGCGTGGTAATGGTCCACTCCGAGCCCGGCTCGATGAACACCCTGTACTCGCCCGGGCCGAGGCCGTCCCAGCTGAATCGGCCCGTGTGGTCCGTGATGTTCATCAACTCCAAACCACCACCATGCAACCGTGCTCCGACGTCGTTGAGACCGGGTTCGCCGGCGTCGATGCGGCCGTTGCCGTTCGTGTCGAGGAACGCGACACCGCGAATCGAGCCGAGCTGACCCGGCGCGCTGCCGAACTTCCGGCTGAATTCCTTATGCTGGTCCGCACTGTCTTTCTTGTTGTCATCGTCGTCGTCATCGTCATCGTCGTCGTCGTCACCAGCACCCGGCGTAGCCGTCGGGATGTTGGACGTCGGCGCCGGCGTGATCGTCGGACCACCGGGTGTCACGGTGGGGCGGATCGGCGTGGCCGTGGCGGACATCGCCGTCGGCGTGGCCGTCGGATCTGCTCCGCCGCCGGGGCACTCGTCGCTGACGTAGAAGTAGAAGTCCACGCGCGCGCCGCCCAGATCAAAGTCGTCGATGGTGAGGGTCTTGGAGGGAGCGTCGTTGAAGCAGCCGAGCCAACCCGAGGGGTCGTTGGCGATCTCGACCGTGTAGGTCTCTCCGTCGAGGAGCTCCATACCGATGAAGGTCGCGATCTGGATTGCGTCCCCGGCCGAGGAAGTGGTCAACGTGTCCACCTCGGAGCCGTTCATGAGAATCCGGACGTCGAAGGTCTGCAGCGGATTGCCCGCTGCGTAGGTCGTGTCTGCGACGTCCAAGTTTAGGTTGCAGACCGGGCAGAGAGGATCGTCGCTGCCACGGACGTCGACCTGACCCACGATGGTGATGTCGGCATTCTGCATTGTCGGTGCCGCGTCAACGCTGCCGGTCCAGAGACCGAGTGTAAACAGCGCTGCCGCCGCAAGTAGCACGAAGCGAGTGGATACCATGCGCATGATGAACCGTCCTTTCGCTGCGGATTCGGGAGGTGCGGCGGGCGACACGAGGCGCCCCCACCGCGCTAGACGTCCCACGACGGCTTCCGGAAACGCCCGGTTTGCCGCCCATACGTGGGCTATCGGCGAAAACTTCAACTTCTGCGGCGCTCTGCGGCCAGCCCGACCATAGCCAGACCACCGAGCAATGCTGCCAACACGCCGAGCAGCGGCGCGGTCGGAAGATCTGCGATACCCGTGGAGGGCAGTCGCACCTGATGGTTCTTCGCAGGCCGGTGAACCTGCGGCGCGGGCTTGCGCTTGGCAGCGAGGTCCGTATGCCGGATGAGACCGAAGTTCACGTTCGTCACGATGTCGCCCTCAACCGTCACCTTCCAAAGCTGCGGGGTCGTGATGAACCACTCCGCGCCGGGTTCGATGCTTACGTCGTACTCGCCGGCGCCAAGCGTACCGAAGTTGTACGCGCCGGTGCCGTCGGTGATGTAGTTCAGGTCAAGGCCGCCGCCGCGCAGGATGATGCGCAGGTCGTTCAGGCCCGGCTCGCCGGCTTCGAAGCGACCGTTGGCGTTGCTGTCGATGAAGCCCATGCCCTTGATCTGGCCGAGGCCACTACCGCCGCCGGGGCCTGCGATACGGCCTACGCCACCACCGGCGCCCGGCGCGCCCATGCCGCCGCCGACCCGGCCACCCGTGCCGCCACCGCCGGGCGCGGGCGCTGCGCTACCCGCTCCGCCCCCACTACCGCCACCGCTGGAACCGGAGCCGCTACCACCGCCCGATCCACCGTTGTTGTCGTCATCATCATCGTCATCGTCGTCGCCCGAAGGCGGCTCCGACGGCGGCTGGGTCGGGACCACTGGCGGCGCAACGTTGGGGCAGAAGGGCTGCTTGTAGAAGTAGAAGTCGGCACGTGCGCTTCCCAGCTGGAAGTCTGAAGCCGCAATGACCTTGCGCGGCGCATCGTTGAAGCACAGCAGCCACTCGTCCGGAGACGCGACGAGCTCGACCGAATAGCTCGCGCCGGCGGAGAGCTCGGGCACGTCGAATGCGACCTGTTGAAGGTTGGCAAGGGCGCTGGTCTGACCGCGCGCTACCTCGCCGCCGGCGGCGTTGCGCACGACGAACTCCATCGGCGTCAACGGATCGCCCGTGGCGTAGTCATCGTCCCCGTCGTCCAGCTCGCCATTACAGGCCGGGCAACCAGGATCGGAGCCGCCGTCCACGTCCACGAAGGACACGACCAGCAACGACACGGTGTTGCCGCTTGGTACGGGAGTGGCGGTGGCGCCCGGAACGGGCGTCGCAACCGGAGACTGTGTTGCGCCGGCGCCGCCGGGGCACTCGGACTCGACGAAGAAGTAGAAGTCGACGCGCGCGGTGCCGAGGCTGAAATCGTCGAAGGGGATCGACTTGCTCGCCGGATCGTTGTCGCACCCAAGCCAGCCGGCGGGCGCCGCGGTCAGCTCGACCGTATAGCTATCCCCGTCATTGATCTCCGGCACCGTGAAGTCGATCGTCTGCAAAGAGTTGCCCGCGAAGGTGGAGTTGGCACGATCGATCTCCGTGCCTCCACTGTCGCGCACGATCGCTTCAAACTCGGTGATGGCCATCGAGTCGCCGAAGGTCAGGTCCTCCGTATCCAGAGACAAATTGCATACGGGGCACGTCGCGTCCGGACCGCCGGCTACGTCGATCTGGCCGACGACCGTGATGTCGAATGTATCCTGCGTAGCGGGCGCCGCGTCGACCGTATCTTGCAAGCCGACGGCGAGGCCCATTGCGAAGAGCAGCGCGGCCATGGCCGTTGCTCGAGGGATCGGGGATTTCCAGCTCATGGTGGGCTTCCTTTCCTCGGTGGGGGTAAGGCTCTGGTGGGGCTTAAGCGTCGCTTGACGCGGGGTCAGGGAGATGGGTGGGCCAAGGTGTCGACGTTGCCGCCGACGTCGTCGCATCAAAAGGCTCAAGTTCATGCTCGGGTTCAAGGGCAAACCTCCTTCGCGCCGCGCTCGAGGACACCGCCTGCGAAGGCAAGGGCCGCGAGCGACAACGCCACGAACAGCAAGATACTTGGTGCGTTCGGAATCGAGCCGCCGGCGCCGGTAGCCGGCAGTCGCGGTAGTGCTTCACCGATCGGACCGGAGGCCGTGTCATTGGCCGATGCTAGGCCGAAGTCGACATCGAGTGTCACATCCCCCGCAACCCGGATACGACGCCGGGTCGGGGTTGTCACCCGCCACTCGGCTCCTGGCTCGACGAAAAGCTCGTAGTCGCCCGCACCCAAGGCGTCGAAGCCGTACTCGCCCGGCGCGCCGGTAACCAAGGTCAACTGCAGGCCGCCGCCGTGCAGGTTGACGCCCACGTCCGACATGCCCAACTCGTCCGCGTCACGAAGGCCGTCGTTGTTGGCATCGAGGAAGGCCCGGCCGCGGATGGATCCCAAGCGACCCTCGGCGTCGCGGTGTGTTCCTTCGGCGAACGCGGAGCGTGCATCGGGTGCAGCGTCAACGGGACGTTCGTGGTAGTGGCGACTCGCGTCGTCGTGTGTCGGAGCGTCGCTGTCCCGTTCCGCCCGACCATCGTCGTCGCGTGCGTCGGCGGGCGTTGCCTGCGGCGCGTCGATCGGAACGCTCGGCGCCAGCGTCGGCGCTGGATTCGGCGTCGCCGTCGCCTCGGGAGCCGCGAGGGTGGGCAGCGCAGTGGAAGGAGCATCCGGGGCAACGGGCGCGAGGTCGCGCTCGCAGCCGGCGTAGAAGCGCCACGTGAGCCGCACGCCGTCGCCGCCGACATCGGCGCGCCCGAAGCTGCGTTGCATCTGGTCATCGAAGCACAACATCCATCGGTCCGGCTGCGCGCGCAGCTCGACGCGAAAACGCTCGTCCGCGAGCGGCTCGCGAACCGACAGCCGCGCGGTTTGAAGGCCACCGAGCAACGATGTGGCTGCGTGCGCCAACTCCATTCCCTGCGCGTCCAGGACGGCCACGTCGAGGGCCGGCAGTGGGTTCGCCAACGCGAAAGCCTCGTCGGCGTCGCCGTATGCGCCGTCGCAGGCCGGGCACGCAGGATCGCCACCGCCCGAAACATCGACGAAACCAACCACGATGACGTCCACGGAACCGGGCGCCTGCATCGCCGGGGAGGCCTCGGCCTGCATTGGGGCAAGCAAGCCGAGCGCGACGGCCAGGCCGAAGCCCCCGCAGAGCCCCGGAAGACCAGGAGAGGCGGACGGGCGGCGGAAACGAAGCCGGAAACTGCGTCGCACGCGCATCATCGAAGCACGTGCCCTTCGCGCCGTCGCCGCCGCCCACGCTCGCTGACACCGCCGATCAAACCGAGCAGGCCGGCTGCTAGCGCGATCGAGAGAAGCACGGGCCGTGCGCCTAGATTCGCCAGACCGGTCGACGGCAATCCGCCCATCGGAAGATCCATCATGCGCATGTCTGCCGCCGAATGCTCGAGGAACGGATCTCGCGCAAAGGGCGAGCCTGCCCCGACCAGCGCGAAGTCAACGCCGCGGAGATCGCGATCGGCTACGGCGAGTCGTGCGTACCGACCCGGACCCAAGGCATCGAGCCCGGCAGGCACGTCAATCTGGACGTCAAACGCCAGACCCAAGAGCCCGTGCACGCTGTAGTCACCGTTATCATCGGTCGTCGTGCTGTGCGCGCCCGTCTCGCCGGCGACGTGCACGACCACGCCCGAAAGGCCGAGCTCGCCGGCATCGTGCTGTGCGTTGCCGTTGGCGTCCTCGAAGAGCGTGCCTTGCACCGATCCGCCCGGCTCACCGTCCGTCGAGTCCAGACGGGGTCGTGCGTCGCGGGTTGCGGCGGAAGACGTGGCTGCCGCAGACCCGTCCGTCGTTGCGTCGACTTCGTCGGCTGCCATGCTCGCGTCCGCATCGTCACTCGCAGACGAAGCGCTAACTGCTTGATCCGTTGCCGCTCCAGAGAAATCGTGGTTGATTGCAGCAGCAGCGAGCTCGCTCAGCGCATCACCCTCTACCAGCAGCGACTCGTCTTCCTGGGCGATGCTGGAATCCGCAGCCGTCTTCGAGGCCGTGTCGTCGTTGGACTCGCCCAAGGGCTCTTGCGTGGGCTCTTCTGAGCCGGACGACTCGCCTTGTTGCGGGGCCGTTGAGGCTGCGACATCGGCGGCCAGGGCTTCGCCCGGCGGTCGGCAGGTCGGGCCAAAGCCCACGCTGAAGCGGGCCTGACCGTCCTCGAAGTCGGAGGCGCCTAGTTCGAACTCATCGTCCATCTCGGGGCACAAATTCCAACCGTTGGGCGTCCCGGCGATACGAATCGTCACAAGCTCCGGCCCGTCGAGCTCGAAGACAACCTGCTGGCGGCCCTCGCTCATGGCGCGTGACGCGAGCGTTTGAACGGTGCCGTCCGCGCTTTCGAGCGAGAACTCGATCGTCGGCAGCGGCTGTTCTTCGGCCAGCAGGGCATCGCCGGCCCGAAACGCTCCGTCGCAGCCGGGACAGTCCGGCCAATGCGCGCCTTCGCCCGCCAGGTCAGGGTACGCGTCGACGACTACGGTGGCTCCCGGCGCATCCTGTCCGACCGCACGCGAACCCGAGGTGCCGAAGCGCCCGACGCCGAGTGCAACGACGGCGAACAGGGCGGGCAGCAGGAGCATGCGGTTGATCTGGCGGGGCGTAGGTGCGTACATGGTTGGTTGGCCTCGCAGCCGAGTGCGTAGCGACTCGTTTCGGGGCGCGGAGCGAATCGATACTCGTGCGCGCCGAATTGGATCCAAGGTTGTGAAGTGCAGCCAGTTATTTTTGTGTTTAGATAGATTATCCACAAACCCTAGGGCTTCGTCAAGACATTCAAGCGAATTGGCCGGTAGAAGCGTGTTGTCTTTGCCGGCCGAGTTGTGCGCTCGAGACCTGAACCACCCCCAGTCGCTTCTCCGCCATGCCTCGCGTTGGAGCGGTGATCCGCGACTGCCGTGCTAAACAAAAGAATAACTAAACACAATAATAACCGCATGCAGACGCCACGTCAAGACCCTTGGTCACAGGAATCGACCGGGGCTCTCGCAACCGTTGTTTGTGCTGGGTGATCTGGGCCCCGCGACGCGGACCGCGTCGAGCGCGTCTCAACGTTGGATCTTCGCTCGAGAGGACTTGGTTCGCGGCTACGGTTCTCTGCGATCGGTGCTCGGTGCTTGGTCCTAGACCCTCACCGATCGGCGCTCAGCGCGCGGCGAGCGACGCGCGACGTGTCGACACTGGTCCTCAGACCGACGTCGTGCGCGTAGGCGCCCTACCGACGGGGCGCGCTCCACAGCCACCACCAGGAATCGCGTGGGAACCGGTCCTGGGTTCCCGGCGCCCCTTGAAAGTCGGCGGGAGCAACGTGCTTGCGCACGACGGCGTCTGCCTGCGCCAACTCCGCGCGCGCCCCGCCATCCGCGATCCCGCGCTCGGCGGCCGCCAACAGTAGGCGCTCGGCGCGAGCTCGGTTGCGGGTGGCGTAACCCCAGTCTTCTCCGAGGTCGTCCGAGCCGTGCTCCATGTCCTCGGCGAGCGCGCGCCAATCATTGAGCGCGGAGCGTAGCTCACGGTGCAGCGTTTCGGTGAACCGGTCCGCACGGCCGGCGGCCGTGTCGTTCAGAGTCTGACGAGCCGCGGTGATCCGGGCGGAGTCTGCGTCACGCGCGGTGGCGTCGTCCAGCGCGTCGAGCAGTGCGCCGAGCGTCATCGTAATCTTGTCGGCGCCGCCGGGTCGCTCGAAAACCACGACCCGAAACAGGTCGTCGCCGTCAAGAAAGGCGGGCAACGCGCCGATCATCGCCTCGATCGCCGCTAGATCCGCACCGCTGGTTGCATGGCTCATGCTCGGTCTCCGTTATGGGGCCGGGTCGCTGGGGTCGGCCGGCGCCGGTGCCCGTTGCTCGCGCCCGGTGTCCGACCGATCGCGATCCACGGTGGGTTCCGTAGCGATCGTTGTACCGTTGTTCGGCGCAGGCACCCGGGTGGGTTGCGTTGCCGACACGCCGCCCACCGTCGCGGCAGTTTCTCGCGCCGCCCCAATTCCCGCAGCGGCACACGAAGCCGCGACGAAGGCTTGGAACAAGGGGTGCGGTGCCAAGGGCCGTGTCTTGAACTCCGGATGGAATTGACTACCCACCATGAACGGATGGTCGCGCAACTCCGCAACATCGACGAGCTCGCGCTCGGTATAGACGCCGCTCACGACCAGACCTGCCGCCTGCAGCCGGTCCAAGTAGGCCGGGTTGACCTCGAAACGATGGCGGTGCCGCTCATGGATCAGCGGACGCCCGTACGCGGCCGCGGTTCGGGTGCCTTCGATGAGGCGGCACGGCCACGCGCCGAGCCGCATCGTGCCGCCCATGTCGGTGACATCGACCTGCTCGGGGAGGAGGTCGATCACGGGATGTTCGGTGCCGGGATCGAATTCCGTGGAGTTTGCCTCGTCGCTGGCCAACATGTGGCGCGCCAGCTCGATCACCATGATCTGGAGTCCGAGACACAAGCCGAGGTAAGGAACGCCGCTCTCGCGGGCGTAGCGCGCGGCCTGAATCTTCCCCTCGATACCGCGATGCCCGAATCCGCCAGGCACCACGATGCCGTCCACCTCGCGCAAACGACGCCAATCGTCCTCTCGGCCCCGCTCGAGGTTCTCACTGTCGATCCAGGCGATGTCGATGTCCACGTTCTCCGCCAGCCCGGCGTGCAACAAAGCCTCCGCCACGCTCTTGTAGGCGTCGTGTAGCTCGACGTACTTTCCAACGAGCGCAACGCGCAGCGATGGCTTCACGGCGCGAACCTTGGCGGCCAACGCCCGCCACTCCGAGAGATCGGGGGTCGCATCGATCAAGCCCAGATGCGTACACGCCAACGAGGCTAGACCGTGATCCTCCAGATCGGCGGGCACAGAGTAGATCGTGTCCGACGTTACCGCCGGAATTACGGCCTCTCGACGGACATCGGTGAACAGCGAAACCTTGTCTCGGAGTTCGTCGGGCACATCCTTGTCGGAGCGCAGCACGATCACGTCGGGCTGGATCCCGATGCCGCGAAGCTCCTTGACGGAGTGCTGTGTCGGCTTGGTCTTGAGCTCGCCGGTCGCCTCGAGGTAGGGCAGCAGTGTCAAGTGGATGTACATCACGCGCTCACGACCGACATCGACGCGCATCTGACGGATCGCTTCGAGGAACGGTAGGCCCTCGATGTCGCCCACCGTGCCGCCGATCTCCACGATCTGCACTTCGGCGCCGGATTGCTGAGCGGCCAGCCGAATGCGGCGTTTGATCTCGTTGGTGATGTGCGGGATCGTCTGGATCGTCTTGCCCAGATAATCGCCCCGGCGTTCACGCGCGATGACTTCAGAGAAGACCCGGCCGGTTGTGACATTGGCCTCCGCCGGCAGGTTCTCGTCGATGAAGCGCTCGTAGTGCCCGAGGTCGAGATCCGTTTCGGCACCCCCCTCAAGCACGTAGACCTCACCGTGCTCGAAGGGACTCATCGTGCCTGGATCTACGTTGATATACGGGTCCAGCTTTTGAATCGATACCCGGATGCCGCGCGCTTTGAGCAAGCGCCCGAGCGCCGCGGCGATGATGCCCTTGCCCAGCGAGGACGTAACTCCACCGGTCACGAATATGTAGCGTGTCTGCGTCGAATCCACCCTTGGCTCCTTCTGCCCACGGACCCGACCTTGCGCCGCGCCCATGGGGGCCCATGATAGCCCGCCCCGTGCCCGCGTGCTATGATCGCGCCGCGCCCGACCACCTGCTGGTTCGGGCGCATTCCATGGGCTTTGCCGACCGATCGGCAGCGCCCCGAACGAAAGTCCCCCGCCGCATGTCTGTCACACTTTCCGCGCCCTTCGTGGCCCTCGATCTTGAGCGTACGGGCTTCGATGCCGAGCGCGACGCCATCATCGAGGTCGCTGCCGTACGCTTCGCCGACGGCGTCGTGGAGGCGGAGTTCCAACGGCTCGTCCGGCCCGAGGTCGCGATCCCGCTTCGCGTGCGCCAGCTCACCGGCCTGGAAGAAGCCGCGCTGGCGGACGCTCCGCTGGTCGGCTCGGTCCTGGCCGAGCTCATCGAGTTCGTCGGCGATTCACCCTTGGTCGGCCAGAGCATCGGCTTTGACCTCGAGTTCCTCCGGCGACACGGCGCACCGTGGGCGCAACCGGCCATCGACACGTTTGAGCTTGCTTCGATTCTGGTCCCGGAAGCCCGGCGTTACGGTCTCGGCGCGCTCGTCGAGTTGCTCGGGTTGAACGTTCCGGCCACCCACCGTGCGCTCGACGACGCCCGCGCACACATGGCGCTTTTCGAGGCGCTGCTTGAGCGTGCGCGTACGCTGCCCGCGGAGACGCTGACTGCGATCGAGCATCTTGCCGCGCGCGTCTCGTGGGACCTCGGGCCGGTATTCCGCCTGGCGGCACGCAGCGCCCGCCCGAGCTCGACGAGCGCGGATCCCCGTCCGGCGCGCCTGACCAAGCGCCCCACGGCGTCCGGCTCGCACGTCGAGGTCAACGCCGGCATCGTCGAGGCCATGATCGCGCCCGATGGGGCGTTGAGCACGCGCCACGCCGGATTTGAAGACCGTCCCGCGCAACGTCAGATGCTACGCGAAGTCACCCACGCGTTTAACGAAGGCGACCAGTTGATGGTCGAGGCCGGAACGGGCACCGGCAAGAGCCTTGCCTACTTGCTGCCTGCCGCCGCCTGGGCGCAGGCGAACGGCCGACCGGTGGTGATTGCAACCCACACCATTCCGCTCCAGGATCAGCTGCTCGGCAAAGATTTGCCGCTCGTGGCGCAGATGCTCGGCGGCGAGCTGAACGTGGCCGTGTTGAAGGGTCGGGCCAACTACCTCTGTCGCACAAGGCTCGCCCGGCTCGTGCAACGCGACGACCTGAGCGCGGACGACGTGCGCGCCGCCGCAAAGTTATTGGTCTGGGCGCCGCTCACCGAGACGGGTGACCGGTCCGAGCTCCTGCTGCTGCCCGAGGACGAGCGTGTGTGGCGGCTCGTACGCGCCGACGGTGACGCCTGCACCGCGGAGCGCTGCCGACATGCGTCGCGCGGCGATTGCTGGCTACATCGTGCGCGCGCCCAGGCCGA
>JAJCYU010000377.1 GCA_029262755.1 Anaerolineae bacterium
CGGCGACCGATCGGTCGCCGCCTCCGTGCGTACGGCGTCAACGGTGGGCCGCCGCTCCGCGCGGTGCGATCACGTCGACTGCGCGCCTACGTCGACCGCGCGCCTACGTCGACCGTGCGCCTACGTCGACCGTGCGCCTACGTCGACCGTGCGCCTACGTCGACCGTGCGCCTACGTCGACCGCGCAATCACGTCGACCGCGCACCCACTTCGATCGCTGGACGGACCTTATTCCCCGCTTTCGCCCTCGCCGCTCGCCGCCCCCGACAACGTCACGTCCCCCGCGCGCACAACGACCTCGCCCGCTTCGGTCGCGATGCGTAGCGCGCCGTCGGTGGTCACGCCCACGGCGCGTCCGTGGACGGTGTCCTCGGGCGTCCGCGGCGACGCACCGGCAACGGAATGCGCCACCACCGTCCTGCCGAGGGTCGTGAGGCGTGCGGACCACGCCGGCACGAGGTCGGCGCCGGCGCACGCGTGCGTGTAGTGCGCGTCGATCGCGCGCAGCAGGTCGATCGCGAGCGCGGTGCGGTCGAGGTGATCGGTTGGCCCCGCGCCCTTCGCATCCCCCCACAGCGCCGCCACGCTTGTCGCGCCCTCCGGCAACGTGGCCGGCGCCTGCCCGACGTTCAACCCGAGGCCGACGACCACGCGCGGGCGTGCCGGTGCGCCGGACCACGTGACTTCCGCGAGCAGGCCGGCGATCTTGGCGTCGCCGACCAGGACGTCGTTGGGCCACTTGAGGCCGAGGGCGGCGGGATCCGGCACGCGCGACGTCAGCGCGTCGAGAGCGGCCAGGGCGACGGCCATCGGGATCTGCGCCAGGCGCTCGGGCGGCAGATCCGGGCGGAAGAGCACGGATACTGCGAGCGCAACGCCCGGCGGCGTGTGCCACGTGCGGCCGTGACGCCCGCGGCCGGCCGTCTGCTCGTCGGCGAGGATCACGACTCCCTCGTCCGCGCCCCCGCCCGCGAACGTGGCAGCCGTATCCATCGTGGACGCCACGCTCGCCAGCACCCGCACGTCGCGCAGGACGGCGCAGCTACGAACGCCGTCGGTCAGGCGCGCCGCGTCGAGTGGCACGAGCATTCCTTGGAAGCGTCGGGGGCGAATCGATTCGGAGAGAGGGCTCGACCGAAAGCAATGTCGCCCACAGAGGGCGTTGCCGGTCGAGCCCTACGCCCTCTAGCGCAGCACCTGGTTGCGCAGGACGAGGGGCAGGTAGATGTCCGGCAGCTCCAGCAACACGAGGTCGGCCGTCATCTTGCCGACGCCGTCGCATTGGAGCGCGTCGAGTTCCGCCTTGGCGGACAAGAAGCCGTCCTTGGAGGCGCGGATGGTTACGTGGTCGCCCAGAAAGATCAGCTTCGAGAAGGAGTACAGGCCGACACCGGGCGTGGTCTGGTCGTCGCCGCAGGCCTCGGGCTCTTCGCCCGGGGCGGCGTGCTCGCAGGTGACCGTGGCGCCGGGTGACTCGTTGCCGACCTCGGCGGACAGCTCGTACACGGTGCCGGTGAACTCGCAGAAGAAGAAGTCCTCGACCGGCGTCGGGGTGGCCGTGGCCACAGGCGGGACGGTGGCCGAAGGCGTTTCGCCCGGCGGCGGCGTGTCGCTGGGGAGCGGCGTCGGCTCTGCAGTTGGCGTCGGGGGCTCAAGATCGCCCGTGACAATGATCGTCGGGCAGTCGATGGTGAACGCCGTCACGCCGCCGCCGCGGTCGATGACGACGCCGCCCGACTCTGCGCACGCGGGCTGCTCACCTGCGACACGCGGCTCCACGCGCAGCATCGCCTGGAAGCTGCTCTCGGACGGGTTGGGCCACGACCAGACGATCGTGTCGCCCTCGATGGCATCGGCGGCGGGCGATGCGCTGTCGGGCACGTAGGCAAAGGCCGAGCCGACGGTGTTGGTGATCACGACCTCGCGAATCGGCCCGCCCCGCTTCAGCTGCGTGATGGTGCGATCGAGCTGCGGCAGCAGGTTGCGGTCGATATCGTTCGTGGCGAAGACATACTGCGACGGGTTGGCGATGGTGCGCATGCACGAGCGGTCGCAGCCGGTCGCGAGGCAGACGACGCCGAAGATCAGGTCGGGAACCTCGGTCTTGAGCTCGTCTGCGGCTTCCTTCACCGGCTCACAGCCGCCCTGCATTGGGGCCGCGAGCGCCGCGTCCTGTGCACGTGGGGTGCGCGGGTCGCGGTAGTCGTTGCTGCCGTCGCCGAAGAGGACGATCCACTCCTGCATCGACGCGCTCCCGGCACCCCGGCCACGCTTGAGCACGTTGCCGGCTTCGGAGATCGCGGCGTCCAGGCGTGTGTCGCCCGTGGCGCGTAGCGAACGCAGGCAGTCGTCCAACTCGTCGCGGTCGTTGGTCAGGGCGCACAGCCGGTTGGGCTGCTCGTTGTACTCGACGATGCCGACCTGGATCCAGGGATTCTCATCGAGCTTCAAGGTGTCAAGGAGCTTGCCCGCGGCATCGCGCACTTCCTGACGCGGGTTGTTGCCCGTGTTCGGATCGTTGGCCATGACATCGCTGGCCTGCAGGAGCAGCACGATGTGCAGAGGGCCGAAGTTGCCAGCGGGACAATCGGCCTCGACGTTCATCGTGAGCCCGAGCGTCTCGCCGGACATCACCGTTGCCGCCTCTGCGGTCATGCCGGCCTCGACGGTACAAGCGCCCTCTTGGGCAGGACCGGCGGCCAGACGGGCGAAGACGGCGGAAGGCGCGTCGGGAAGCGCGAGCAAGAGGCCGAACGCGGCGAGCGCGAGGAAGGGGACCAGCAAGGAAGAGATGCGGCGCATGCGACGGGCTCCTGGACTCGAGTAGGGGTCTCGTATGGGTCTAGTGGGTGGCGCGCTGGCGCGCGGGCGGGCCAATTGTACCAGCGGCGGCGGGCGGATGTTGGGATCGGAGCGCGGCGCGGCGCGCGGCGCCCGAAGCCACGTAATACAAAGCCGCGGCATGCTATCGTAGCCACCGCGCGGCCCGGGCGGATGCTCGCGGAACGCGACGCCGCCAGGAGGCCGCGATGCCCACGCCCCCCAACCCCGCCCCGCGCCACGGTTCCGCTGCCCCGCCTCCTTCGAACGCGGCGCGCGAGGAAGACGTGACGGTCGAGCCCTCTTTGCCCTCCCAATCCCCCTCCGCCCCACCCCGCGACCTTGTCGTGCTCGAAGGCGTGTCGCGCGAGTTCGCAGAGGGCGACCGGCGCCTCTCGGTGCTGCGCGACGTCTCGTTGCGGGTGCCGGAAGGGCGCTTCGTGGCCATCCTCGGACGCAGTGGCTCGGGCAAGTCCACGGTTCTCAACCTCGTGGCCGGCATTGACGACCCCGACGCCGGCACGATCACCGTGGACGGGCACGAGATCACCAGCATGTCCGAGCGCGAGCGGACCTTGTTCCGCCGCCGGATGGTCGGCTTCGTCTACCAATTCTTCAACCTCATCCCCACCCTGACCGTGCTTGAAAACGTACGCTTGCCGCT
>JAJCYU010000378.1 GCA_029262755.1 Anaerolineae bacterium
GCGCGCTCAAAGCCCAACGTGAACAACGACGAACCCAACAGGACCGTGGCTCGCGCAATCGGCCGGACGCCCGCGGCCCAGAACAGGCACGCGAATCCGGCTAGGACGAGCGTCAGCCACATCGGCAGCATCAACAGCAGCCCCAGCGGTGCGAATGCTGCCATCAGGCGGTCGCGGGAGGCGTAGTCGTCCAGGCGGCGCAGCCGAAGACCGAAGAGCGCTCGCAGCGCGACGAAGAGCAGGCGCGCCGGACGATCCGCGACGGCCCGCGGCACGACGAGCGTCCGGACGGCCGAGCGCAGCGCACCGCCCACGATCGCGATGCCGAGGATGGCCGCGAGCGTCGTCGTCACCATCGCGTGTTGCGAAGGCGCGTCCTGCTCAACGCAGGTTCTGCCCCCGGCTCAGATGCGGCAGCCGGATCTGGTGTGACAGCCGCACCCATTGCAGTCGGGTCCCGTTCGCGCCGACGGCCCAGGCATGATCTTCTCCGAAGAAGTCCAAGTCCGTGATGCGCGCACTCGTGCGCGTCGGCGCGGGAAGCCACCGTTCACCGTCCAGACGGAACATGACGCCCGCCGCCCCGACCAGCCATGCCTCACCCTCGCGCGGAATCGCCACCGCGAACAAGTTTTCGCGTGTGGGGCTCTGCACGTTGACCCACCGACCCTGGAACAACTGCACGATCTCGCCGTTGTTGCCGACCGCCCAGCCGTCCCCGCCACGGACGGTGACCGCGTTGAGATCGCCGCGCGCGGTCGTGTCGGCAGGGCTCCAAGTTCCCTCTTTCCATTCCAAGAACGAGCCTTGCGCACCCACCGCCCAGCCATGGTCGGGCGCATCCATGGCGACGCCGTTGAGCGACTCGAGCGTGCCGCTCGTGTGCTCGCTCCACGCATCACCGTCCCAGCCGATAATCGTTCCGCCGTCGCCCACCGCCAATGCGTTCGAAGCGTCCACGATGCTCACCGCACGCAGGTCCCGTGTTGTCGGACGGCCTTGTCGGGCCCAGGCTACGTCGCCGCCCGCAGCCTCGCGCTGCAAGACGACCCCACCCTCGCCGACGGCGAAGCCCGTGCCGTCGGATGCGATGGTCGCGCCGTGAATCGTGGCCGTGGTCGCGCTTTCCGACTTGCGCCAGCCATCGTCCGTGAAGCGCAGCGTGATGCCGCTTTGCCCCATGGCCCAGCTCTCGCCGCCCGGCCCAACCGCAGTCGCGAACAGGTTGATCCCGTCCGGCGCGAAGAGGCTTTCCCATGACCCGCCGCGCAAGCGCAGCAGCGCACCGCCGGGGCCGATGGCCGTGGCGTTGCCTCCGCCGGTAAGCCCAAGATCGGTCACCGTCACGGACACCCCTTCCGGCTGCTCCATCTCCTCCCAGCCGCGCCCATCGTTGTGCAAGATCACACCGGCCTCACCCACCGCCCAGGCTTCGGTTTCGGTCGCGACGACCGCCGTCAACCCTTCGCCGGTGGGACTGTCGGACTCCACCCACCGATCGCCCGCGAGCTCGAGTATCGTGCCTTGACCGCCCACGGCCCAACCACGATTCGCGCCCACGAGCACCAGGTCGGTCAGCGCACGGCTGGTCGGGCTTGGGATCTCGTGCCACGTCCCTTCGCGCAGCTCCTGAATCGCGCCGCGCTCGCCGACCGCCCACCCATGTTCCGGGGAGGAGAGCTCGACGGCCGCCATGTCCCGGTCACTGCGCCGCTCGACCACGTTCCAGTCGGTGCCGTCCCAGCGCAAGCTCCGCTGGCCACGGGTCAGCACCCATCCCGTGTCGGGTCCGGAAAAGCCCACCGCGGTCGGGAAATGGTCGTCGCCCTGATAGACGCTGCGCCATCGCGCGCCGTCATAGCGCAGAATGACGCCCCCCGTCTGGTCATTGCCGACCGCCCAGCCGTCCGTATCCCCGACCATCTCGATGTCGAGCAGATTGCGTGGCGTCAGAACGGCGGCCGCCTCGACGCGTTCCCCCGTCACAGAGGCCATGGCTCCCGCAGGCCCAACGGCCCACAAGACGCCACGCGACGTTGTGTCCGCGCGGCGAAGCTCAAGCGAGCCGCAATGAAAGCCCATCGAGGAGTCACAGGTCCAGACTCCGTTCAGTCGCGGCATGGCGCCATCGCCCTGCGCAGTTGCGGTCTGCGGCGGGTAGGGCTGTAGCCCAAGGAATACGGTCAAAGCCACCAATACTGCCGCTTGCAGAGGGCGATGGGACATGGTGATATCTCCAGGGTGCGCGGGGGCGGCCATTGTACCGAGGCGGCGGGTACAGAGGAAGGATGAACGGCCCTAGGTTGGGCCGATCTACGGGCCCCTACGTCAGCGACGCGTAGCCCCCGAGCAGCTCCACCACCATCCCGTGAAGGTAGTCGCCTTCGCTGAAGGACTCGCGGACAGGGTGGTCGGGCGCTGCGCGCAGCCACTCGTGCACCTCGATGCGTCGGCCGATGTCGCCGGCGGCGCGACGCACCGCGCGGCCGAGATCACCGGCGCTGACGTGGCTGGAGCAGCTGAAGGTCCACAGGTGCCCGCCCTTGCGCAAGCGGCGTAACGCCAGCGCGTTGAGCTCGCGGTACTGGGCCAACGCGCGGCCCTTCGCCTTTCGGGAGGGCGCCATGCTCGGGGGGTCGAGGACGATGACGTCCCATGGCCCGCGGTTGCGCTCCAGCCAGGGACCCACGTCTGCCGTCAAGAACGCGTAGCCGTCGTCGCCCGGCGAGAGGCCGTTGTGACCGAAGTTGCGACGGGCGGCCTTGAGCGCGGGTGAGGAGATATCGACGCTCGTGACCTCGTGGGCCCCGCCCAACGCGGCGGCGACGGAGAACCCACCCGTGTAGCTGAAGCAATTGAGCACGCGCAGACCGGAGCAATGGTCGACCAGGCTGCGGCGATTCTCGCGTTGATCGAGATACAGGCCGCTCTTGTGTCCGCGCGCCACATCGACCTCGAAGCGCAGCCCGTGCTCGCGCACGATCATCGGCTCCTCCGGGGGCCCTCCGGCCATCACGCGCAGGCGCGCCGGCCCACCGCCGCGCACGCGGTCCTTGACGATGATGCGGGCCAAATCCGGCACGACCTCCAGCAGCGCCGCGGAAACGAGCGGCACGAGGCGTCCGGCGGCGGCCGAGTCCAACAAGATCACCGCGGTATCGCCGTAGCGGTCCGCGACGACGGCGGGCATCTGATCGCCTTCGCCGTTGATGAGGCGGTAGCAGTCGGTATCGCGAATATCGACCACGTTCTGCCGCAGTTGCCATGCTTCGGAGACCCGGTGTGTGATCAACGCTTGATCCACGTCGCGCTCCGGGTCGAGCGTCCACACGCGCACGGCAAGCGGCGAATCGGCATCGTAGAGGCCCCGCGCGACAAAGCGTCCGTCTGCATCGACCAGGTCCACGACGGAGCCGCTCGTCAGGCCATCCGGCAGATCGAGCGCGTCGCGGAACGCCCACGGATGACCGCCGCGCAGGTGCTCCCCGATCGGCTTGACGAGCGGGACGGTTGGGTTGGAAGCCATGGCGCATTCTCCTCACGTGGGCAGGCGATTCTAGGAGGCCGGGCCCCTTGGCGGCAACCGCGAGCGTGGCCCGCGTCACTCGCGCAAACCCACGATCCCATGCTACGCTCCTGTCCATGGATCCGGCGAGCATCCCCAACGGGGTGCGGATCGCCACTCCTCCCCGGAGTGGTAGAAGGCAAAGCTCGCCCTCAGCGACGCGGCTGGGGGCTTTGTGTTGTCGCGTTGCACTTGCCCAGGAGGCGAGACGATGACCAGCGAGCATGCCCAACGAAGCACGCAGCACGCATCCCCATCCGGTGAAGACGAACCGGCCTGGCTCACCGAGACCCCGCACGCCGCCGTATGCGGACTGCAATGGGGGGACGAGGGCAAGGGCAAGATCGTAGACCGGCTGGCGGGCCACTTTGACGTCGTGGCGCGCTACAACGGCGGCGCGAACGCCGGCCACTCCGTGGTCGTCGACGGCGTGCGCCATGCGCTCCACCTCGTGCCCTGCGGGATCTTGCACGCGGGTAGCCTCAACGTGATCGGCAATGGCTGCGTCGTGGATGCCGACACGCTGCTAGCCGAAATCGAGGGTCTGGAGGCCGGCGGCATCGACGTGGCATCTCGGCTCCGGCTCTCGGACCGAGCGCACCTGGTCCTCCCCCATCACAAGCTCGCCGACGGCCTGCACGAAGCCGCGGCGGCGCGCAGCGCCGGTGACGCCCGCAAGATCGGCACGACCGGACGCGGCATCGGGCCGGCCTATGCTGACAAAGCACTGCGCGGACCCGCGATCCGCGTGAGCGACGTCTTGGACCCGGCGACGCTCCCTGCCAAGGTGCGCCACAGCGCGGCGGTGGCCAATGCCACGCTGAGCGGGCTCGCCGCCTATGCGGAATCGCCCTGGAACGACGTCGATGGCGAAGCCTTGCTGGACCGATGCTCGGCCTGGGGCCGCGCGTTGGCGCCCTACGCCACGGATACCGTGGACCTTCTGGACGACGCGCGGTCCGGGGGCAGGCGCATCCTCTTCGAGGGCGCCAACGCCACGCTGCTCGACGTGGATCACGGTACGTACCCCTTCGTGACCTCCAGCGCGACGACCGCGCTCGGCATCCACACCGGCGCGGGCGTTCCGGCCTCCGCCCTCGCGCAAGGCGAGATCGTCGGCGTCGTGAAGGCCTACGCGACCCGCGTGGGCGCCGGCCCGATGCCCACCGAACTCGAAGACGAGACCAGCGCGCGGATGCGCCGTCGTGGCAACGAGTTCGGAACGACCACCGGGCGGCCCCGACGTTGCGGTTGGCTCGATTTGGTCGCGGTTCGCTATGCCGCACGCCTCGTCGGCGCGACGCGCCTCTCGGTCATGCTCTTGGATGTCCTGGCCGGTTTCGATGAGCTACAGGTTTGCGTCGGATACGAGCTGGACGGCCGGGTGCTCTCCCGTCCACCCGCTTCGGCCGCGAGCCTTGCCCGCCTCAAACCGGTGTACGAATCGCATCCCGGCTTCGCCGAAGAGATCGTGGACGCTCGCTCCGTGACGCAATTGCCCGCCGCGGCACGGGCCTACCTCGCGCGGATCGAGGAATTCACCGGCGTCCCGGTTTCGGTGGTCAGCGTCGGGCCGGATCGAGAGCAGACGATCTGGCGCTAGTAGTCCAACCAGCCTGAATCTACGGGTTCGGGAGCCACTGCATCCACGCCAGCGGCCCGCCGCTCGTCGGCAATAGCGATGCTATTCCCTCCTCTCTGCGAACCACCGGCGCGGCGCATTGGCTCCCCTACTTCCCGCATCTCCAAGCTGGTTGGACTGCTAGTAGTCCAGCCGTCCCGGCGCACTCCCTCGCGATTCATGTAGCGGGACGCAACCCAAAGCCCGTCTCGATCCATCGCCTCCCATTTCCTGCCGTGCCATCCCTGCCCGTGGTACCATGGCGAGCCGCCCGACGATCCGCGTCGGGCGGCTCCATGGGGGAGGCACGCGTGCGCTCGATCAACATCGCCAATAAGGTGACGCTCGGCCGTCTCGCGCTGACCATAGTCCTACTGACGGTCTTGTCGTTGGTGCATACCGGCGTGTGGCCACTGGGTGCGTCGGGCGCCCCAGCCTGGATCGCGCTCGGCCTGTTCGTATTCGCCGGAGCCAGCGATTGGCTTGACGGCTACCTTGCCCGCAGCCTCGACATCGTCACGCCCTTCGGTCGCATCGCGGACCCCTTCGTGGACAAGATGCTCGTCACGGGCTGCCTTGTGCTCCTGACCAGTATGGAGCCCACGAGCGCGATCCTCCGCCCGTGGATGGTGGTGGTCATCGTGTCTCGCGAATTCCTGGTCAACGGCATCCGCGGCTGGATGGAGAGCGAGGGCGTGAACTTCCAAGCGGCCAAGCCGGGCAAGTACAAATTCGTGCTCCAAGTCGCTTCGATCTCCGGCCTTTTGACGATGCTCGCCCTCTCCGAGCCACCTGCTTGGCTCGGCACGCTCAACCTCGGTCTCGTATGGGCGATGCTCGCGCTCACCTTGTATTCCGGTGCGTTCTACGTACGCAAGGCGGCCAACAGCGCGGCCGACACCAGCCTATGAAGGGGCACAATTCCAACCTTGTGATTGCGTTGTGCGATCGATGTGCGTTGCCGACTGATTGCCGGAACGAGAACCCGCGATGATGCGTCGTGTCGCTTGGGTGCTCGGCACGTGGTTCGGCACCGGTCGCTCGCCGCTAGCACCGGGAACGGTCGGATCTGCGGGCGCCTTGCTGGTCCTGATGCTGCTCCCGGATCGTGGCTACGCGCCGATCACGTTCAGCCTTTTCCTGGCCGCGACGCTCATCGGACCACGGTTGGCCGACATGCTCATGGCGGAGACGGACTCGAAGGACCCTGGCTTCTTCGTGTTCGACGAATGCGCCGGCATGTGGCTCGCGGCGCTACGTCCTGAGAAGCCATCCATCGCCGTATTCGCCGCTTGCTTCCTGGCGTTTCGCGTCTTCGACGTCCTTAAGCCCTGGCCGGTGGGTCGCCTCGAGTCCATACCGGGTGGCTGGGGCGTCGTGCTCGACGACGTCGCGGCAGGTGCGCTGGCCCTGGTCACCACGGTTCTGGGCGCGAGCCTCTTCCTGGCGCTTACGGGTCCGTAGCGGAACCTGGCCGTAGCGGAACCTGGCGGTAACGGCCGTGTGTCGAAGCAACCGACCAACGGCGAACTTCAAGTCTGCGAGCGGCCCGCCGTCGACGCAATGATGGCGGGTTGCCGACATCGCGCGCTCGCGCGCACCCCAGCTCGCTTCGTGGCTGTTTTCCGGTCGCCACGGCGCCACGCATGTTCCATCGCGCTCGCCGGAGACAAGGGTTCGAACCGCATTCCATGCCGGTTCCCTCGGTGACGGCCGTCTGCCGCCCAGAACGACGAAGACCCCAGGAACACCCACCGTACGGGCATTCCTGGGGTCAATGCGTCTTCCGTCCTCGCCATCTCCGGCTATGCCGTGCCTACTGGGCGTCGGCTCCTGCGAAACCGCGCGCCTGATCCAACCACTTCGGGATATCGGCAGCTTGCCAATCCTTCGCCTCGACGGCCTCCTTCACCGCGTCGGCCTCGAGCTCAGCAAGGGCCGCGAAGTGATAGATGCCCTTCGCGTTGAGGCGACGCTGGAAGACGGGCCCGATGCCCGTGATGCGCGTCAGGTCGTCCACCGCGCCTTCCGGCGAAGGGGACGCGTCGGCGGTCACCGCGTTCTTCGAGTCGGACGAGCTGACCGTTGCCGCCTTCTTCGCCATGGACGTGTCGTCAGTCGCTGCCTTCGCTGCCTTCGACGAGCCGGCGGCCGCCGCCTCCGTCGCCTCGTGCGAGCCGGCGGTTGCCGCGCCCTTCGCCTTCGATGAGTCCGCCGTGCCCGCCGTCGTGGCCTTGGCGGTTGCGTCGCTCGGATCGGAGCTGCTTTCCGCCGCGCTCGACGAGTGCCCCTCATCCTCTGTGGTCGACGCCGGTTCCGCGGCCGCGGCCGCTTCGCCTGTATCGGCCGAATCCTGCCTTCCGGCACGCGACTTCTTCGCGCTCTTGCCACGGCCGTCCGAGCCGGCACCCTCGGACGAGGACGAATCCGCGTCCTCCGATCCGTCGCCGCCGGGCGACTCGAGGAGTTGGCTGATCTTGCGGTCGCGCTGCGAGATCTGCTTACGGAGGTCGGAAATTTGCGTGTCGCGAGAACGCATGTCGCGGTGATAGGCATTGACCAGGCGTTCGTTGGCCATCTTCTCGTCGTCCGGCGCCAACCCTTCCGCAGGCTGCGCCGGGGTGACGAGTGCGCCCAGATCCGAGCGGGCTTCCAACTCTTGCTCGAGATCCCGGATGCGCCGGTTGCGCTCCAGAAACTTTTGCTCCAGTCGATTCACGGCGGCCTTCAGTTCCGTGGCGCGTTGGTTGAGCACGCGGTTGGTCTCGCGGCTTGCTTCCAGATCCGTCTCGAGCGACTTGGCCTTCGCCGCTGCCTTCTCGCTCTGCTTGGCCGACTTGGCCGCGCGCTCGGCCGTAGCCTCGCTGTCTCCACCACCTGCGTCCGGAGTGCCGGCGTCGTGCGGGCGCGTAGCCTCGCCGTTCGGTGCCGCTGCCGGCGCCTGCATCGGGGCGGAGCTTCGTGCCGGGCTCTGCCCGTTCGCGTCGTCGCGCGCCTCGGCCGCCCTTGCCTTCGGCTTTTTCGCCTTGAGCTCGGCCAAAGCATGTTCGCGCTCGTCGACCTCCAGCCGCAGATTGGCGATCATCCGCTCTCGCAAGTCCAACGTCGCGGCCTGTTCTTCCAGGGCGGCCGCGTGATCGGCCCGCGCTTGCTCGAGTGCGAGCACGGCACGATCGCCGGCCGTCGCGCTATCTCGCAGGCCCTTGATCGTTTCCTTGCCTTCATGTGCCCGCCTGCGAAACTCAGCGCCTTCCTCTTTCGCTTTCGTCAGGGACTGGTCCAACTTCTCTTCGCGACCGCGACCGGCGGCCAACTGACGTGACATAACGATGAACGGCACGATGGCGCCTACCACGGCGCCTACGATCAACCACAACCAGGCGGTAGTCATTGAGGGATTGCTCCTGCTTAGGCACGGCAGCACGCCCCTGCGGCGCAGGCGCTTGCCGTGACGGCGTCAGAAAAAACGGGCGCTAGCTCAGCCCGGCTGCTCGATTCACGAAGAGGGAACGCCGATCCGCTCGGATCGTACGCGGCGCCGAGGATAACCCCGCCCCCCCGGCGCAGTCAATGCACGGACCGTCCCGTAGGCCAGTTCGCCGTCACGGAGAATCGAGCATCGGTAGCTCCAATCGCGATTCGCCAAGCGCGATATGCCACACGGTAGGGGGCTGATCGGCGAGCAACCCGAACGCATCCGTATCCGCTGCCGCGAAGGCAACACGCGTCCGCGTGCCGGCCGGCACGCGGATCGCGACGGGGCTGAACGATAGCGACACCATGTTCGTCTCGTCGCGATCTTGGATCGAAGGCTGGCCGGCATCGGTCGATGAGACGATCGATCCGCCTTCCGCCGAATCCGCGGCCGACGTCGATGCCCCAACCGATGGAGCATGCGCTTCCGACACGAGCAGAACCCTGCCGTCGGGCAGGATGGCTTCGAGATAGGCGTGCACGTGCGACACGGTCGGCTCGGTCCGTACAGCGAGCAAACCCTGTGGATCGCCCATCCAAACGTGCTCTTGTGTCGACGGCGCGCTATCGAAGGTCAGGAGGGCGCTATCGCCTCGCTTGCGATCCGGCCAAGCCAGCTGCGCTTCGAGACGGCCGACGAAACGACCGAAGGGTCCCGAGGTGGCCTCGACACTCATCGCACTCGTGAGCTCGGCTTCCGACGCATCGGCCATGAGCGTCCCACCTTCGCCGAGATAGAACACGTTGTCGGTTGCCGAAGCCGGTGGCCACCTGTCGCCGCGGAGCCAGCCGCCATGGTGGACGTGCGTCACGATCAGGCCGGGTTGCGCAACGTGCGCACCGCCGCCGAGCGGCCACGTTGTCTCGTCCTCCACGTCCCATCGCGTCGAAGGCATCAATGCCGATTCCACAGAACCGCCGTCCGCGCCCTCAGCCGAACCGGCAGCGGGCGCGTCTTCGTCGCCGGCTTGGGCGCCCGTCGCGTTCCGGAAAAATGCGATCATGGCGTCGAACTGTGCGGCAGGGGCAGGGTCCGCGGCTTGGTCCGGCTGCCCACCGGGCGCTGCATGCATGGCGCCCCCGGGCCCGAAGTGGCCAACGATCACGGTCTGTGGGGCATCGACGGCCGCGAAGCGTGCCAGCGCGGAGCGCGCCGTCTCGCCTTCCCACCAGCTTGCCCACAGCTGCACGGGCACGCCGCCCGCTGCCAGCTGCGCCGCATAGCGATGGGGGGACCAGAGCTCCAACTCGCCGTTGCCCGCCGCCACCAACCGACCCGTCGTACGATGCTCTGCGATCGCGGCTGCGCGCAACGCACCGTCCTCGTCGCCGTCCACGGGACGTGGACCGAGAAAGAGCGGCGCCACCTCATCACAATCTCGGGGTGAGAAGCCGCACGGATCGCCCGCGTCCAACGCTTTGGCGCGGCGTTCCCGTTCGGCGAGGACCGGCTGCAGCGGCAGCCCGCCCGGCGCGATGCGCATACGACCCCGATTCCAGTCCGCGAAACGAAGCGAGGCCGCTCGGATAGCGTCGTGTCCGCGGACCAACACGGCGTCGACAAGAATCGCGTCCTCCTTCTCGCCCCACAGCAGCACGTCGCCGTTGGACCATGGACGGCCAGTCACCCAGTCCACGACGGCGATCCCGTCGGCGGCATCGACGGCGCCCCCGCCGCCAGTGGTGTCATCGCGCGTGCCGTACGAAGCGCCTGTGCCGCGTGCATCGTAGACCACGAGGGCGAACTGCGCCCCGGTGAAGCGGTCGACAGCCCAACCGATGGGCCGATCCACGCCAACGCGTCGCCGCATCTCGAAGTCGCGCCACTGCGTGGTCGGCCGAATCACGGTTGGCCACGGGCCCGCGCCCTCCGACGGCAGCCACGCGTCGACGGCGAGGCGCGTACCATCGCCGCTGGGCACATATTCGGATTGACGGACTCGGTCCGAATCGGCGTTGGAGCAACCGGCTAGCAGAAGGGCGCAAACCATAAGAAACGACACCGCCGCCGAGGTACGCGAAAATTCGCCCCAGCGCAGGAAGTACGGGCTAACAATGGTCACCGGGGTGTCATCCTCGAAGGGATCGTGGGAACCGCAGGACATGCGACGCGGGCAGCGCGCGAACCTAGCGCAACCGGGATGGCTCGTCGCTATGCAATTCGCCGATATGGACGGTGGATTATAATCTCGCCTCTTTCATTGGGAGCACGCCACGATGAGCCCGACCCCGGATCCGTCCGAAGACGCGCCTCGACCCGCCGCCGCGACGCCGCTGTCAGACGCCGCTGCGAGCGGGCCCGAATACTTCGACATCGAGTCGGTCGCCGCGGATTGCCTATGGATCCAATCGATTGCGGCGCCGACCGGCGCCGAGCACGATCGCGCGGCGTGGGTGGCCGACCGAATGCGCGCGCTCGGCCTTCGCGACGTGACGGTGGATGACACCCCCAACGTGTACGCCCGCCTGCCGGGAGCCGGCGGGCCCGCAGTCCCGAGTAGCCCTGCGGACGGGAGCAACGCCGCGGACGAGAATGGATCTGAGGACGGAGAGGGAACCGGCCATCGGGGCGCGCTCGAGGCCGTGAACCGTTCCCGTCTCCTGCGCACCATCATGCTCTCGGCCCACACCGACACCGTCTTTCCTGCGTCGGTCGATCTGACCTCACGGCGTGAAGGCGACACGCTGTTCGGGCCGGCCATCGGCGACAACAGCATGGGCGTCGCCGGCTTGCTCGCGTTGGCCGAGAGCTTATCGCGCTGCGGGCCCTTTCGCCGCGACATCTGGTTCGTTGCGAACGCCGCGGAAGAGGGGCTGGGCGACCTGCGGGGCATGCGTGCGGCCGTAAGCCGACTCGGCGGGCCCGAAGGCATCGCAGCTTCCATCGTGTTGGAAGGTACGTCGTCGGGTCCGTGGTTGGTCACCCACCGCGCGCTGGGTTCGAAGCGCTACCGCGTGGACGTTGCGGCTACGGGTGGCCACAGCTGGGGCGATTTCGGCTCACCCAGCGCCGTGCACTACCTGCTTCGCCTCGCGGAGCCGATCACGCGTTGGACCCTTCCGGCGCGGCCGCGAGCCAGCTTCAACGTCGGCGTGATCGATGGTGGCGCGTCGGTCAACACGATCGCGGAGCACGCCCACCTGCTGCTGGATCTGCGCAGCGAAGAATCAGGGACGCTTTCCGCACTGGACCGCCGGGCACAACGCTTGTTCCAGGCGGCCGCCGACAGGGCGCCCGACGGCGTGGACATTACCTGGCGCCTCGTCGGCGATCGCCCGAGCGGCTCGATCTCCGCGGAGCATCCGCTCGTGCGCCGCGCGATTGCTTCCGGAGCGGCGGTCGGGGTGCCGGAGGACAAGATCGTGTTGTCGATGTCCAGCACGGATGCGAACGTGCCGCTGGCCGAAGGCATTCCTGCGGTCACGCTCTATCTCACCTTGGGCGGCGACGCGCACCGGGAGAGCGAGTGGCTCAGCCTCTCCCGGCTGCAAACGGGCCTACGCTGGGCGCACCAGCTGGTCCGCGAGACGGCGAACACGTAGCGACAGGAATCTACAGAAAGCTACCGTCGGATCCGTTCGAGACCGCACTCCGCCACGCGTCGATTTACATCCCATCCTCGCACTCGACCCTGCCACGCACGGCATCAAACCGCGGCGGGCGCACTACTTCACCCGACACCGGCTCACCGCATCAATCCGCGGCGGGCGCCCCACGCGCCGCGCTCTCGGAATGCAGGCGGTTCAGCGTTCCCTCGACAAGGTCGAGCCCTCGCTTCATTACGTCCAGCCCGTTGGTGAACGCGAACCGCAGATGGCCCTCGCCGGCGGGACCGAAAGCCGTGCCGGGACTGCACAGCACGCCATCGCGCAGGATCTCCATCGCGATCGTCTCGCTGTCGAGGCCCGGCACCTGCACGCGCGGGAAGGCATAGAACGCGGCGCGTGGACGGTGGCAATCGACGCCCGGCATGGCATCCAAGCGCTCGACGATGACGTCTCTGCGCTTCCGGAACGCCTGGGCCATCTCACGCGGATAGTCCGGCGCGTGACGCAGCGCCGCGAGCACGGCGTACTGCATCGCCTCGTTCGAGCATGCGGTCACGTAATACTGGAGCTTCGAAAGCTGTTCCATCGCGCCCAGGTGCGGGCTCAGCAGATAGCCGATACGCCAACCCGTCATCGCGAACGTCTTGCTGAAGCTGTTGACCAGGATCACCTTGTCGTATTGCTCGGTCAGGAAGGACACGTGGTGCCCGTTGTACACGACCTTGTCGTAGACCTCGTCGCTGATGATCCAAAGATCGTGGCGCATCGCAAATTCGAGCAGCGCGTCGCGCTGCGCCTCGTCGATCGTGGCGCCGGTTGGATTGCCGGGGAAGTTGTAGAGGATCGCCCGGGTCCGATCGTCGACCAACGCTTCCAATTCCTCGACCTGCGGCACGAAACCATGTTCGTGACGACACGCATAGGTGCGCGCCTCGGCGCCCATGAGCCCGGCGTGGGGCACGTACAACGGGAAGCCGGGGTCCGGCACGAGGATCACGTCTCCGGGATCGAGCAGGGTCATGTTCATTACAAGCAGCGCGTTTGTACCGCTCATCGTGACGCAGACATTGCCGGCGCCGAGCCCCGGAACGAAGTCGCTCCATTGATCGGCGATCGCTTCCCGCAACACGGGCAGACCCGCCTGCGTTGTGTACTTGTTGTGACCGTCCTTCATCGCCTGATAGAAGGCCTCGATCGCGACGTCCGGTGGCTGAAAGTCCGGTTCGCCGAGCCCAAAATGGATCGTGTCCTCGCCGGCTAGATCGAACATCTTGCGGATGCCCGTCGGCTGGATGTTCAGCGCGCGAGCCGCAAAGTGCGCGGTTCTGGTCGCTGGGTCGTTTGGTTCGTGGACCATGGAAGAGCTCCGCAATGGTGATCCCGAGGTCGGGTCCGCCATGCTACCGGGCAGGCGAGCGCGGGTCAACGAGCCCTGCGCGGTTGCTTGCCGATCTAGGACGTGGCCCCTAGCATCCGGCGCGTAGCTTCTGGCTCAACTGCGCGCACGACGAATTTCAACGCGTGGACTTCGTGACCAGGTGTCGTGCTTCGATCGCGCCGAGCAGGTGGCGCCCAACGTAGGCCGCGCCGAGCAAATCGCGCTCAACAAAGATCCCACTGCCCCACGCTGCATCGTCGACCCGCCCCGAACCGGAGATCCCGATGACCCTGCATTCCGATCCCAGCGTCGCCCCCGATGCACGCAGCTTCGTTGATGTCGCGACGGATTCGCCGTTCCCGATCCAGAATCTGCCCTTCGGCGCCGCGCGCCTGTCCAACGATCGAGAACGCGTGGTGAGCCGAATCGGCTCGTGGATCATCGACCTGGCCGCGCTCGACGCCGCGGGCCACTTCGCGGACACGCCGGCTGCGGGCAAGGCCCTCTTCGATCTGCCAAGCCTCAACCGTTTCAGCGCGGCCGGCCGCCCCACATGGCGAGCCGTCCGTTCCCGCCTGGCGGCGCTACTCGCCGCCGACGCGCCGACGTTGCGCGACGACGAGACGCTGCGCGCGGCCGTCCTGCACGATTCTACGAACGTGACGATGCTGATGCCCATGGAAATCGGCGACTACACGGACTTCTATAGCTCGCGCGAGCACGCCACGAACGTCGGCACGATGTTCCGCGACCCAGAGAACGCATTGCTGCCCAACTGGCTACACCTGCCCGTCGGCTACCACGGGCGCGCCAGCTCCGTCGTGCTGGATGGGACGCCCGTTCGCCGGCCCCGCGGCCAGACCATCCCCGCCGATGCCGACGCCCCCGTCTTCGGACCGAGCCGGCTTCTCGATTTCGAGCTGGAGATGGGCTTCTTCACAGGGCCGGGCAATGCCCTCGGCGAACCGATCCCGGTCGACCAAGCCGACGCGCATATCCTCGGCCTGGTGCTGGTCAACGACTGGAGCGCGCGCGACATCCAGAAGTGGGAGTACGTGCCGCTCGGCCCCTTCAACGCGAAGAACTTTGCCACCACCATCTCGCCGTGGGTGATCACGCTGGACGCGCTGGCGCCCTTCCGCGAAGCCGGTCCCGTCCAAGATCCCAAGCCTTTGCCCTACTTGCAAGAGTCCGACGCGTGGTCGCTGGACATTCAGCTCGAGGTTGCGCTGCGGACGGAGACGATGCGCGGCGAAGGCCATGTCATCGCACGCAGCAACGCGCGGCACCTGTATTGGAACATTCGCCAACAGTTGGCCCACCACACGATCACCGGATGCAACACGCGTCCGGGCGACCTCATGGCCTCCGGCACGATCAGCGGTCCGACGCCCGATTCGCGCGGCTCGATGCTGGAGCTCGCGTGGCGCGGAACGCAACCGCTGAGCCTACCCGGCGGCGAAGAGCGTCGCTTCCTGGCCGACGGCGACGAAGTGATCCTGCGCGGCTGGTGCGAAGGCGACGGCTACCGGATCGGCTTCGGCGAGGCCCGCGGCATCGTGCTTCCCGCGCTTGAAGGCTGAGCGAGGGGCAACGAACAAGACAGTGCCGCAGCGACACGGTATTGCGGTGCGGGCGCGATCGGGGTCACGGTCGACCGCTGCGATTCGCCGGTCGATTGCACCTGGGTCTTCGGTGTGACGTAGCAACAAGAGCAACGATGGGTCGAGCAGATCCGACCACGACAACGCTACCGGCGCTACCAGCACCCGCCCGCACTACACGCGCTACCGCCGCTCGACCCCGATCCGGCCGGCGCTGCGCTCCGCGACCGCAGCCTCCAAGCCGTCGACTTCACCCTGCGGAATGCGCGCGGTTAGGGTCACGGCGGCCTCGAAGCGTTCGTCCAAGACCTCCGCGCCGTGTTCGCTGAGAAGGCGACCGATCGACTCGTACATGGGATAGGGCGTTCGGATCCGAATCGCGACCCAATGCACCTTTTCTATGGGCTGCGCCATCGCGAGCACGGCCTGTGTCGCGGCTGTGTAGGCGCGCACCAACCCGCCCGTGCCGAGCTTCGTGCCGCCGAAGTAGCGTGTGACCACGACGGTGAGATCGCCGAGCCCGCTACCGCGCAGCACGGCCAGCATCGGGGCGCCCGCCGTGCCCGAGGGCTCGCCGTCGTCGCTCTTGCCCTCCGTCACGCTCGCCCCGTGGCCGACGATGAACGCGAAGCAATGGTGGCTGGCGTCGGAGAATTCTGCACGCCGGTCATCGCGAAACGCTTGCGCCGAATCGACATCAGCCGTGCCGCCCAGATCCGCGATGAAACGCGAACCGCGCACCGAGAACTCGGTGCGCGCGTTCGCTGCAGGTACCAACCGGGCGGTTGTTTCCGTCACGCCCGTACGACGTTCTTGCGAGAAGACGAGATAGCCGTTGGTCTCCTCAAGCGAAGATCCGAAACGCCTCAGGCATAGAGGCGAAGGTTGCGTGCCTGTGTCTGCTTGTGCGCCTGCGCGGCGCTGAGCAGGTGGGCGACCCAGCCTAGCAGACCGCCCGAACCCAACCAGAAGCCAGGCGTTATGATGAACCACACGATCGCCCAACCAAAGCGACCGGCGTAGACTTGTCCGACGCCGGGCAAGATGAGCGAAAGAATCGCCGCGAGACCTGGATTTCGTAGAGGATCGTTGACCATGTGTTCACACTCCATGTCGGGGAAGGCGGGGCTGTTGCCGCGCGCCGAATTCGAAGCACAAAGCGCGTGCGTTCACCCCATTGTACGACCGCGCAGCCGCCAGGTTTCGCCTAGAACGCGTACCGTATGCCGTTGATTGCGTTGCCGGGCCTCGATCTGTACTACGAATCCCATGGACCTGAGACCGGCCCTGCGGTCGTGCTCTTACATGGTGCAACCGAGACCTTCGGCGTTAGCTGGCCCAAGCAAGTACCGGCGCTCTCCGCATCTTTCCGGGTCCTTGGTATCGACATGCGGGGCCACGGCCGTAGCACCAATCCTGCCGGTCGCCTCGATCTGCGCACGATGGCGGACGACGTGGTGCATCTGCTGGACGCGCTCGAGCTGCAAACGGCCCACGTGTGCGGCTTCAGCGGCGGTGCGTCCACGGCGTTGTTCACCGCCGCCCGTCATCCGAATCGCCTGCGCTCCGTGACGTTGATCAGCAACAACGTCGAGCGCGACGAGGCGCGTCACGGCGCCGGCTTCTGGGATCCTGCCCGGATCGACGAACGCGACCCGCTCTGGCGGCGCGCGATGCGCAAATGGCACGCCATCGATCCCGACACCTTGCTCTCGTGGTGGGCGGAGGAAGATCGCATACGCCCGAACTTCTCGGCCGCCGAGCTGGCCGCCATCCATGTTCCGGCCCTCGTCGCCGCAGGCGACCGCGACCCCGTAGTCCCCTTGGAGCAGACGCTGCGTCTATACCGCGGGCTCCCGGACGCGCGCCTGCTCGTGCTGCCCGGTGTCGGTCATGGCGCCCCGCATAGGGCTCCCCAGCTGCTCAACGCGGCCCTGTTGGCGTTCTTCCGCAACGTGGAGCAAACACGCTCGCTGGAGCAGGTCCCAAGCCCGCGCTAGAATCGAGCACCATCCCTCATCCTCAGGAGCCCCATCATGCCGAATCCGAATGAAGCCCAGGCGGTAGGTCCCGCCTTCGACGCCCTCCTGGAGGACGTGCAACGCCTGAACGATCTTGGCAAGGCCGCCGCCGTGATCGGGTGGGACCGCGAGGTCAACATGCCGCCGGGAGGCGTCCAGGCGCGCATCCAGCAGATGACGACGCTCAGCCGCCTCATCTACGAGATGGGTACCTCCGACGAGATGGGCGAGCGTCTCGAACGAGCTGAAGCCGAACAGCAGGGCGCGGATCCCGAGAGCTTTGTCGGGGCCCTCTTGCATGTGCTTCGGCGCGACTTCGATGACGCCCGCATGTTGAGCTCCGACTTCGTCACCCGCCGGTCGCAGATCTCCGGCCAAGCCCACCAAGCTTGGACCAAGGCGCGCGAGGAGAACGATTTCGAAGCCTTCCAGCCGCACCTCGAAAAAGTCGTCGAGTTGGGCCGCGAGTTGGCCGGACTCTACGGCTATGAGGACACGCCCTACGATGCGCTGGTCAACCGCTACGAGCGCGGGATCACCACGGCCGAGGTCGCACGGCTCTTCGAGGACGCGCGCGCGATCATCGTGCCGCTACGGGAAGCAATCGAGTCGAGCGGCGTCGAGATCGACGACTCGATCCTGCACCGTGAGTACGACGTGGCCGCCCAAGAGCGCTACGTGCGCACGCTCGCCGAGGCTGTCGGCTACGACCTGAATCGCGGTCACATCGGCACCGCGGTGCACCCCTTCGCAACGAGCTTCGCGCAGGGCGATTGCCGCATCACCACCCGCTACTACCCCCGACACATCAACGCCGCTCTCTTCGGCACGATGCACGAATGCGGTCACGCGATGTACGAGATGGGCACCGACCCCGCCTTCGCGCGCACGCCGCTCGCCCGCGGCGCGTCCTCCGGCATCCACGAGTCGCAGTCGCGCATGATCGAGAACGCGGTCGGGCGCAGCCTACCCTTCTGGCAGGCGCACTATCCGGGCTTGCAGAACGCCTTCCCTTCCGCGCTTTCCGATGTCCCCGTGTCGGACTTCCACGCCGCCATCAACAAGGTGCAAGCCTCCCCGATCCGCGTCGAGGCCGACGAGCTGACCTACAACCTGCACATCATCCTGCGCTTCGAGCTCGAGCAAGCCTTGATCTCGGGCGATCTCGCCGTGGCCGACCTGCCGACCGCATGGAATGACCAGATGCAGGCCCTCCTCGGGATCACTCCAGAAAGCGACACCGTGGGCGTGTTGCAGGATATCCACTGGACGGGCCCAAGCTTCGGCTACTTCCCCACCTACGCGCTCGGCAACCTGTACGCCGCGCAGCTGATGGAGGCGGCGGTAGAGCAAGCACCGCAGGTGGCAAGCGATCTGGATCGCGGTAGTACCGAAGCCCTCCTGGTCTGGCTACGCGACAACGTCCACCGCCACGGTCGCGTCCTGCTGCCGGCTGAAATCTGCCGGCGCGCAACGGGCCGCGCCCTCGACGTCGGCGCCTTCGATCGCTACGTGAACGACAAGTTCGCGACGTTGTACGGCCTTACCCGTGCGGGCGGCGCCGCCCAGGTATGAGGCAAGCTCTCGGTCTCGCAACGTGCTTGCTCCTGCTCGTCCTGCTGCCGCTGGCAGGCTGCGTGGGCGACTGGTCGGAAGAAGAGACCGAGCCCACTGTGCTGGAGGCGCCTGCCGAAGGCAACGCGCGCAGCCGTGAGCCGGCATACGAAATCGACGACCTCTCTACGTTCGTGCAACTGCCCCCCTCGCCGACAGACCTTGGCGGCACGTGGGGCATCACCATCGGGCGTCCCGTTGTGTTTGGGCCTGCCCACTGGCTCGAGGCCGCTCCCATCCAAATCCAACTTAGCGAGGGGAGCACGGTGCTGGCCGAGGGGGAGGCCGCTCGCATCCGCGGTACGGAGTCGTGGGAGGCGGTGCTGCGCGATGGCGAAGGCAACGAGGTCTACCCGCTTCCCGGGCACTTTGCTCGGATCAACGTGGGAGAGTACGGGGTCGCACAGACCATTCCGAGGGTGGACGTGCGCACTGATCGCGAGGGAAGCACACTCCGCGGATACAGCGCTCCCGATTCGGTTGTAGCACTGCGCAGCAAGGACGGCATCACGCGCACCGCAAAGACAGACGAGCACGGTGCGTTCGAGCTTAATCTTGGGGCTCCAGAGGAAGTTGCGGTCGACGCAGGGACGGGACCGGAAGAAAGACAGCGCGAGGCCGAAGATACTCCCGTCGCCGATTCGGGCGCCGCCGCCGACAACAATTCCATCAGCGAGTCCGACGTCGACAATGACAACAAATCCGAAGCCGAGTCCGACAGCAATTCCGGCACCGGATCCGATGCAGCTGCTCCTAGCACGGAGAACGCCGCTGCCGGTGACATCTCAGACCTCCGTGGTCCGGGAAGCAGCGCTACCGGCAGCCTCGCAGGCGGATCCGCATACACCCTGCAGGTGACCGACAAGAAGGGCTTCACCGTCGCAACCGACCACGGCGTGCCATACGTACGCATCTCCCTACACCCAGGCGACATCACCGGACGTACGAGGCCCTTCACGGTCGTCACGATGACCCTGCGCTCCGCCGACGGCAGCCTCCGCGGCGGAGGGGCTGCGGAAGCCGACGCAACGGGCCGCTTCACCGCTTGGATCCGCGACGACCAGATCCGCCGCGTGCGTCCCGAGACGGGCGATGTGCTGGTAATCCACGACGGCGAGCAGTTGCGGGAGATCGAGGTCGCAGCGCTGGAGGCCGATCACGACCTGGGCACGGATCGGCTCGCTGGATTGGCACCGCCGGACGCGCGGATCGCCGTTGCTACATGGAATCCCTGGCGGCCGGGCGAGGTCGACAGCCCCGAGACGGACGTGGGCGAGTCGGGGGACTGGGAGATCGAGTCGAGCGTGAATCTCTTGCCGGCGAGCCACTACTACGTCACGGCGCACCTGCCCTCGGGCGACCAGATCTACTACTGCTACCAGGTGCCGTTGCTCGCGGCGCTGCCAGGAACACCGCGCGCCCTCGTCGAAGGACTCTGGGAGGTGGAGGCCGCACTCGAGCTCGTCCGGGCCGGCAACGTGGTTGCGAGCGCGTCCGGCGGCGGCGCGTGGTCGGGCGACCTCGACCTCGTCCTGCGCGATCCTGCCGGTGCACCGGTCGAGATCATGGCCGGCGATACGCTCCGCGGGATGCTCGACGGGACCCCGGTGACGCTCAAGGTCCCACGCTGGTCCGCATCGTTGGCCGCCGTCTCGACGGTGAACGAATCGGGCGCGGACGATTTCAGCGCCGAAGAACTCGGCGCCACCCTACCAAGCGCGGACGAATCGAGCGCAGACGGTGCCAGCGAAGACTCGATCGGCGACGTTGGGCCCACAGCTACTCCGACCCTTGCAGGCGGAGTTGTTTCCTCGGGAACCCTCGTGAGCGGCTCCACGGACGCAGGCGCCGCCGTGTTCTTGGCGCGCCAGTCACCTCTCGATATCGAGGGCGAGGCGGATAGCCGCGGCGACTTTGCGCTCCTTGTCCCAGCCGCGAACCGCGATTCGATCGCGTACGCCGAAGACGAGCAAGGGGACGGCCGTGCTTCGAACGAGGGCGGGGACGGGGCGGAGGAACAGCAGCAGACCGAGACTGTGCGCTATGCAGACGGAGTGACGTGGCTCGCGAATCAGGGCGAACCGGCCGACCCGGAGCCGGGCGACAAGCTCTCTGCTATCTACGAGATGGCCGACGGGCATCACGTTCGTAGCACCTGGATCGGCCCGACAGTGGTCGTAACCTTCAGCACTACGAAGGATGGGGAAATCGGCGGAACGGCGGCTCCGGGTAGTTTGTTGACGGCGCGACTCGACCAGCCAAGCGGGATTTGGGTGACCGAGCAGCAACTGGTTGCGAACGTGAAGGGCAAATGGAGTTGGGACCTGCGCGCGATCGATGCTGCGGCGCTCAAGGCGGGCGACGTGGTCACTATTGAGAGCGGGCCCTGGCGGTTGGAGCGGTCGCTCCCGCAGCTATCGGCGGAGCAATTCCTGGGACAAGCGCGCGGCACGGGCCCGGACGCGGAACTGCTCGAACTGCGTCTTGCCGGTCGGGACGCCGGCATCGAGGAGCGCCGATTCGTGACCACGGCCGGCGGTTCGTGGTCGCATAATCTCTGGGACGATGTCGAGCTGCGCGGGAGCGCGTTGGACAGCAGCGATCCAAGGTGGACGTTCCTGCACGTGGAAACGCTAACGCTGGCGTGGAAGGACGGACCGTGGACGATGCTGGTTGAGGGCTACTACTAGTGGCCGTGGCCAACGTGTCCGCCTCAGGAAGTGATCCACAGCTCCAGCCACTGGCCTTGATCGCGGCCGTCGCGCCGGATGCAGCCGCCTGGCTTCAAGAGGCCGTTCACAGCGCGGGGCTCGGCCCCTTGCGCGACGCACAGCTCGTCGCGGACACGTCGCGCTCGGCTGTCGTTCGGTTGCAGCTGCCCGCTACGGACGCCCACTTCCCGGCCGACCGCATCCTGCCACCTCCGGAAGCCGCGATTCTTGCACGGCTTGCGCCGCGCTGGCCCGCGCACATCGCCCCGGTGATCGCGACGGACGCCGTACAGGGCTGGAGCCTAACCCTCGACGTCGGCACGCCGGGCTTGCCCGAGGACGACACGTCGGTGTGGTGCCGGACGGTCGAGCGCTTCGCACGCATCCAACGCGACGATCCAGACACCGCGCAAGATTGGCTCGACCTGGGCTGCCGTGATCGCAGGCCGCTCGCACTCCGCGCGCAGTTCGACGGGCTGCTGGAGGATTGCGCGGACGAGCTAGACGATGCGGATCGCGACACGCTGGCCGGTCTCCAGCCGCGGATCGACGAAGCGTGCCGGGTTCTAGCCGGCGACGGATTGCCCGCTACGCTCGTCCACCAGGATCTGGTCCACGTGAACATCGTCGTTCGCGATGCAGAGCCGGTGTTTCTCGACTGGAGCGACACGGTTGTCGGTCACCCGTTCTTCGGCTGCGACCGCCTCCTGGACTCCTGTTGGACCGACACTGCCCGCAAAGAGGCGGTGATCACGGCCTACCTTTCCGCGTTCGCCGACCTCGCCGAGGAGGACGTGCTGCGCGCATCCTTCGCCGCGATGCTGCGGCTACGGGTGCTCTACGAGGGTATTCGCTGGCGCGATGAGATCGCGGCGATGCAGCCCGGCGACGAGGGCATCGCCCGCTTGCGCGCCGACCAACTCGTGGGGCTGCGAGCCATGGCGGCCTTCGCCCGGCGGTAGCGCGGGTCGCGCAGAGCGCTTGCGTCTGCGCTCGGTCGCTAGATGGGCCCGCTGCGCTGGGCACACTCGCGCGTGCTTGCCGTGCGCTGTCTCGCCTCCTCGCGATCGGACGAAGCCGTCTCGCCGCCTCGCCGGCACGCCCAGCGTCCCTCGCTCCACGCTACTTCGAATTCGAGCGTATTGACACGCCCTCTGGAGACGGTCGAATAGCCTGCTCATTCCAAACGCGAACCGGGGCGGCCCAAACTTCGGACCGCCCCGGTGCCCCGTCTATTGCTCGTTGTCGACGCGTGACCGCGTACGCGCTCACGAACGTCGACCTACGACCGTGACTACTCCGCGCTCGCCCCGTTCGCGCCGGCGATCGGTGCGCTGCGAAGCGCGAGCGGTAGGTAGATCCATTCCATCGACACGCTCGTCGTCGGCTCAGCCGTCGCCGTCGCGGTCGGGCCCGGCAACGTCTCTGTCGCCGTCGCCATGCTCGTCGGGGTCGGCTCTACCGGCGGGGGCGGGAAGGTCGGCGGAGGGCCTTCGGTGGCCGTCGGGAACGGCGTCGGCGGCTGGATCGGCGTCGGGAACACGGGCGGTGGCGGCGGAGTGCCCGTCGGCCCCGGCATCGGGGTGGGTAGCGCGATGCGTTCGCCCGCGCCCCAATCGGGCTCCGTACCCATCGCCAACGGTCCGCTCACGGTGCCGCCCGTGGCGGGCACGGTGTAGAGCGCCCAACGGTCGGGACCGCGCTCGAATCGAGCGTTGAAGACCAGGCGCGTTCCGTCCGGGCTCCACGCCGGTCTCCGTAGGTCCCAGGTGGGGTGCGCCGCAACGGCGCCTACGCCGCCGGTGACCATGTCGAGCAGCCAGATATCATGCCGCGTATCGGTACTTGCTCCCTGCGGACGACCCGACGCAAACGCGACATAGCGCCCGTTCGGAGACCAAGCCGGATCAATATCGTTGGCGAACCGGTTCGCGGTCAGGGCCTCGACGCGTCCGGGCTGCCAGCGATAGAGGGTCCCACCCAATGCACCGCTAACGGTGAACACCACGCTCTGTCCGTCCGGCGACCACGAGGGGTCGGCCACGACGCCGGTGGTGGAGTCCAGGCGGACGAGCACGCGTAGATCGGTGCCGTCCTCGCGAATCGCGCGGATCTCGCTACGACGGGTGCCGGCGCCCTGCTCGATGTGGGTATAGGCCACCCAGGCACCGGTGGGGTGCCAGTCCGGCTCCAGGTCCAGGGGGCCGGTCGTCAGATCGCGTGTCATGCCCGTTTCCAAGTTGAGCACGCGGATGTTCCATGGACCGCTTGGCCCAAGGCCGCTGCGCTCTGCGAACGCGACCGAGCGCCGATCCGGCGCCCAGTTCGGCTGCACTTCCCAGCGATCGGGGCTGAACGTCAGCTGTCGCGGCGCACCGCCATCGGCATCGACCACGAACAGCTCGCTCTGGTCTCTTGCTGCCTCGTCGTTGAAGTAGTCGTAGACGATCGCGCCTTCACCGGGGAACTCGCCGGGCATGGGCGTGCCACGCGGCGTTGCGGTCGGGCCAGGGGTCGGCGGGGTCGCACCGCCCTGCGCGGGCAATACCACGACGCGCCCACGCATTCCCTCGTCCATGTGCAGCGTGCAGTGGTAGTCGTAGGTTCCGGCCGAGAGGAAGCGTACGCCGTAGCTCGAGCCGGGCACCAGCGCCCAATTCCAGAAGCCATTGTCGCTGGTCGTCGTGTGGACATGGGTGCCGCGGTTGGTCCAGCGAACCGCGCTGCCGACCGTGATGGTCACCACCGCCGGCTCGAAGAAGTCGTCGCGCGCCGCGACGTCGACAATGACCTGTTGCTGTTGGAGGTCGAGCTCACTCGACGCTCCGTCCGCAAGAAGGTCGCCGGAGGAACCGTAGGCACCGCCTTGCGCCGGGTCGAAGAGCGGAGCGACGATGCCGTCGCCTGGTGTGGTCGTCGACCCGAAGTCGGCCGCAACCGGTTGGGCTTGGCCTTGCGCCAGGGCAACCGCTGCGATGGCCAGCGCCGCAAGCGCGGCGCTGAACGGGCGAAGCACGTGCTGTTGAATCGGACCCGTTCGATGACGGGCAAAGCGAAAGTTCTTCATGGGTACCTCCAAGTGAGGAAAGAGCGGGCAATCCAACGTCCAATGCATCAAGCATCCGAACGGCAGCGGTCTCACATCGCGAACGATCGTCCGCGTCCCGTGCCGTTCATCCTCAAGTTTAGATTTCTTGTGCTAGAGCGCTGTCAGCGATTTCGGAGTGCGCAACGCTGGTGCGGGCAAGCTCCAGCCTTCGAAATCGCCGCACAGCCTAATTCTCCGGCTCGAACGGCCGTTCAGCGGGGCTGTGGACCGGAATCCGCCCCGAGACCAACGGACCGACGTAAGGGCGAGACCAGTCAGCGACCGGTCAGCGCTCGCGGGGACGCAGGCTGCTGAATGAGCGATCGTGCCTCGTTCTGTGGACGCCGTCGCGCGATCCGACGATCACCGAGCGCCCCACATCGCACGCATCGCAATGCATCCGCCCTTCGCGCTAACCCTGCAGGTCCCGGTTCACCAGATGCACGGGCTTCTCGCCCCGCAGCACGCCGAGAACAGCGTCGACCGCCTGCGTCGCCACGGCCTCCTGCGCTTCGACCGTGCTCGCGCCGAGGTGGGGCGTGTGGAGCACGTTGGCCATACCGATCAGCGGATTGCCTTCGGGTGGTTCCTGCTCGAAGACGTCGATGGCCGCCGCGCGTAGCCCACCGTTGCGAAGCGCATCCGCGAGCGCGTTCGCATCAACAAGCGCGCCGCGTGCCACGTTGATCAGCACCGCGCTTGGCTTCATGCGGGCGAGGCTCTCGGCATTGATCATATGACGGGTCTCGTCGGTGACGATCGCGTGCAGGGTCAGGTAGTCGGCGCTTGCCAGCAGATCCGGAAGGGGCCGCATCGTGGCACCGGCCTTCGCGCCGTCCTCGTCGGAGACGAAGGGATCGAAGGCCTCGATGTGCATGCCGAAGGCCCGCGCACGCTCCCCGACGAGCCGGCCGATTGTGCCGAAACCCACGATACCCAGCGTCTTGCCGTGCAGCTGGCGGCCGACGAACTCGGAGCGACGCCACTCGCCCGCGGCCACGGATGCGTGCGCGGGGGCCGTATGCCGGCTGACGGCGAGCATCAAGCACAGCGTCTGCTCGGCCGTCGTAATACTGTTGGCCGTCGGGCTGTTCATGACGGGAATCCCGTGCTTCGTGGCGGCCGCAAGGTCGATATTGTCGACGCCCACGCCGGCGCGCGCAATCGCCTTCAGCCGCGTTCCGGCCGCCAGCAACGCGGCATCGACCTGCGTGCCGGAACGCACGATCAGCGCATCGTATTCGCCGATCGCGGCCCGCAATTCCTCGGGCGACCAGCCGGTGTGGACGTGGCCCTTGACTCCGTCTGCCGCGTCGAGCATGTCGAGACCGGCCTGGTTCAGCGCATCGCTGACGAGCACGCGTAGGTTTGTCATATTAGATCGCCATTCCGGTTGTGGTCGGCGTCCAAAGACCCGCCTGGATCAGGAAGGCGTCCACGGCCTCAAGCAGCCGGTCGAGGTCACCGAGTTGGCAGTCGCCCATATGACCGATGCGGAAGGTCTTGCCCTTCAGGTCCCCGTAGCCGTTGGACAGGATCATGCCCTCTTCGCGCAGGAACGCATTGAGCGCGCCGATGTCGATGCCGCGCGTATTCGCGATGCAGGTCACGGTCGGCGAGGCATATTCCTCCTCGCCGAAGAGCTCCAGGCCCCGGTCACGCGCCCAGCCGATGCAGCGATCGCGCAGGGCGAGGTGGCGCTCGAAACGCGCCGCCATGCCCTCGGCCAACATGGCATCCAACTGCACGTCCGCAGCGTAGAGTAGCGAGATCGCCGGCGTCGCGGGGGTTTGGTTCTTCTGCAGGTAGCGGTCCAGGGTCACGAAGTCGAAGTAGTAGCCGCGGTTGGGGATCGAGCGCGCTCGTTCCATGGCGCGATCGCTGACCGCGGCGAACGCCAAGCCCGGCGGTAGCGCAAAGGCCTTCTGGCTGGAGCACAGCGCGACATCCAGATCCCAGTCGTCAAACGCAAGCTGCGCGCCCGACATTCCGCTCACAGCATCGACCAAGATCATGATGTCCTTGCCGCCGGGCATCGCACGGATTGCGGCGGCGATCTCTTGCACCGGGTTGAGCACTCCGGCGCTGGTCTCGTTGTGCACGATCGCGACGGCGTCGAACGTGCCCTGGGCCAGGCGTTCGGTTATCTGCTCCGGCCGAAAGGCCGTGCCCCATGGCGCGCTCACGCGTTCAACGCGCTTGCCGTTGGCTTCTGAAACCTCGGCCCAACGGTCGGCGAAGGCCCCGTTGACCGCATGCAGCACGGACTCGCGCACGCAGTTGCGGCTGGCGCCTTCCCACATGCCGGTGCCGGACGAAGCGCTGATCAGCACCCGCGACTTCGTTTGAAAGACCTGTTGCAGCTTCTCGTGGACACGTCCGATCAGCTCCGCACACTCCGGCATACGATGGCCGATCATCCACCGCGCCTGTGCATCGAGGACCTCGGGTCGGGTCTCAACCGGACCGGGCAAGAACAGATGGATGTGGTCTTCGAGATCGCGGACGTCGCTCACGGCACGCTCCTGGCACTCGTAGGGATCGAACCGGCCGTACTCGCGAGCCGGCTCCGCGGGTTCGCCGGCGATTCCATCCCAACCCGCGACGGGCCGAGACACACACGGCGAGACGCGCGCGATGGTGCCAGCCGGACGGGTCCCAAGCAAGAAATGATGCGCCGTTGGAAGGGCCGAAACGCGCCGCAACCCATGGACGTCGACCGCCGATGCCAGGTCGCACCGACGCCGAGGGACGACCGCATTGCCGAGTGAACATCGGTGGACGCGACGACGTGCCACCGCACGGGCCTTACGCAGTCTCGACGTGCACGATCGCGTGTTTCTTCTTGCCTGCCGAGATCTTCAGCTCCCCTTCGTTAAGATCCTCAAACGTCACCGAGTGGTGTGGATCGGTTACCTGGATGTCGTTCACGCGCCCCCCGCCCTGCTGAATCAGGCGCCGACCCTCGCTGTTGGAGCCGACCAAGCCGCTTCGGCCGAGAAGGAGAAAGAAGGGAATGCCCGCCTCCAGCTCGTCACGCGGTATGGCTACACGCGGCAGTCCGTCGCCGCGCCCCGACCCGCCGTCTGCGAACGTCTCGCGAGCCGTCGCCGCCGCCTCGTGTGCGATCGCGCGACCGTGAACGAGGGTGGTCAACTCCGTGGCGAGAAAGACCTTCGCATCGTTGATCGCACTGCCTTGCAAGCCCGCCAGCCGCTGCATTTCTGCATCCGGCACATCGCCGAAGATGCCGAGCACCTTCAGCACATCGTCGTCCTCGATGTTGCGCCAGTACTGCCAGAACTCGTAGGGGGACATCAGATCGGCGGACAGCCAGACCGCGCCGCCCACGGTCTTGCCCATCTTCTGGCCGGCGGAATTCAGCAGCAGCGGCGCCGTGAGCGCGAAAAGCTTCGCGTCGCGCATCCGGCGACCAAGCTCGACGCCGTTGATGATGTTGCCCCACTGGTCACTTCCCCCGGTCTGGAGAACGCAGTCGTGGCGCGCATGCAGCTCGGCAAAGTCGTAGGCCTGGAGGATCATGTAGTTGAACTCGAGGAAGGTCAGCGGCTGCGAACGCTCAAGCCGGCGCTGCACGCTCTCCATGGTCAGCATTCGGTTGATGGTGAAGTGGCTGCCGACATCCCGTAGGAAGGGGATGTACGCGAGTTCGTCGAGCCACTCCGCGTTGTCGACCAGCACCGCGGGCCGCGCGGTGGCGCGCGCGCTCTCGATCACGTTGCTTGCGCTGCTCGCCACCGATTCGCTCCTCGTGGCCCGCTCGTCGACCGTGCTCCCGTCTCCGAAGTCCAAGAAACGCCGCACGACCGTCTCGATCCGATCCCGGTTGTGTTGGATCGTCTCCGCATCGAGCATCTGGCGCATATCGTCCTTGCCGGAAGGGTCGCCGATTTTCGTCGTCCCACTGCCGAGCAACACGATTACGTGATGACCATGCCGCTGCAGCGTGCGCAGCATCATGAGCGTAACGAGGTTGCCCACGTGCAGGCTCGGCGCCGTCAGGTCGTAGCCGTTGTACGCTACGATCGGGCCCGCGCACATCCGGGCGTCGAGCGCCGCAAGGTCCGAGCACTGGTATACGAGCCCCCGTGCGACCAGCTCACGCAGCGCAGGGCTGCGCAAGGCGCCAACCTGCGCGTCGGTCACGGTCGGCGTATCCGCGCTCGGGCTTTCGGGTGCCGTAGGCGGGGACGAGGAATGCGTCGGGGCGACCTGGTTCATCGGGTTCTCCAAGAAACATGCGGCACGCCTCGTGGCGTGACGAAGCGAAAGTCTAGTCCGGCGCTGTTGCGGTCGCCAGGATCGGCGGTTCGCATCGTGACAAGGTAACGGCCCGTCCGCATCATCGTCGCTGCAACGCGAGCCTTGCGTCAACCGCCCTGTGTGGCAAGTGAATCGCGAAGAGCGTTCCGATGCCCACGTCGACGCGCCGCTCGCGCCCGTG
>JAJCYU010000379.1 GCA_029262755.1 Anaerolineae bacterium
ATGCCGGCCAGCGCCAGCAGTAGCCAACTCCACGCGATACTTAGCCCCCAACGCCATAGCGGCAGCTCCCAGACGTAATGCGCCACGTCCTTGCCGAAGATCGGATCCTCGACCCCGAAAGCCTGCCCGGCCCGCCATAGCAGCACGGTCTCCCATGCGCCGGCCGCACCGGCCGCCATCAGGGCGGCGGCGGCGAGGGCGAACACGGGCACCGCTGCTCGCATGCCGAAACGCCCGAGCCAAGGAACGCGCTGCCCCGGAAACGCCTTCGCGTCCGCGACGCGACGCGCCGCGAAGAGCAGGTTCGCGCTGAGCCAGACTGCCCCGACAACCGTCAAAGCGCCGAAGAGGGCCCAAGGCGCCAGCAGACGGGTGCGGAACGTGTCCGCCTGACCGAGCGAGTCGAACCACAACCACTCGGTCCAGACGTTGACGCCCATCGTCGTCCCCAGGAAGAGGGCGAAGCCGAGCATACCGACCAACCACACGCGACGGCTGAAATCGACGCCCGGACCGGGCCCCTGACCGGCGGGCGGCTCCGTGCGCCGCGGACCATTGGGCGGACGTTTGCCCCCACCACGCTGCCGCGTCAGGTCGCGGAAGAGCTCCTCGACGTCAAGCGGTCGGCGGCTCATGGCGACCCTCCTTGGGTAGCGCGCACATCGGCGCAGCGGGATACATATCGGCAACTGGATTCATCCGGGTAGCCGGATTCATTAGGGCAGCTGGAATCAAACGCGCAGCGGCCTTCAATCGGCTTGGCTTCGGGCCACGACCACTGCGGCCGCGTCGGCGCCCATGCGCATCGTGGTGTGCATATTCGGGTAGCAGAAGCCGCCTTGGCGCCCCGTGGAGCTCAGATTTTCAAGGCCGTCCAGATGGGATTGAACGGCATCGAGGTGCGGTTCGAAGCCCAACGCGAACACAGGATAGGCGTGCTCGGCGCGAATGATGCGCGTCTCGACCACTTCCTCGCGCCGCAGGAGACCCTCCCGCTCCAGGTCGTCGTATACCGCGGACAGCGCCGCCGGGTCTCCGTTCCAGAGCCCGTCGTCGAGTTGGCACATCATCTCGACCAACAAGATGGTGTGCTCCGGCGGATCGACGACCAGGCCACTGTTCTTGGGTTCGGCCAGACGGTGGAAGATCCGATCACGGTAGTACACGTAGAGCGCGTCGAGCACCTGTTCGCGCGCCACCCGCAGGCCGTAGGCGACCATCGGGCGGTGTCGCAGCGCGGCGCCGGCCTCTTGCACAGCCGGCGGCGGCGGCGGATCCAGCGATGCGGCTAGATGGTTGATGGGTATCGTCGAGATCACGTGGTCGCAAGGCAACCGGTGTTCCTGCCCAGCGTGCCGGTAGCGCACCGCCACCACGCGCCCGGCATCGTGCTCGACGGCGGTCACGGGCGCCTCGGTCAGCACGGTGCCGCCGCTGCGCATCACGAACGCCGCCAGCGCCATGGGCATCTCGCGCGAACCCGTCCGGCTGTAGTAGAGCGTCTCTTCGGCCAGCGCGCTTTCGACGGCAGAGTCGCGTGCCTCGCGCAGCCCAAAGCGGCCCATGGCCTTCTTGAGCATGTCCACCGCGGACAGGCGCGGCATCTTGCGCCGCACGAAGGCCGCCGAGAGCTGCGCGGGCGGGCGGCCCCAGTACTTCGCCGTAAAGTCACGAAAGAAGAAGCGGTAGAGGGGCTTGCCGTAGAGTTGTATGAGGGCCTGTTCGGCGTTCTCGGCCTCGAAAGGCGCGACGCGGTTGCGCATCTGCTGGGCGATCAGGCCAGCCAGCGCCCGGGCCAACGTCCACGGAGGAATGCCGGTCAGCAGGTCGAGAAACTCGAGCGGATATCGGCGGTAGCCGCGACCGTAGCGGATGAGCGCCGACTTTTCGACCGCGAGCAGATCGTCGCCCATGAGCGCGCGGATGTCTTCGAAGATCTCTTCGTCGAAGGCATGCAGGTGGTGCACGCCCAGATCAAAGTAGTTGCCGTCGCGCTCGCGCCCTGCGGCGAGGCCGCCAAGCACCTCGTCCCGCTCTAGGACCGTCACGCGCAGCCCCGCTCCCGCGGCGGTGCGCGCCGCGTAGAGGCCGCACACGCCGGCGCCGAGCACTACGACGTGCGGCGCATCACCGGAAGGCGGAGCAGCGGGCAGTACGGAGTCCCCACTACCGCTTGCCGTGCGACGCTCACCGCCGACGGAACGTCGCTCGTGGCCGGTGGGCGACGCGCCGGAGCCGGCCGGAGCCGAGCTGTGGCGTGCATCGCCCGCGGGCGCGGGCGCGTCTGCGCCCGTGCCGCGGACCTCGCTCATGGGCGCGATACGGCCGGCGTCGCGACGGCGGGCAACTGTGCCAGGAAACGTCGTACGAGATAGCTCTCCGGCAACGCGACGTCGTCGTAACTCAGCGGTGCATCGATCGCGAGATCGCGCAGGATACGCGCCTCCGCGGCGCCTTCCGCCTCGAGCAGCGCGATCGGCACTGCGCCGCGCGCATCGGCATCGGCGCAGCGCTCAATCAGACCGTAGAAGTGGTCGCCGCCGATGCCGTGCGGCACGGTTTCGCCCGCGGTCACCGCGCGCTTGGCGTGCGCATAGACATCGCACACCCGGCCGTGCCTCGGCGTGAGCACTGCCTCGTTGCGCAGGACGGCGGCCGCGATGGCGCGTGTCGTCTCTAGATGGCACAGGTGATAGGGTCGATAGAAGAGGTAGTTGGGCCCGTCGCCGAGCTTGTAGTACCAGAGGTACTGCGCCTGCAGCGGGTCCTCACATCGCCCGACCACGAACACACCGCCACCGGGCTCCGCGCCGAGGATGTAGTCCACAACGCCCTGCTCACCGTAGCGGTCGAAGTCGAAGTGCTCGAAGACCTCACGGACGTCCGCGACGCGCGGCCCTTCCATGCCCGGTATGTGGGGCACGAGGCCCTCACCGTTGGCCAGGACCGCCATCTCGATGCAAAGCTTGGTACCGTCGGTGTATGCGCAGCATTGGATGGGGTTGAGGCGCCGGATCCGTGCTTCCTCGGCCAAACCCTCCGCCGTGGCATAGCGGTCCAAATAGCCCTTGATGTTGCCGGCCATGCGGATGTCGAAGCCCCACAGCTTGATCTCGTCGATCATGCGCGCCAGCACGCCGTGCTGATCCCCCGCATCGCTGGTCACCACGACCCCGTGCTCGGCGGCCATCCGCATCAACGTGGGACCGAGCGCCAGATCGACCTCGGCGTTCATCAACACCACGTGCATACCGGCGACGATAGCCGCCTCACTCACCTTACCCGCGAAGCCGATCGTGTTCGTAGCCTCGACGAGCACATCGATAGCCAATTCCGGCCGATCGTCGAGCAAGAAGAAGGGGCTCTCGGTGACGACGAGCACGCCCGGCTCGGGCATGGGATCGTCGGGCCCCACGCGCTGCCACGGCGTACCGTGGGCTTCGGCGGCCTTGATGCCGGCCGCGGGGTCGATGTCGACGATGGCAACCAATTCCATGCCGGGCGTACGACCGACCTGCCACGCGATACCGACGCCCATCGCGCCGGCGCCCACAAGCGCGACGCGGATCGTCTGGCCCTCGGCCTCTCGTTGGCGGAGCTGCTCGTACATCGGGGCGACATCTCGCGCTGGGTTGGGGTGGATATCCGGCTGACGATAGGCGTGGGCCCAAGGGGTGTCAAGGGCTCACGGCCGTGCGAAGGGACCGTTTCACGGGCCGATAAAACGCAACGGGGGCCGGTCACGGCATTGGCCGCGCCCGACCCCTCTGCGGCGCCTGAATGGGAAGCCGCAGCTCCCCTAGCCGGCGTCTTCTTCCTGCGTGTCTCGGTACTCGGCGAGCATCTGCGCATAGATGTCTGACAGACCGTCGCCTTCGGCCGCTTCGGCCGCGACCACGGGCGTCTCGCCTTCGGCAGCTGCGCCCTCTTCGGCGCCTTCCGCCGCGTCTTCATCATCCTCGTCGTCGATCTGGCCCAAGGCACGTCGCAACGCAAGCTCCACCACCGTGGGATGCCGCTCTTCCGGCTCGTCCGGCATGGCGTAGTCGGCGGAGTCCGCGGCGTTGGCCTGCGCTTCGGCAAGCCCCTCGTCGTTGCCGAGGCCGACCATGCTTAGGCTGATGCGCTTGCGACCCTTGTCGATTTCCTTGACCTTGACCTCGACGGTGTCGCCCGGCTTCACGACGTCCTCCGGCTGAGAGACAAAGCCGCTGGACATCTCGCTGATGTGCACGAGCCCTTCGGTCTCGGAACCGATGTCCACAAACGCACCGTACTTGGTAACCGTCGTCACCGTACCGCTCACCACCGTGCCGGCGCTCAAGCCGCTCATCGGCACGGAGGGCGGGGACTTCATGGTGAGCGAGATCCGGCCCTTGCCGTGATCGATCTCCTTCACCCATACCTCGACCTCGTCGCCCGCGCTGACCACGTCCTCCACCTTCTGGACGCGCTTGGCCGACAGCTCCGTGATATGGACGAGCCCGTCCGTGACCGCGCCGATATCGACGAACGCCCCGAATTTGGCCAGACCGACGACGCGACCCTTGAGCTTCTCGCCCGCGTTGACCTGGTCCAACTGCTTGCGCGGCGTACCACGTCGCTTCGGCTTCTTGCCCGACTTCGCAGCGGGCTTCGCGGCCGGGGCTGCCTCGGCAGCGGCTGCAGCCTTCGCAGCGGCCGGGGCCTTGTCGGCGGCCGGAGGTGCCTTGGCATCGGCGGCAGTCTTCGCAGCGGCCGGGGCCTTGTCGGCGGCCGGAGCCGCCTTGGCATCGGCGGCAGCCTTCGCCGCGGCAGGGGCCTTGTCGGCGGCCGGAGCTGCCTTGGCATCGGCCGAAGTCTTCGCAGCGGCCGTGGCCTTGTCGGCGGCCGGAGCCGCGGCGACCGCTGGAGCCTTCGCTGGCGCCGACGACTGCTTTGCAGCCGGTGCTTTCTCAGCGGCCGGTGCTTTCTCTGCAGCGGGCGCCTTCTTCTCCGCGGCTGGTTCCTTCTCTGCAGCCGGCGCCTTCTCAGCGGCCGGTTTCTTTTCTGCAGCCGGCGCCTTCTTCTCAGCGGCCGGTACCTTCTCTGCTGCCGGTTCCTTCTCCGCAGCGGCCGGCGCCTTCTCAGCGGCCGAGGCTGCTTCGTCGGACTCCGCCTTCGCAACCGCCGGCGTATCGGTCGCCTTCGAATCCTCGGCCGCGGCCTGCGGCGCGTCCTTCTCGGTCTGCTCGTCTTGCTCTGCCATGGTAAACCCGATCCCTTTTCCCGGTCGCCGTGTGCAATCCGGGCGCCGCGTTCGCGGCCACGTTGATGCCTTGCGGCTTGGAGCGCCGCGGGCGGGACGACACGGTGCCGTTCCGCCGAAGGCGGAAAGCTATCACCGAGCCTGCTGGTGGTCAAGGCTCGAAGGGCGAGAGTCCGCCACGAATTGGGGGCCGCGGATCTTGACCACCGGCGGGTCGATCGGCACCATCCCGGGCCATGCCCACATCTTCTTCCCACCCTGCGGCTTTGCTCCGCGCGGCGCCGCTTGCCGCGCTGTTGTTGGCATTCACGCTCCTGGCGCTGGCCTACGGCCGAGCCACACCCTTGGGCGAAGCGCCGGACGAGCCCACGCACGTGCAGTACGTGCTGTTCCTGCGCGAAAACGGGCGCCTGCCGCAGGTGCTCGGGCGTCCCGACGGCCTACCCCAAGGCAAACATCCGCCGCTCTACTACCTACTCGGCGCGCTGACGACGGCCGGAAGCCGCTTCGAGACGATCGGCTTCGTGCGCAACCGCCACTTCTCGCATAAGCTCGACGACCCGAGTGTCGCGGGCTATTTCGTCCACCGAGATCTAGACGGGCCGGTAGACGAACGGGATGCGGCCGGACGGCGCGCGGTGGCGTTGCTGCGGCTCGTTTCGCTCCTTTCGGGCCTGGTCGTGGTCGGCGCCACGTGGTGGCTCGGCCGGCTTCTTTGGTCGGACGAGCGGACGCTGGCCGTCGCGGCGGCCGCCATGGCCGCCTTTCTGCCCGGCTACGTATTCTTCTCCGGCGTGTTTAACAACGACACCCTGGCATCCGCGTGGGTTGCGCTCGCGCTCGTGCTCGCCGTGCGCTTGGTCCAAGGCCATGCCGATCGTCGCGACCTCGCCGCCCTTGGCGTGGTGCTCGGCCTCGGTCTGATCACGAAGCTCACGACGCTGCCGGCGTTCGGTTTTGCCGGACTCGCCGTCCTTGCGCACGCCTGGCGTAGCCGCGCCGAGCAAACCCCGCTCCGCTTCCTGATGCGCGCAGCCCTTTGGATCGGCGTGCCGGCCACGGCGCTATCCGGCTGGTGGCTCGTGCGCAACATGCGCCTCTACGGCTGGAAGGACCCGCTCGGCACAAGGGCCTGGTCGCAGAGCATCGGTCATTCGCTGCGCGAGATCCCCTTCTCCGAGGAAATCGGCACCTACCTCTGGATCCAATTCACGACCTTCTGGGGCCGCTTCGGCTGGGGCAGCGTGCCCCTGCCCAAGCCGTTATATATGGGCCTGCTGGTCGTGTGCGCCCTCGCCTGCACCGGGTTGCTCGTGCTCTTCACGTTGCGCCGCGGCGTCCTGTCGGCCGACCAACGTTGGTCGCTCGGCCTCGTCGCGGCCGCGGTCGGCCTGCTCTATGCGGCCGTCTTCCGCCTCGGCCTGCAGTTTGACCTCATCGTCGCCCACGGGCGCTATTTGTACCCTGCCCTCCCGGGCCTTGCCGTCCTGTTCGTCGCGGGATTGCTCGGACCGTTGCCGGCACGCGTCCGCGGCGGCGGCGCGCTCCTGCTCGCCGCGAGCATGGCCGCCTTCGCCTTCGGCACGTGGCGCGGCGTCGTACGCGATGCCTTTGCGGCGCCCGCTCCGGAAGGGCCGGAGACGATCGCGGCCGCCGAATGGCCGCTGGACGTCGTCTTCGACGGCCGTATGCGCCTGGTAGGCGTCTCACTCGCCGGCGCGCCACGCGGTGCGGATGCGCTCGCCGCCCAGCGTATCGAGACGCCACAGGGCGAGATCACGCTCGATGATGACCAGATCGCGGCGCTGCGTTCAGGCGCGCAGGGAACGTGGTCGGTGCTCGACGTACCACGCATTGCGCCCGGCACGAGCGTGACCGCCACGCTGTTCTGGCGCAGCGAGCGCGACTTCTGGGACGAAGCGATCATCGACGAAGGCGGCGGCGTCGTGGCGCGCGACGACGTGGCCTTCGCCCACCTGCTCGACGCCGACCGCGAGGTGGTCGCCCGCATCGACGAGATTCCCTTCGACGGCGCATGGCCGACGATGGCCTGGCCGATCGGCGCCACGTACGCGCAGCACCTGGTCCTGCGCATTCCCGCCGACGCCCACGCCGGCGAGGCCAGCCTGCTCGTCGGGCTCTACGAGCACGGCGCCCCCGATCTGCGCTTCCCAACGTCGGGCGACGGAGGCGGGAGCGCATTCCTGCTCGACGACGCACTGTCGCTTGGCCCATGGCTCCTGACGGACCCGGTCGCCCATTTCGACGGCCCGCAGTCGATGCGCGCGAGCTTCACCGACCGCGAAGGCACGGGCCAGGTCGGCCTGCTCGACGCCGGGGCGCGTGTGGAAGACGGTGAGGTCGTGGTCGACCTGGTGTGGACCGCCTTCGGCGCCCCGACCCGCGATGCGCGGATCTTCGTGCACGTTGTGCAGGCCGACGCCACGGGCGACGTAGGTGAATCTGAAATGGGCGACACGAGCGAGTCGGGCACATCGACCGGCACAGTGGACGCGCTTTCCGAGAGCCGGAGGTCGATCGCGCGGGCCGGCGACGCCGCACCCGTCGCGCAGGCGGATGGCAACGCACTCGACGGGCGGTTGCCGCTGGCCCTGTGGCCCCCGCTGCAACCGGTGCATGATACGCGTCGGTTGAGCCTGCCCGCGGGGCTAGCACCGGGCCGCTACATCGTGCGGGTCGGGCTGTACGAACCGGACTCCGGCCAACGCTGGCGGATCGACGACGTGGATAGCGGCAGGGTCGGAAGCGCGGTCGGCGATAGGGACGATGACGTCGACGGAGACGTGGACGGCGACACCGGCGTCGGTTCATCGCCAGGGGATGGTGCGCTCGACATCGGCGAGATCGTGCTTCCCTGACGTGCCTTTGGGGCCGCGGTGGGGAGGAGTCGGCAGGGGAACTCGACGGCCCAGCGGCGACCTCCGACGCCGACGATCTCGCCCGAAACGTTCCGGCCGAGCACCGCCCGAATCTCTCGAACCCCTGTGCTACAATCGCGCCCCATGGTTACCCGCCCCACGGCGCCTCCGCCGCCTCCCCCACCCCTGTCGCCGGAGGCCTTTAACGCCGCCTATCCGCCCGCGCCCGGCAGCGCGCCGAAGCTCGATGCGGATGCGTTGCTCACCGGGCTGAACGACCGCCAACGCGAGGCGGTGACCCTGCCGCCCGGGCCCGCGCTGGTGCTTGCCGGCCCCGGCTCCGGCAAGACCCGCGTGCTGACCCACCGCGTCGCATGGCTGGTCGGTGTGGAGCGCGTGCCGACGTGGCAGGTGATGGCGGTCACGTTCACGAACAAGGCGGCGCGCGAGATGCGCGCACGGCTGGACACGCTGCTCGGCGGGCACGCGATGGACCGGCTATCGATCGGCACCTTCCACGCCACGTGCGCCAGGCTGCTGCGCGTGGAGGCCTCCGGCGCCGACATTCTGGACTTCGACGGGCGCTTCATTATCTTCGACTCAGACGACCAGATTCGCACGGTCAAGCGCGTCGTGCGCGAGCTCGATCTCGACGACAAGCAGTACCGTCCGCGCGCGATCCTCGGTGCCATTTCGGCCGCCAAGAACGAGATGATCCGGCCGCGAGAGTACAACCCGCCCACCTACTGGCACGAGGTGGCGGGCCGTGTGTACGAGCGCTACCAGGCCCTCCTGCGCCTGAGCAACGCACTCGACTTCGACGATCTGCTGCTCGAGACCGCCACGTTGCTGCGCGACGTGCCGGCGGTGCGCGACAAGTACCGCGCTCGCTGGCAGCATGTGCTCGTGGACGAGTTTCAGGACACCAACTCCGTGCAATACCAGATGGTGCACGGCTTGGCCTCCGCCGAGATCGCGGACGCACCGCACAATTTGTTCGTCGTCGGCGACGAGGACCAGAGCATCTACCGCTGGCGCGGCGCGGACTATCGCAATATCCAACGCTTCCGCCGCGATTTTCCTGCCGCGCGAACCGTGCTGCTCGAACAGAATTACCGCTCGACGCAGACGATCCTCGATGCAGCCCAGGCGGTGATCGCCGGCAACGCCAACCGCACCCCCAAGGAGCTGTGGACCGACTCCAAGGGCGGCGCAGGCATCACGCTATTTGAAGCGTACGACGAAGGCGAGGAAGCGGCCTACGTCGTCCGGCGCATCGAGCAGATGAACACGCGTGGGCGCGAGTACGGCGACTTCGCGGTGATGTACCGCACCAACGCACAGTCCCGTGCCATCGAAGACGCGCTCGTACGACGCCGCATCCCCTACCAGCTGGTGGGCGCCACGCGCTTCTACGACCGGCGCGAGGTCCGCGACGCGCTGGCCTTTCTGCGCCTTGCCCACAACCCGCTCGACGAGATGTCGTTCCTGCGTGTGCTCAACGTCCCGACGCGCGGCATCGGACCCAAAGCGCTCTCCTACGTCCAGGCGGTCTCGGACGAGTTCAACGTACCCCTTTGGAGCGCGTTGCAGTTGCTCGTGGACGACGAGGTCGAGCGGGACTTACCTGGACTCGGACCGGTCGACAACCGAAGCCGTAATGCCCTCACAACCTTCCACACGATCATCGACGGCCTGCTCTTCGCGCGCGATACGCTCGAGCCCAGCGCGCTGCTCGGCCGAGCACTGGACACCAGCGGCTACGCGAATTGGCTGCGCGACGGCTCGGAAGAGGGCGAAGAGCGCTGGGAAAACCTGCTGGAGCTACGCGGTGTCGCCGAAGATTTCGGCGCGCTCCCGCCGCGCGAGGCGCTGTCGGCCATGCTCGAATCCGTCGCCCTCGTCGCGGACGTCGACGGCATCGCGGAAGGCGAGGACGGCGCGCAGCAAGGCGAACGCGTCACGTTGCTCACGCTCCATTCGGCCAAGGGCCTTGAATACAAGGTCGTGTTCATCACGGGCCTTGAAGAAGACACGCTGCCCCATTCCCGCTCCGCGAACGACCCGGAGGCGCTGGAGGAAGAACGGCGGCTGCTCTACGTCGGCATCACGCGCGCGGAGGAAAAGCTGCACCTGGTGCACGCCTTCCGTCGCTCGCTCTTCGGCACGACGGAAGTCCGCCAGCCTTCACGCTTCCTCACGGAGCTACCGCCGGAGGTCTTGACCCCAAGCGCAGCCCGCACTACCCGCAGCCGCAGCAAGGAGAGCAGTCCGCGCACCGAAGAGACGCAGTGGCGCAAAGCCCCGACCCGGGCGGGCGCGGCGGCAGGACGCACCCAATTCCACGCCGGCGACAAAGTGCGCCACGCTTCCTTCGGCGAAGGCATCGTGGTCACCAGCGCCGAACGCGACGGCGACGAAGAGGTCACCGTTGCCTTCGTGAAGGGCGGTATCAAGAAGCTTCTGCAGAGTTTCGCGAAGCTCGAACCGAGAGGATAGGCGCTCGAGGTTCGGGGGAGCCGCAGCGGCTGTTTCCACGGGAGTACACGTCCACGTGGCTCGCGATTTCGGACCGACACCGGGTGCCCCCATACGCTTCATACGCTAACGTCCCAGAAACCTACCCACGGCAACCCGGCTGGCCCGATATCGTAGACTGCAGCAACCGGGGGCGATCACACCCACGCCCCGAGGAGGAAGCATGGACATCGGCGCCCTCTCCGCCGTATTGAGCGCATTCGGACTCTCAGCCTCGGCGGGGCTAAACGCATACATTCCGCTGCTGCTCGTCGCGCTCACGGCGCGCTTCGCGCCCGACCTTGTCGGCCTGTCGGGCCCTTACCAGGTATTGGCCTCAGCGTGGGTCATCGGCGCGTTGGTGGTTCTCCTCGTCGTCGAGGTGGTCGCCGACAAAGTGCCCGTCGTGGATCACATCAACGACCTCGCCGGACTAGCGATTCGCCCGGCCGCCGGCGCCATCCTCTTCGCCTCGCAAACCGGCGCCGTCGAGTCGCTCGACCCGACCATCGCGCTCGTCCTCGGCCTCTTCGTCGCGGGCGCCGCGCACGGCGCCAAAGCAACGGCCCGCCCCGTAGTCACCGCCTCGACCGGCGGCCTGGGCAACCCGGTGGTCAGCACGCTCGAGGACGTCGCGGCCCTCATGACGAGCATCCTCGCCATCCTCGCCCCGCTCGTAGTCGGCGCCGCAGCCATCGGCCTCACGGGGCTCGTCGCGCTGTGGTTCATGCGGCGCAGGCGAAGGGCGGCCCGGAGGGCGGCGGCAGCGTAGCGGCGAGGCGGGACTCGGGTTCGCTCCTAGCGCGCGAGCCAAGGAAGCAACACGACCGGTGTCCCCGCATTCGGCAGCGCCGTCGGCGTTGCGGCCTGCGTGTCCTCGATCCGCCAAACCGAGACGCCCGCGAGGGTGTCCGCGACATAGATCCTGTCCTCGTCGACATCCATGTCCATCGCACCCCAGAGCATCGGAACGGTGGACGTGCGGGTTGGCCGGCCGTTCTCGGATAGGGCGAGGAGGTGCAACTCGTGCTCCATGAGGATCGCAAGGTGTCCATCGACGACGGCCATGTCTATGAGCGTATCCTCGCCATGCGGCAAGGCGTACCGGGATACAATACGAGGCGCCGCGGGCGTCGCGATGTCCACCATAACAAGATCGGTGTCCGTTGCGAGGTAGAGCTTGGCATCGGAAACCGCTGCAAGAGCGGGCCCCGGTTCCAAGCCGTGTTCCATCTCCGACACGGGTCTGACCTCGTGGGGATCGGCGAGATCGAGCACTCGTAGGAACGCTCCGTCCAAGACGAAGAGCATTGGGGCGCGCCACGGTGCCCCCCCAAATGCGCTCGCTCCCTGCTCTAACGCGGAAACATGTCGCAACTCGTTCCCTTCGATAACGCGGAAGAGCTCGACGACGGTGTAGATAACATCCACCCTGCGCGCGAGTCGGGCCACGATCGCGACGTCGTCGAAGACACGGACGTTGCGTCCATGAGACGCGAGCGGCGCCACACTCACGGTGATGGGCCGGCCGAAATCGCTTGCGTCGATGGCCACGAGTCGTTCGCCCAAGGTCGCAATGATCAGCCCGTCCTCCGGTCTGCCGTCGAATCCTCCACTCTCGACGCCTGCCAGAATGGAGGGGGCACCCAGCTCAGCTTGTCCTTGGCGTGGGACCGACCAGATCCGCGGGTCAGCTAGGGCCGACATGAGCACGCGATTCCCCGAGAGGCCCACCGTATCAACCATCATAGGCCCAGCATATCCGCCACGAATCGACATTGAGTCTGTATCCCCAACAGCGACGACCAATAGGCCAGGCTGGTCACCGGTCGCGATGTACAGATGCTCTTCTTCAACTGCCATCCGACCAAACCCGCCTACCTCCAATCGGGAATCGGAAGGCATCGTACCGCTTCGTCGTGGACTCCAGTCCTCCGCCAACTCGTAGACGTGGATCTTGGCGTCGGCGTTCACGAACAGTCGCCGCTCGTGTGCTGCCAGCATGCCGGGGAATTCCGGCCCAATTGCGAGCCGCTCGACCTCGTCGAGTTGCCCTGACACATCGCGCTCGTACACGACGAGGTGGGTGCCGAGGCCCTCTCGTCGCGTGATCGCGATCAGCCGGTCTTCGATACTCACCAAGTGAAGAGGATCCGCTGGCAGGACCGTAACATGCAGAAGCCGAGGGGCGGTCGGATCAGCTATGTCATATGCGGCAATCAACGGCGCGTCCCGGTTCGCCGTGTTACCGGCGCCGACATAGATCGTGTCGCCAAACACCGCGACCCCCCGGGTCGGAGATGACAGCCTGATGGGTTCCAACTCACGTGATTCCAAAGGCTGTTGATCGTCGATCGCTACGATCCAGACCGATCGAAAGTTTCCGGAATCGCTAAAGATGATCGCGGCGCCTTCATGCATGAGTACGTTCTCGGCCCACGCGCCGGGCAGCGGATGGTGGGCGATGACGCGTGGCCCTGTGGGTTCCGAGACGTCCAGCGCGTAGAGGCCGGCATCTCCGGTCGCGACCCACGCGACATCCCCTTCCAGGGCAATGTCCTGGACGACACCTCCAAGTACGGGACCGCGGCCAAGCGCGAACGGCTTTGCACGATCGGTCACATCTAGCACGAATAGACGCGGTCCAACGCCAACAAAGGCTTGCTCGCCGCGCGCTGCGACGGCGCGTATGCCGCCTCCGAATTGGTCAACCTGCACCAGCTCTTTCTCAGCAAAAGCATTCGCCGGCGGATCCGTCGGACCCGGGATTCCCTGCACACAACACACGAGGCAGACAGTCGCCAGCAACACGATAGGGCAGCGGCGATTCATGGGGGCGCTCCTGAGCGAACACGGTTTGCCCCCGTAGATTAGGAGGCTGCTCAGGAGTTAAACACGTGACGCACAGCCGTCGAGACACGTTCGTGTAGGCCGAGCTCGTCTCGCTCCCTGCCCCCGCCCCTCACCATCCTCTGTCCCACCCTGTTCTCCGCTACCGCGTGCCCCACGGCAGATGAATCCACGCGACCGGCACGAACCCAGCGCCGCCCAGCAGCTCGTCGACCGCGAAACCGCTCCAGTTGACGTCGTCGCTCACGCGATCGCCGCCGCCTTGGTTGGCGATGCCCATGCAGCCGTCGTCGGCGCCGGATGCGTCCTGGGGGCCGCCCTGGGCGCCCCACCAGATCAGGCTCGCGGTTTGGCAGGTGTCGGGGTCCTCGTTCTGGACGCCGTACTCGCTGTTGCCGTGGATCCAACCGCGCTCAAGCACGAGCTCGGCGCCGCTCGCGCTATGCGCGCCGATGCGCAGACCCGTCAGGCGGGGAGCCGAAGCGTGCAGGGAAGCGCCGTCCACCACGCTGGCACCGATGCCCGCACCGTCGGCGCCGGCTACGACGAGCGCCTGCAGGCGGGCGCGGGCGCGCTCGCCGCGCACCAGGAGGTGCGGCGCCTCCGGCGCGGCGCCGGAGATCGCCAGACCGGCGCCGTCGCTCTCCAAGGTGCTGCCGTCGGACAAGACGATACCGCCGTGACCCGCCGTCGGGTCGGCCGCGGAGATCGTGACGTTGTCGCCGGCGTCTCCGTGTCGGAGGCGGATGGCGGCCCGGCTGTCCGCGTCGATTCCCAGACGCAGCTGCTTGCCCGGGCGCAGGACCAGGCGCAGCCCGCCGTGGATCTCGACGAGCGGGACGTTGCGCGCGGCAATCGTCACGTCGTTGTCGAACTCGACCGGACCACCGGGGTCAGCCCAGGTGGTCGTGCGCGCAAAATACTGTTCGTTGGCGCGCACGAGAAAATGGTCGATGCCGTTGTTCTCCAACGTGTTGCGGCTGCCCAGATCCAGCAGCATTTCTTCGCTGAGGATCACCGTGGCGAACTCGATGGGTACCGAGAGGGGATAGCCCAACGCGCCGCGGAAGGTCGAGTGCAGGATGACGCCGGCCGCGTTGCCCCACTTGAGCATCGGCCCGTCGCTGCCGCCGTACTCCAGGATCACCCAGTCTAGGATGGCGTTCTCAGCCTCGTCGGAGATGGTCAGGCCGCGCCAGGCGCCCGGAGTTCCCGCCAGGCTGGTGAGGCGAACCTGACCCGTGCCGGAAGCGCCCTCCGCGAACAGGATGGCCTTGCCGTGCTCGGGGTGGCCGATCTCGAGGCCGGCCCCTTCGGCGAAGGCCAGGTGGACGCCCGCCTCGAGCTTGAAGGTGATCGGCTGTTCCTTACCCGCCACGATCACATCGCCGTCGATCTCGTAGGGCACGCCGATATCGCTCCAGATCGCGCCCGATGTCACATCGACCTCGATGTCGGCGGCCAAGACGAGCATGCGATCGATCCCGTTCTCCGCGATGGCCGGCGGATCGTTCTGGGATCCGGGGCTCAGGCCCGTGACCATGCTGGACACCGCGGGTGCAACGACCGCCAGCGGATAGCCGAGGGCATGGCGCATCTCGAGCCCGATCGCGGACGCGAAGGGGTCCAGCACGTGGATCATCGGGCGATCTCCGCGGCCGCCGTACTCCACACGCGCGTTGAACATGCTGTTGTCGAAGCTCACGTAAGGCGAGAGCGTGATGCCGTTCCAGCCACCGGCCTCCTGGTTGGCTGCCGTGAGGCGCGCCATGTCGATCGGCGAACCGTTGAGAAAGAGGCCGCCGGGATTGTCGGCATCCACGCCGGTCACGAGGCCGCTATCGCCCTCGAACTCCAGCGTGACGCCGGGCCCGACGGTCAGCGTCGGCTGGTTCGGGCCGGCGATGGTCAGTGTCTTGTCCGCGGAGTCGATATCGTGCGGCGTGGTGATGCGGTAGGGGGTGCAGAAATCGTGCCAGGTTGCGTCGGAGCGTACGTCCATCGGCTCGTGGACGTAGAGCGCGATACGCGTGTCGCCCACCTGGCTCATGGCCAGCTGCGGACAGCGATCTTCCTTGCGCGTCACCTGCCCGATGCCGTCCAGGCTCGGCCCGAGCGAGGCTGCCGCGAAACCGAGGGCATGTCCCTCGCTCTGGCGAAGCAGCAGACCCGACATCTCCGTGCCCATACCGCGCACGTCGACCATGGGCACGCCGCCCTTACCGCCGCCGATGACACGGGAAAGCACAAGGCGGCTGGGCAACGATCCCTCGTTGAAGCGAATCTGCCCCCAGAAGCCCGGCTCGCTTTGGTTCGTCGCGCCGAAGAAGCTGATGCTTGCCTCCGGCGTACCCACGGAAACCAGCTGCGAGCCCGACTCGATGAAGAGGTTGGCGTCCGCGGCAAAGCGGATATTCGAGCCCGGCTCGATGGTGAGCACGGAGTTGCGCACCGAGACGCCTTCGGAACAGACCACGTGCGGGCTATCGTCCCGCGACCAAGTCTCGTTGCTGGTGACCTGGCCGCAATGATCGAGTGCCAGGGCGGGGTGCGGCACCAACGCGGCAGCCACCGCGAGGGCGGCCGCCAGGGGCAGGATTCGGGCCATTCGCGCCATGCGTGTTCTCCAAGACCGGGACGGGGTTGCCGTACGAATTCAGGGCCATCGACGGCATAGCATAGCCCAAGGACTTAGCCACCGGTATACTACCGCGCGCTCCCCCACACCCCCTGGAACGAGGAAGCTCATGCCCTCTCGCGTCGCGCAATTCGCTGCCCGCCTGGTCGAGACCTGTTGGTTGGCGGCCGTCATGGTCGTGCCCTTGTTCTTCAACGTGTGGTCCAACCGGGTGTTCGAGCCGGACAAGCTCACCCTGTTACGCTCTATCGCCTGGATCATGGTGGCGGCCGGCATCGTCCTCTGGATGGAGAAGGGCCTGCCGCGCGGCGGCGAGGGCGGGATACGCCGCTGGTTCCGCACGCCCTTGGTCGCGCCGATCTTCGCGCTGACCGCCGTCTACATCCTCTCGAGCGTGTTCTCGCGGGCGCCGCGCATGAGCGTGCTCGGTTCCTACAACCGCCTGCAGGGCTTGTACACGTGGCTGGCCTATGTGGCCTTGTTCGCGGGAATCGTGGTCCTGCTCAAGCGTCGCTCGCAACTGGACCGGCTGATCCAAGCCCTGATCCTGCCGAGCATGCCGATCGCGCTCTACGCGGTTGTGCAGCGCTTCGGCCTCGACCCGATGCCATGGCTGGGCGACGTCACGGTGCGCATCGCGTCCACGATGGGCAACTCGATCTTCGTCGCCGCCTACCTGATCATGGTGGTACCGCTGACCATCGTGCGCCTCTTTGAAGCCCTGCGCTCCCTCGATGAAGACGAGTCCAGCGCCGCGGTGTTGCGCGTTGCGGGCTACCTGGTGCTCGTGTTCATCCAAGTGCTGGCCATCGTGCTCAGCCAGAGCCGCGGTCCGCTGCTGGGCCTGATGGGCGGCTGCTTCTTCCTGCTCCTGCTCCTGGCAGCCTATCGCGGACGCAAGGCGATGTTGGGCGTCCTGGCCGTCGGCACCGCAGCCGCGGTGTTCCTCATCGTGTTCAACCTGCCGGGCAGCCCGCTTGCGCCGCTACGCGAAGTGCCCTACATCGGCCGCCTCGGCCAGGTCTTCGAAGTGGGTCGCGGCACCGGCCGCGTCCGTGTCTTGATCTGGGACGGCGCCGTCGACCTGATCCAAAGCGATCCCGCACGGCTGTTGGTCGGCCACGGTCCCGAGACCATGCACGTGGTCTACAACCCCTTCTACCCGCCGGAGCTGGGCAACCTCGAGAGCCGCAACGCGAGCCCGGACCGCTCTCACAACGAGGCCTTCGACGCCCTCGTCCAGACTGGGCTGCTTGGCTTTGCGGCCTACCTCTTTCTCTTCGTGAGTTTGTTCTACTACGGCCTGCGCTGGCTGGGGATGATCGACAACGCACGCGAGCGCAACACCTTCCTCGGCCTGGTCTTCGGCACCGGCGTGTTATCGGCCGCGGGCTTCGAGTGGTGGACCCGCTCAGGCGATGCCGCCGGGGCGTGGACCTTCTTCGGCGTCGCCTTCCCCGCCGGCATGATCGTCGGGCTCATGCTCTACGTCGTGCTCCAAGCATTGCGCGGCGGCGAGGCGCCCCGCACACCGGGCCGGCTCTTGGTCGCCGGCCTGATGGGCGGGTTGATCGCCCACTTCATCGAGATCCACTTCGGCATCGCGATCGCCGCAACGCGCACACTCTTCTTTGCGATGTCGGGACTGCTGGTGGTCATCGGCGCCCTATCGGCCGGTCGGCCGGGCCTCGGTTTGGCCGACGATCTCGTCGAGGACGAAGCGGACGGGCCTACGAGCGCGGCACCGGCCTCTTCGGGTCGCAAGCGCAAGGGCAGGAGCAAACGTCGTAGCGCGATCCGCGGTCAGGGCACCTTCGTGCCCCCAGCGTGGGTATCGTGGATGTCGGCCGCCTGGCTGCTGCTGGTCGTGCTCGTCACGTTGACCTTCGACTTCATCGTGCGCTCGGAACCCGAGCAAGAGCAGCTCTTCGTGCTGGTCTGGCTTATCAGCCTCTCCTGGCTGCTCGGCGCCCTGATTCTCGGCAGCGAGGAACGTGTGCGCCATCCCGAGGGTGGCATCGGGCTCTTCGCCGGCCTGACGCTCGGCGTGCTCTCGATGTACGCGATCCTGCACTGGGCCACCCTTGCCACCGGCACGGGCGTCGGCGCAGCGACCAGCTCCGGCCTGCTCGTGATCTACTACGCCGTCCTGCTGCTCGTGCTGCTTGCGTGGGCGTGGACGTTGACCCAAGGGGACGCCCCGCCCCCCACCGCCATACGCGGCCATGCTAGCTGGCTCTACTTCCTGCTGGCGCTCGGCGCCGTCGCGGCATCGCTATGGACGAACGTGAACGTGGTGCGGGCCGATATCTGGTACAAGCAGGCCTTCGCCGGGTACCACGCCAACGCAACCTCCTTGGCCAACCGCGGGGACGCCCCCAACGCGGAGGCCAACTACACGGCCGCCATTCAGAGCTATGACAAGGCCTTCGATTTGAACGGCGGCGAGGACTACTACCTGCTCTTCAAGGGCAAAGCGCTCTTGGAGCAGGCCGACGGCACGGCGGCCGGTCTCGACCGCGAACTGGCGCAAGCAGATGTGGCCCGCACGGGCTCGGAGTACGAGCTCGATGGGCTCCAGGCGCAGGTCCGGGCGCGCGACGACCAATTCGAAGCCGCCCTCGCCGTCCTCGAGCAAGCCTACGAGCTAGCCCCGCTAAACACGGACCATTCGGCCAACGTGGCGCGGGCATACCAGGTCTGGGGCGACCGCACCTACGACGCCGCGCGCCGTGCGGAGCGGCTCGCGGAGTCCGTGCGTTGGTTCGTCGGTGACCCGGCGGCGGGCATACCCGGCGCGACCAGCCTCAGCCCGCAGAACGCCGGCCTGCGCCGCGAGCTGGCGACCACGCAGTACCTCGCCGGCGACACCCAGGGCGCGTTGGCCACGATCGACGAAGCGCTGGCCATCGACAGTCGCTTCCTGCTTCCCTTGCGCCTACGAGCGACGATCCGCGTCGAGGAAGCCTCCGGAAAGGCGGCGGCAAACGACAGCGAAGGCGCGCAGGAGAGCTGGGAGCTTGCCCGTGCCGACTACCAGGCCTACACCGAGACGCGTGAAGGCGCACGCGATGCGACCGCGTGGAGCGGTCTCGCGCTCGTCTCGGCCCGTCTCGGCGACACCGATGGTGCGCGCGTTGCAAACGAGAAGGTGCTTGAGATCGCACCGGGGGATCGCGACACGCTACGTAACCTCGCCATCCTCGAACGCGACGCCGGCAACCGCGAAGCCGCCTGCGACTGGATCGCGCAAGGCCTGACGCTCTACCCGGGTGATCCCGGCCTACAGCAGCTCAACACCCTGCCCGAGCTCGCCTGCGGCATCGACGCTTCGATGTTGGGCGGCGAGGACGCGGTTGAAGGCGGGAGCGCGCCATAACCCGGCCCGACATCATCGGCTACGTGCTCGTCGCGGCGGGCGCGCTGGCGCTGGCCGCCGGCGCGACGCCTCTCGCCCGCCGCGCGGCGTCGCGCTTCGGGCTGATCGACGCGCCCATCGGCCGCAAGGCGCACGGCGAGCCGATTCCGCTGCTGGGCGGCGCGGCGATCTACGCGGCCGTGGTGCTCGCCGCGGTCCTGTTCGTAGGCCGGCAAGAGCTCTCCGCCTTGATCGCCATCCTGGGCGGTGCGACGGTTGTAGCCTTGGTCGGGCTCTTTGACGATCACAACCCGCTCGGCGCCGTGCCTAAGCTGGCCGGTCAGGTAGCCGGCGCGGGAGTCATGATCGCCGGCGGTGTCGCCGTGCAGCTCACGGGCAGCCCCGCTTTGGACGCGGCGTTGACCGTGCTCTGGGTGGTGGTGCTGGTCAACGCGTTCAACTTCCAGGACAACATGGACGGCATGGCGGGCGGCCTCGGCATGGTGGCCGCCGGCTGGTTTCTCGTGCTCGCCATCGACAACGGCCAGCTGCTCGTCGCCCCACTTGCCGCGGCGGTCATGGGCGCATGCGCCGGCTTCCTGCTCTACAACTTCAACCCCGCGACCATCTTCATGGGCGATGTCGGCAGCCTCTTCCTCGGCTTCGTCCTGGCGGCCCTGGCCATCAAGCTGCGCTTTCCCTCACGCGATGTGGCCGTCACCTTCCTGGTCCCCGTGCTCATCTTGGCGCCGGTGCTCTTCGACCTGACCCTCGTGACCGTGTCGCGCGTGCGCCGCGGCGTGAACCCGTTTACGACGGCCGGACGCGATCACACATCGCATCGGCTGGCCGACCGGGGTCTCGGTACGCGCCGCGCGGTGCTCGCGCTCTATCTGGCGGCGCTGTGCACGGGCGCCCTCGGCGCGGCGACGAGCCGTTTGGCACCGCCGTGGGGCTGGCTCCCTCCCGTGGCGGCCGGCCTCTTCGCGCTATGGGCCTTGTGGGTTCTGGAGCTACGTCACCGGGTCGCGGACGCCGGCTGAGCGCGATCGTCGGCGAGCCCTAGGGGCGGATCGTCGTCGCGCTCATGGCTCGGTGGCACACCGCCAGGGTCACGGGAAACAGGGCGTGCCGCACCGCCGATAACCCCCTGATCTCTGCGGCCGGTCGGCCCGCATGCTATCATCGGCCGCTGTCGTCCGACCGCCCACATGCGCGATGTACCGACGTCGCGTCCGCGCCTGGACCGGCCCCATGATCTCGCAGGCCCCACACCCCGCCACCGGCTCAGCCGACGCCAACGGTCCCACGCCCGCCCTCGAGCGCGCGCCGGCCGAAACGTCGCGTGTCGCCGCCGCGCTTGCCGCGCGTATCGCGCAGCGGCGTGCACGGGTCGGCGTGATCGGCCTGGGCTACGTCGGGCTGCCGCTGGCCATGGCGCTTGCCGAGCAGGGCTTCGACGTGACCGGCATCGACGTCAACACGGCCAAGATCGACGGCCTGCGTAGCGGCCGCAGCCCGATCGCCGACATCTCTCACGACCGGTTGGCAGCCGTCGCCGAAGGCGGGCATTTGTCCTTCACGACCGACGAAGACGTCATCGCCCGCTGCGAAGCGCTTTTCGTGTGCGTGCCCACGCCCTTCGACCGCCACAAGACGCCTGACCTGCGCTATGTGGTCTCCGCGGCCGAGGCGATCGGCCGGCGGCTGAGCCGCGGCACCCTCGTCGTGCTTCAGAGCACAACCTATCCCGGCACCACCGACGAGATCGTCCGGCCGCGACTCGAGCTGGACGGCCGCCGGGCGGGGCAGGACTTCTTCCTTGCCTTCAGCCCGGAACGAATCGATCCCGGCGTGCCGGAGCATACGGTGATGAACACGCCCAAGGTGGTCGGCGGCGTCACGCCGGACTGTCTTGCGCTTGCAGAGTCACTCCTCGGCACGCTCGGCACCGCCGTGCACCGGGTATCGAGCCCGGCCGTGGCCGAGCTGACCAAGCTGCTGGAGAACACCTTCCGCAATGTGAACATCGCCCTCGTAAACGAGCTGGCGCTGCTGTGCGAGCGCATGGGCATCGACGTGTGGGAGGTCATCGAGGCCGCCGCGACGAAGCCCTTCGGCTTCATGCCCTTCCGCCCTGGCGCGGGCGTCGGCGGGCATTGCATCCCGATCGACCCGCACTACCTAAGTTGGAAGGCCAGGGAGTACGATTTCCCGACCCGCTTCATCGAGCTCGCGGGCGATATCAACGGCCGCATGCCACACCACGTCGTCGATCGCATCGACGAGGCGCTCAACCGCAGCGGCAAGGCGGTGCGCGACGCCCGCGTGCTCGTGCTTGGCGTGGCCTTCAAGCCGAACGTTGACGACGCCCGCCACTCGCCGGCAGAGCGTGTCATCGCGCTCCTGCGTGCCCGCGGCGCGCAGGTGGCGTACCATGATCCTCACGTCCCGCGCTTTCGGGTCGGCGGCGACGTCTTCTTGCCCACCCGCGAGACGCTGAACGGCATCGACCTCGACGAGCGATCGTTGACCGAAGCCGATGTCGTAGCGATCATCGCCCGACACGACGCGGTCGACTATGACTTCGTCTGCCGTCACGCATCCATGGTGGTGGACACAGCCAACGCGACCGGCGCCATGGGCGACACAAACGCGGTGGTCCTGCGCCTCGGCGCACCCGCGCCGCCTTTGTAGATCGCCAGCGCCCCCTCGGCCTCTACCGCATCCAATACCCCGTTGCCCCAACGCCTGACCCAGGAGACCTTCATGACCAAGCAACAGCGCGAGCGCATCACCGAGCGCAACCGGCCCAAGCGCCGTATCGTGGAAGAAGACGCCGCCGGCGCTCCGGAAGCCGGGATACGCAACCCGGTCGTCGCGACTGCCGTGGGCTCGCTTGTGCTTGCCGTGCTCCTAGGCGGCTGGTCCTTCTTCACCACGGAGCCGACGCCCCCGGCAACCGCAGCTCCGGAAGCACCGGCCATCGACGGCTTGCCCGAGGGCTTCGACATCGATTCGATCCCGACACCCAACATCGACCTCCTGCAGGACGACGATGATTCCGGAGCCGTCGAGGGCGACGTCGACGAAGGTGCAGAGGGCGACGCGGACGCAGGCGAAGGTGCAGAAGACGCGCCGGTGGAAAGCGACGCCGACGAAGATTCGGAAGAAGGCGCGCCCGAGAGCGGCGAAGGCGACGGCGCCACGGAAAGCGGCGACGCAGCTGGTGACGACAGCGGCGACGGCGACGACGAGGGCACGGGAGACGAAGGCGGTGACGCCGACGATCCTCCGAGCGACGGCGAAGAGTCGGGCGGCGAGGACGATGCGGCCTCCGACGACGGTTGATCGCGCTCGCTCCCACCGCATGACTTAGATTGGTATCCGAGGCGACCGGAAGGAATCCACGTCCGAGTCTCTATTGTTGAACGAAGCATCCCAGTGAAGTCGAACGAAAGACCGTACCCCACCCCACCCCATACCAGGAGCAGAAGTCCCATGAACAGTACCTGGAAGCGAGCGGCACTGTTGGCCGCGATCCTTGGCATGAGCAGCCTCAGCGCGTGCGGCGACGATGCGGCCGGCGACGATCCCATCAGCGGTGGCGCGAGTGGCGCCGGTGAGGCCGCGCCCGTGGCGACCGTCGCCGAGGCGGACGTCGCGCCGGTCGAAGTCGATGCGCGCGCAGGCGCGTACACCGCGCCGGCCGACATGGGCCTGCAGCCCGGCGAAAACGCATACTTTGCGACCATCAAGACCACCAAGGGCGACATCGAGGTCGAGCTCTTCCCCGAGGTTGCGCCCCAGCACGTCAACAGCTTCATGTTCCTCAGCGAGGCCGGCTTCTACGACGGCCTCGTCTTCCATCGCGTCGTGCCGGGCTTCGTGATTCAAGGCGGCGACCCGACCGGCACGGGCGGCGGCGGCCCCGGCTACAGCATTCCGGCCGAGTTCAATTCGGAGAACCCGGTTCCCCATCGCGTCGGCACGCTAGCCATGGCCCGCTCGGGCGATCCGAACTCCGGGGGCAGCCAGTGGTACATCGTGCTGGAGGACTCGCCGTCGGCCACCGGCCTCAACGGCCAGTACACGGTCTTCGGCCACGTCACGAGCGGCATGAGCGTCGTGCAGCAAATTGCCCAGGGTGACGGCATCGTCGAGATCCGCACCACCGCAAAGGACATCTCGGAGCGTGTGATCAGCCCGGACGATCTCCGCGGCGGCACCCTTCCCGAGAACAACTAGACATAGACATGCGCGGCTAGCGCCGCGCAAGAGGGGGCAGTGCGAGGGCGCCCGGTCGGGGGAATCCGACCGGGCGGTTTCGCGTCCCGGCAATGTGGCTGTGTGCGGTCGGAGCGTCGTCGATTGCATTGGTATGGGATTGTCGCATGGTCGCGGTGGCGCATGGTCGCGGTGGCGCGCCGTCGCGGTGGCGCGCCGTCGCGCGGCACCCTTGCCGAGAACAATTGACATGCGCGGCTAGCGCCGCGCAAGAGGGGGCAGTGCGAGGGCGCCCGGTCGGGGGAATCCGGCCGGGCGGTTTCGCGTCCCGGCAATGTGGCTGTGTGCGGTCGGAGCGTCGTCGTTTGCACCGGAAATGGGTAGGCCCTCGGTCGGATAGACGCAAGGTCGCGGGTGTCGCGGTGTCGCATGGTCGCGGTGCCGCGCCGTAACAGTGCCGTGCGACTTCGAGTGTCGCGGGTGCCGCGGGTTCGACGATCTCTGCCTCGCCCAGCCGCAGGCCGGCGCGAGACGACGTGTCTTCCCAATACCCCTGTACGTTGCCAACTCGTTGACATGGCGGACTCCGCCGTGGTAGGCTGCCGCCCGCACAATCGCAGACTAGCGAGACGAGGAACCGGAGGAGTAGACGGCGCGGCGCTCATAGAGAGGTGGGGTCATCGGCTGGGAGCCCTGCTGGGAATGCCGCCGTCGAAGGTCGCCGGGGAGTCGCGTGAGGGAAGGCGTTGGGCCCAGGTACGGGTCCGCTGCGCTTCTACCTTGCGCCGGGCGCCGCCCGTTAGCGCGGCATCGAGCGTCATGTCGGTCCGGCTGGGCCGGCGTGAAATCGGGGTGGTACCGCGGAAGCCCGTCTTTCGTCCCCAGGGACGAGGCGGGCTTTGTGTTGCACCGCAAGGAGAGCTTCATGCGCACGCGAACCGATCATCCCGCCGCCGGCGGGGAGATGGCCAAGGCTTACGAACCCCAGCGCTACGAGGACGCAATCTACCGCTGGTGGGAGGAGCGCGGCTTCTTCCGTCCGGAGACGCAAGACGCGTTGGGGCAATCCGACCCGGGCGCCGAGCCCTTCGTGATCAGCGCCGTCAGGAAAGCGGCCGCGAGTTCTCCGTCCTGCATCGCCAGCACCTCCGGGTGCGTGCCGACGAGCGTGCCATCCTTGAACAGGTGATAGCCCGGGACCATGTGGAGCATGGAGAGAATCGGCGTGTCTGCAGCTCTGAAGTGCTTGCGCCAGAACGCAGCCGCCCGGATCGTGTTGCTCCCGATGTAGCCGTAGCTGAACTCGCCCGACTCTTCGGCATCCAAGTATTGGGCGAGACCCTCCTCGACCACTTTGGCTCGCACGGCGCCGACGTGCACGAGCAGGTACGTCGCTGCCGTTCGCGCGCGGTTGAACCCGGATTGGTCGAGCGTCGGGAACGCCGGCTTCACGGGCCTACGTCGATGGGGGCTTGTACGCATGATGAGGACGTTACTGAACACCAGTTGCGGTCCGTCAAGCGCTTTCCGGAACAGCGCCCCAGGCGGCGGGGAAGCGAGGCCGCCACCTCCGGCGGATTCCATAACAATCTTATCCGGTTACCGCAGACCCGGATGGCTCAACGACCCAGCAGGCGCTGAGTTGATGTTCAGCGACCTCTCACCGACGTCCGCTCTCAACCCTGTTTCGGTGTGCGCTGACGTAGGATGTCGCCGAACTGCCGTTCGGCGGCCTCTTGTTTCGGGGGTTTCTACACTGCAGCACGGTCTTTCGTTCCTCCCTTTCGTTTGTTTCTTGCGCGCTGCCGGCGGCGATACGCGTTCCCGACTTTGTCGCTCGCTTCACGAAGTTCTGACGCGCCCACACTGATGTAGCGCTGCGTGGTCCGGACGTCCTCGTGGCCCAGCGCCTGCTGAATCACCGCGATGCCGACCCCCTCTCGCGAAAGCGCGGTTGCAACCGAGTGGCGCAACAGGTGGGGCGTGACGTCGCGCGAGATACCCGCCCGCTTCGCGTAGCCACGCACGGCCTTTTGAATGGTGCGCACCGAGAGCCTGCGGCCTCGGTTGGAGACGAAGAGCGCAGCCTCTCCGTCGGCCGGACGTACGCGCTTCGAGTCCTGCAAGTAGAACTCAAGGGCCTCAGCGACCACATCGTTGAACTCGACCGGGCGCTGCTTGTCGCCCTTGGTGCGCACCCGCAGAAGCACGCGGTTCTCGAAATCCACTTGGTCGAGATCGAGGTTGACCACCTCAGTGACGCGAAAGCCGCAGTGAAACGCAACTTGCAGCATGGCGACGTTGCGCGTCCGGTAGGGCGCCGGCGAGTGCGCCTCGACCGCGTCGAGCAGG
>JAJCYU010000380.1 GCA_029262755.1 Anaerolineae bacterium
CCGCGCCGCTCGTGCCGATGTTGACGTTGGCGATGCCACAATCCGAGCCCGTCGCCGACAGGAAACGCTCGGCCTGGAGCAGGTCGGTTGTGAAGATCGCGCTCGAGAGCCCCTGGGACACGGCGTTGTGCACCGCGATCACATCGTCGAGATCCTCGTAGTCCAACACGTAGAGAATCGGTGCGAAGGTCTCGTCGCAGGTGATCGGCGCCTGTTCCTTCATCCGAATGATCGTCGGCTCGACGTAGTGCGGGCCGATGTCCGGCCGCGTACCGCCGCCCACGACGATCTCGCCGCCTTGGGTGACCGCAGCCGCGACGGCAGCCTGCATGCCGGCCACCGATTGTTCGCTGACCAACGGCCCCATCAACGTGCCGGGGTCCATGGGATCGCCGATGGGCACCTGCGCGTAGGCCTTTGCCAGACGCTCGGTGAGCGTATCCACGATCGAGGCGTGGGCGAATAGGCGGCGAGTGCTCGTGCAGCGCTGCCCGGCCGTCCCAACGGAGCCGAAGACGATGCCACGCACGGCCAGGTCCAGATCCGCGTTTTCCGTGACGATGATGCCGTTGTTGCCACCCAACTCCAGGATCATCTTGCCCAACCGGCCGGCCACGGCCTGTGCCACGTGTCGGCCGACCTCGATGGATCCGGTGAAGCTGATCAGCGGCAAGCGCTTGTCGTGCAGCATCCGCTCGCCGACGACTTCATTGGCGCCGATCAACAGGTTGAATACACCCGGCTGCCCGTGATCGGCCATGACCTCGTTGCACAGCCGCTGCACCGCGATGGCCGTCAGCGGCGCGGAGGGCGATGGCTTCCAGACGTTCGTGTCGCCGCATACCGCGGCGATGGCGGCGTTCCAGGCCCAGACCGCGACAGGAAAGTTGAAGGCGGAGATGATCCCCACGGGACCGAGCGGATGCCACTGCTCGTACATCCGGTGCCCTGGCCGCTCGGAGTGCATCGTGTTGCCGTAGAGTTGGCGCGACAGCCCGACCGCGAAGTCGCAGATGTCGATCATCTCCTGGACCTCGCCGATGCCCTCCGCCCGGATCTTGCCTATCTCGAGGGTCACCAGTTCGCCCAAGGGCTCCAGGTTGGCGCGCAACTGCTCGCCCAGATCGCGCACGATCAAGCCGCGCTTGGGCGCCGGGACCGTGCGCCAGCGTTCAAAGGCCTCGCCACTGGCGTGGATGACCTGGTCGTAGGCGGTAGGCCCGGCCTGCGTGACCGCGGCGATCGGCTCGCCCGTCGCGGGATTGACGCTTACCAGGGTCTCGCCCGCGGGATCCGAGATCCAACCGTCCGGGCCCGTGCAGGCACCAGGGTTGTTCGCGGCGATGCCGAGACGATCGAGCAGGGACTTCATGCGCAGCACTCCTTGGGGAACCGAGTTCGTTCGTTTTGGGTGGGCGATACGAGGGGAGCAGGTGGCGCAAGGGGCGCCGTCGGAAATCGACCGGCAACGATGTCGCCTACCGAATTCCGGAACTGTTCCCGGCTCAGCTCGCGACAACGTTGACCAGCCGGTCGGGCACGACGATGACCTTGCGCACCTGCTTGCCTTCCAGGTTGCGCTGCACGCCCTCGTCGGCCATCGCCAGCGCCTCGATCTCTTCGCGTGATGCCCCGACCGGCACGGTGAGATGGCCGCGCACCTTGCCGTTGACCTGCAGGGCCAGCTCGACCTCGTCCACCACCAGCATGGCCGGATCGTGCTCCGGCCACGGCGCCGTGGTGATCGACGGGCTGTGTCCCAGCCGGTGCCAGAGCTCCTCGGCCAGATGCGGCGCCATCGGCGCAAGCATCTTCGCCATCGGCTCCGCGATCTCGCGCGGCAGGCTATCGGCCTTGACCAGCGCATTGTTGAGCTCGATCAGCGCCGCGATCGCCGTGTTGACGGACATCGCTTCCATGTCCTCGCCGACCTTGGCGATGGTGGCGTGCAGCAGGCGCCGCTGTGCGTCGGAGGCGGGCTCGTCTACGACCAGCGAGCGCTCGGCCCCGGCCGAGCCGTCCTCCGCCGGCGGATCCTCCGCCACAAAGTTACGCCACACGCGGTTCAGGAAGCGCCGAATACCCACGATGTCATCGGTGTTCCAAGGTTTCGACTTGTCCAGCGGCCCCATGTACATCTCGTATAGCCGCAGGGTGTCGCAGCCGTGGCGCTCGATCATCTCGTCGGGCGTGACCATGTTCTTCAAGCTCTTGCCCATCTTCCCGTATTCGCGCGTCACGGGTCGGTCGTTGTGGAAGTACGCTCCGTCGCGCTCGACGACCTCGTCGGCCTGGACGTACACTCCGCGCGCATCCCGGAAAGCGTACGCTTGGATGTAGCCCTGGTTGAACAGCTTGCCGAAGGGCTCCGGCGTGCTCACATGCCCCAGATCGTGGAGCACCTTGTGCCAGAAGCGTGCATAGAGCAGGTGCAGCACCGCATGCTCGACGCCGCCGACGTAGAGGTCTACGCCGTGGCCGCCCATCCAATAGTTCTCCGCGGACGAGCCGACCATCTGTTCCTCGTCGTCCGGACTCAGGTAGCGCAGGTAGTACCAGCACGAGCCGGCCCAGTTGGGCATCGTGTTCAGCTCGCGCGTGTAGGTCACGCCGTCGATCTCGACCTCGCGCCCTGAACGCGGCGCTCGGCCGAGCGGCGGGCGCGGCGGTGCGTGGGGATCGTCGCTGCGCTCGGGTTGGAAGTCCTCCATCGGCGGCAGCTCGACGGGCAGATCATCCTCCGCCACCGGCACGATGGAGCCGTCGGGTCCGTGCAGGATCGGGAAGGGCTCGCCCCAATAACGCTGTCGGCTGAAGAGCCAGTCGCGCAGCTTGTACTGCACTTCACCGCGACCAAGCCCCTGCGCCTCCAGCCATTCCGTGATCTTCGCCTTGGCCTCCACCGTCGCGAGCCCGTCGATCGAAACGTCCGGACCCGCCGACTGCATCGCCGTCCCCGTGCCGGCGAAGGACTCCGGCCACTGGGCAACGTGCGCCCGGTAGTCGGCTCGTATCGTGTCCAGGTCGCCTTCCGGATCGACCGGACGTCCGCCGGCCGCCGCCTGCGCGCGCAGCCAGCCCTCGTCTGGCGTGACCACGGCGCGCATCGACAGGCCGAAGGCCTTGGCGAACGCGAAGTCACGTGTGTCATGGGCGGGCACGGCCATGATCGCGCCGGTGCCGTAGCCCATCAGCACGTAGTCCGCGATCCAGATCGGGATCCGTGCATCGTTGACCGGGTTGATCGCGTAGCCGCCGGTGAACACACCGGTCTTGTCCTTGGCATCGGCCTGACGGTCGATATCGCTCTTGTGCGCCGTCGCGGCGCGGTAGGCCGCGACGGCCTCCGCCTGTTCCGGCGTCGCGACCCGGTCGACCAACGCGTGCTCCGGACTAAGCACCATGTAGGTGGCCCCGAAGAGCGTGTCCGGCCGGGTTGTGAAGACCTCGATGGGCGGCGCTCCTTCGTCCGCGCTCGCGCCGTCGATCGCGAAGGACACCCGCGCACCGTGGCTGCGTCCGATCCAGTTGCGCTGCATCTGCCGCACGGCCTCGGGCCAGTCCACGGCGTCCAGATCGTCGATCAGCCGGTCGGCGTAGGCCGTGATCCGCAGCATCCACTGCTTGAGCGGACGCCGGAAGACCGGAAAGTCGCCGCGCTCGCTTCGTCCTTCTGCCGTGACTTCCTCGTTGGCCAGCACCGTGCCGAGACCGGGGCACCAATTCACCGGTACCTCGGCCACGTAGGCCAAGCGCTGCCCGTCCAGCACGATCCGCTGCTCGTCCGCGGAGAGCTCCGACCACGCACGTGCGCCGTCGCCCGCCTGCGCCGCGCGGGGCACGGTCGCATCCGCGCCTTCGCCGGCGACGAGACGCTCGCCCGCGGCCAGCGCGGCTTGCAGCTCGGACACGGGCCGCGCGCCGTCGGCCTCGGGATCGAACCAGCTGCCGAACAGCTGCAGAAAGATCCACTGCGTCCAGCGGTAGTAGCCCGGATCCGTGGTGGCGAAGGAGCGATCCCAGTCGTAGCCGAGGCTCAGCTGCTTGAGCTGCTCCTTCATCGTCTTGATGTTGGACTCTGTGGTAATGCGCGGGTGCACATTGTGTTCCAGCGCGTACTGCTCGGCGGGCAGACCGAAAGCGTCGAAGCCCATCGGGTGCAGCACGTTGAAGCCGCGCATGCGCTTATAGCGCGCGACGATGTCCGTGGCGATATAGCCGAGTGGATGCCCGACGTGCAGCCCCTTGCCCGAGGGGTAGGGGAACATGTCCAGCACGAAGAACTTCGGCCGCGAGGGATCGAAGTCGGGATCGCCGGGTCCGGCCGTACGGTAGGTGCCGTTGGCCTCCCACCAATCACGCCACCGGGCCTCGACCGCCTGAACGTCGTAGCCGCCGGTTGGCGGCGGTGGGGTCGGGGTAGGGGTCGCGCTCGACGCACCGCGCGGCGCGCTCATCGCTGCACCTCGACCGCGGACAGTGCAACGACGGCAAACTCGATCGCATGCGCGTCGAGCTGCGCTTCACGCGCCGACACGCCCGCGGGCAGCGCGCCGATCTGGAGCTCATCGGCCAGCACCTCCGCCTTTAGGGCCTCGCCGTGACGCGTCACGACCTCGGCCAGCTCGCCCGGCAACGACAGATGCACGCGGATCCGCGCCTGGTAGGGCAGGTCCTGTTCCTTGCGCTCGGCCTGCACGTGATGGATCAGCTCCCGCACGAGACCTTCCTCGAGCAGGCTGTCGTCCAACTCCGTATCGACCACGACCACGCCCGCCCGGCCCTGTGCGGCCGACCAGCCGGGTTTCGACTCCAGGCGCACCTCGACCTCGGCCGCGGTCAACGCGACCTCTTCGCCTTCGACCGTGACGCGCATCGCATCGCCCGTCGCCAGCTCGGCGCGCGCGGCGGCTGCCGCCTCGCCGTCCAACGCGGCCAACGCGGCGGCGACGTGACGAACGGACTTGCCGAAGCGTGGCCCGAGCGCCCGGAAATTGGGCTTCAGCTCGTAGGAAACGTACTCGTCGGCCCGTTCGGCGAAAGCCACCGAGCGCACGTTGAGCTCTTCCGCGATCAACGCCGCGTGCGGTCGCACGCGCGCGCCGTCCTCCGATCGGGACAGGATCACCTCGACCTCGGCCATGGGTTGTCGGACCTTGATGCCCGCGTCAGAACGCGCCGCATGGCCGAGCGAGACCACCTGCCGTACCAGATCCATCCGGCCCGAAAGGTCCTCGTCGATCATCGCGCCGTCCGGCTCGGGGTAGTCGCACAGGTGCACGCTCTCCAGCACGTCGGCCCCGACCAGCTCCGCGGGCCCGACGACGAGATTGCGATACATGCGCTCCGCCAGGAAGGGCGTGAAGGGCGCGATCAGCTTGGCCAGCGCCACCAAGACTTCGTAGAGCGTAACGTAGGCGTCCCACTTGTCCTGGTCGGCCTCCGCGCGCCAGAAACGGCCACGCGAACGGCGCACGTACCAGTTGGACAGCCCGTCGACGAAGTCGCGCAGCGCGCCGGCGGCCGGGTAGTTCTCGAAGCCGTCCATCGCTTCTCGCACTGCGCGCGTCGTGCGGTGCAGCTCGCTCAGGATCCAGCGATCGAGCTCGGCGCGTTCGGCCGCCGGGCGATAGCCGGTTGGCAGGACGCCGGGGCCAAAGCCGGGATCGAAGCCGTCGATCTCGGCGTAGATGTTGAAGAAGCTGAAGACGTTGTACAGGCGCACCAGAAAATCGCGCTGGGCATCCCGGATGTTGCCTTCTTTGAACTGCACCGGTGTCCAGGGCGGCTGTGCGCTGAAGAAGTACCAGCGCATCGCGTCCGCGCCGTAGGTGTCGAAGACGTAGTCCGGGCTCTTGTAGTTGCGCTTGGACTTGGACATCTTCTTGCCGTCCTCGCCCATCACGTGGGCGAGGGTGATGCAGGCCTTGTAGGGATGGGGCGGCTCGGCTTCCGGACCGCCGGCGCGCGTACCATCGGGCGCGGTCTCACCCCACAGCATCGTGTTGACCGACAACAGCCCGTAGAACCAGCCGCGGGTCTGATCGATGGCCTCGCTGATGAAGTCGGCCGGATAACTCTCCCACAGCCGGTCCTTGCTGCCCTCGGCATGCGGGAAACCCCACTGCGCGAACGGCATGCTGCCGGCATCCCACCAACAGTCGATGACCTCGATCACACGCCGCATGCGTGCGTTCGGATCTTTCGGGCTCTGATAGTGCAGGGCGTCGATGTAGGGCCGATGCACCTGCAGGTCGTCGGGAAGATCGGGATCGGCTGCCTTGGCGGCGTCCCACACCTCGGTACCCTGCAGGTCCGGCTTGTTCAGCACCGCGTCGAAGCGGTCGATGGCCTCCATGTAACCGGTGGCCTCGCAGCGCCACACGGGCAGCGGCGTGCCCCAGAAGCGCTCGCGCGACAGCGCCCAATCGACGTTGTTGCGCAGGAAGTCGCCGAAACGGCCCTCCTGGATATGCCCCGGCAGCCATTGGATCTCGTCATTGTTGGCGAGAAACTCGTCCTTGAACCGACTCGTGCGCACGAACCAGCTTGCCCGCGCGTATTGGATGAGCGGGTCTTGCTCCGCGCGCGGACAGAAGGGGTAATCGTGGCGGTAGCTTTCGCGATGGTAGAGCAGGCCGCGCTCGGCCAGCTGCGCGATAATCGGCTTGTCGGCCGCCTTGATGTAGTGCCCTTCCAGATCGGGCCCCGCTTCTTCGTTGAAGGTGCCGTCCGGCCGCACCGCGCAGAGCAGCGGCAGGTCGGAGGGGTTCGCGAAGCGCTGCGCTTCCTGTCCGTGGAGCTCGAAGTCGACCTCACCGAACGCCGGCGCCTCATGCACCAAACCCGTACCGCTCTCGAGCGTCACGAAGTCGGCGGACAGAACGCGCCACCCGACGTGCGCCTGGCCGCCGGCGGCCAGGGGCGCTGTGTGCTCGCCCAGCTGCGCGTAGTAGAGCTCGGGAAAGGGCGGGCGGTAGCGCAGGCCGACCAGGTCGGCGCCCTTGACGGTTGCCACGACCTCGAGCGTCCGGCCGGCCTTGGCCGCGATGGCCGCCACCAACTCGGCCGCGATCACCAGACGCTCGCCGTTGTCCGCGTCGCGCACCACGGCGTAGTCGAAGTCATCGCGCACGGCGGCAAAGTGGTTGCTGACCAGGGTCCACGGCGTCGTGGTCCAGACGAGCAGGCTCGCCCCATCGAGCGCCTCATGTGCGTCGGCGCCGTCGACCAACGGGAAGTGTACGAAGACGCTCGGGTCGTCCACCTCGCGGTAGCCTTCGCCGACCTCGCCCGCGGACAGCGCGGTGCCGCCCTGAGGCCACCACCACACAACCTTGTGGCCCTGGTACAGCAGACCGCGGTCGAAGAGGGTCTTGAGGCCCCACCAGACGCTCTCGACATAGCTGCGATGGAAGGTGGCGTATGCGTTCTCGTTGTCGACCCAGAAGCCGAGCCGATCGGAGAACTCCTCCCACTCGCGTGTGTAGCGGAAGACGCTCTCAATGCACTTGCGGATGAAGGGCTCGATGCCGTAGGCCTCGATCTCTTCCTTTGTATGGATCTCCAATTCCTTGGAGACCTCGGTCTCGACGGGCAGGCCGTGGGTATCCCAACCCGCCTTCCGCTCGCACAGATGACCGGTCATCGTGCGATAGCGCGGGAAGAGATCCTTCATGGCGCGCGTCAGGGCATGGCCGGGATGCGGCAGGCCGTTGGCCGTCGGCGGGCCCTCGAAAAATACAAAGCGCGGTGCGTCGGCCCTGTGGCGTAGCGTGGCCTGGAAGATCTCGCGATCCTTCCAATAGACCAGCACGTCCTTCTCGGCGTCCGGAAAGCTCACCGGCGTGGGCAGCGGCTCGAACATCGTCCCGTCTCCCTGACAGCGGTTTCGCGCGTCCGGCGGCCGGGCCGCCGGAAGTCGCCAACTATAGTGGCCGCTCTAGGAGACGGCGACTTTCCGCGCCGTTAGAGAAAAATAGGCGCAGGACTGCGCCATCACACCGACCTCTTGCCGGTTGCACATGTCGGCTCCCTCACGTCATTGCTTCGCGACCCGTGTTCCCACGCAACGCACGCTTCGGGACGAGACCTCCGGAGTCCGCTCCTATTCGTTCGTCGCGCGTGGGTCCGCGTCCAAGTGATATCGGCCCTTGCGCTCGGCGTCCGCGCGTACGCGCACCACCGCGTCACCCGGCTCGTGGTCGATCACGACCCGCCACCCCTCGTCGGACGCACGCTCGAGCAGCGCGCCCTTCGTGCGCATATTCGTATACGGCTCCATGTCGTAGGCCATGCTCCAAGCCAGCCCGGCATGGTTCGCGGTCGGCATCACGTCGCCGGGAAAGCAAACCACCCCTTCCTCGTCCACGAAGCGCACGCCCTGTTGACCCCAGGTGTGACCGGGCACAGGGAATACAGTGATACCCGGCGCCACCTCGACCTCGCCGTCCACTCGGTGTACGAGATCCTGCACGGGTTCGAGATGCGAGCGCAGATAGGTGCGGGTCATCGTGCTGCGGTTGGCCAGGGCATCCTCCCACTCGCGCTGCTGCACGACGATCTCGGCGTTCGGGAAGCTGGGCACGAGCGGGCTCTCGGTATCGCTCCTGTCGGTGAAGCGCGTCAGACCGGCGGCGTGATCGAAGTGCAGATGGCTGACCACGACGAGGTCGATCGATTCCGGCTCCACGTCGACCTCCGCCAACGCATCGAGCACGCAGCGCGACTCCAGACGAAAGATCGCCCGGTCCTTCTCACTCCACCGGTCTCCGAATCCGGTCTCGACCAGCACACGCCGCCCATCGCGTTCCAGCAGGAGGCAGTTGGTCTGGAGCGGGATCCGGTTGTGCTCATCGACCTCCGTGTGGCGCGACCAAAGCCCCTTGGGCACGACGCCGAACATCCCGCCGCCATCGAGCCAAAGCGTTCCCGCCCGCAGCATCCGCCAGCTCCAACGCGCCGTCGTCATGGTGTGATCTCCTCAGATGAATCGGGTCCGGTTTGCTCTGCACCCGCGGCCTCGTCGAGCACGCGTCGCACCTCTTGGATGTCGATCCAGGTCAGGGCCTTGGGCGAGCCCGGCGCGCGCGAAGCGTTGCGTAGCAGGTAGGCTGGATGGAAGATCGGCATCACGCGCCGCCCCTGCCATTCGAACCACTGTCCGCGGATCTTCGTGATACCTCGCTTCTCGCCCAACACGGACTGCACCGCGACGCCGCCGACCAGCACGATCACCTGCGGGTCGACCAGGCGCACGATCTCGAGCAGCCACGGCCGGTACCACGCGATCTCGTCCGGTGTCGGCTTGCGGTTTTGCGGCGGCCGCCGGTGGACCGCGTTCGTCACGAAGGCGTCCCGCTCCGGATCGAGCGCCACCGCCCGCAGGATTTGGTCGAGCAGCTTGCCGGATCGCCCGACGAAGGGCTTGCCCAGCCGGTCCTCTTCCGCGCCGGGTGCCTCCCCGATGAGCATCAGCCGCGCCGCCGGGTCACCGCGATAGATCACGATCCGGGTACCATGGGCCGCAAGCGGATCGTCGGTGAGCGCCTCCATCGCTGCTACGAGTGGCGGTAGCGCTTCGAAGCGCTGGGCTTCGTCGATGAGATCCTCTGGCATGGCCTGGCTTGCCTCCATGGCACGAACGATATCCCGCGCCGCGTACGTTCCGTCTGGTCCGCTGGGGTGATGCATCACCGGGGACGGAAACGAGGACGCGGTCCCGCTACCGACCCTCCCAACACGGACGTCGACGGTAGCATGGCGGCCAGATCGGCGGAAGGCTCGTCGGAAGTTCCGGGGGGCACGCACGATCCCGGTGGGCCGTCGCCCATGGAGCATGGCTATACTCCGGCGCGACACCGCCGCCGCCGCCGCCGCCGACGACGACGCCACGACGCCACGACGATGTCATGAAATCGCTGCTGCAGTGGCGCGCTCGATCGACTTAATTGTTCCCTCAGGTAAGACCCACGGGCTTCACGACTTCGGAGTCGTCGGACTCTTCGTGCCGCCGTGCCCTGCGGTGGCCGTTCCGGGAAGCAGGGTAGACCGTCCATGGATGAACCGAGCATCCGACGCCTGATCTCGCATGTGGCGTCGACAAACGAGGATGAGTTGGACTGTGAGGCCGCCGAGCCGTGGATGGAAGAGGCGGCGGATGCGTCCACCATACCTACGCGGCTGGCCCATCATCTCCGCCGCTGCCCGGCATGCGCCGAGATCTTCGCTGCGCTGCGGGCCGCCGTTTCGCTCGAACGATCCGCATCGCTGCCTAGCGTGCACGAACTCTGGCACGACATCCGTGCCGCGTGCCGCGAGCCGCAGGCCGTGGACGTCCAGCCCTCTGCAACGGATTCACCGGCACTCGCGCCGGCGCCGCTCTCGGTTGACCTCCCAGCCCCGACGCCTGCGCCTACCGCTCGTCGTAGGCTGTTTGCGTTCCTAGCCGGTGGCGGTGCGGGTAGCGCCGGACGCCCGCTCGTTCCCGCATTGTTGAGCCTGATCGTGTTGCTCGGCGCGGCGGGCTGGTGGCAGGCCTGGCGCATGAACGGCCGACTCGCTGGGATGCAAGCCGTGATGGTCGAGGCCGAATCGTTTGAGGACATGGTCCGATTGGTCAATCGGTCCAGCTTCGGCCAGGCCGATAGCGGTGCCTGGGCACGCATCATCTACCACGATGACCTCGAGCGGGGGATGGTCTATGCGGGAGCCCTGCCCGTGCTGATGGACGGTCAAGAGATCGCCTGTTGGATGGTCGGTCGGGACGGTAGCAAGGAGCTCGCGTGGCAGGGCGTTCACGAAGAATCCGATACCGCGGATCAAAGCTGGTGGCCGGTAACGGTCAGCGGCCCGCTCCGCGACTACGCGACCATGATCATGACGGTCGAACCCACCGGCGACGTGCTGGTCGAGGTTCCCTTCACGGATCCGAACAGCTAGGGCGGGTACTACTCCGCTTGTTCTACTCCGCAGCAAGCACATCCCGAACCGCCGGCCACACGTGGGGCGACAACACGTGCCCCATGCCCGCCACCTCGTGTAGGCGCGCGTCGGGAATTCGAGACGCCAACCAACGGGCCATGGCGGGCGTGACGTTCCGGTCCTCCGCACCCTGCCACATGTGAACGGGTTGGCGTACCTGGGACACGTCGAAATCCCACGGTGTCGCCAGCACATTCATCTCGCGTGCCACCGCGCGGCTCCCCTGCGCGAAGGCCAGTCCTGCTTCGGCAAGCAACGCGCTCTGCGTTTCTTCGGCGGCCAGCGAGAGGCGATCACGTGCAGCCATGGGGCCGGCCAAACGCCGGGCGAACTGCTGCGGGTGGCGCTGGAAGCTGCGCTCCTGCGCATCCGCGGCGAAGCGCGCTTGCAACGGAAGGTAGCGTACGAACCACCACGCGGCGCGCAACATCGGCGCCATACCGTGTCTCGTCTCACGAACGTGGAGGGGGCCCAGCCCGTTGAGGAGCACGACGCAGCGCACGTGGTCAGGCGCGCGGCATGCGCCGGCGAGCGCGAACGGCGCACCCGCTGAAACGCCGAACAGCGCGGGTTGCGCAAGACCGAGCGCGTCGATAAAGGCGATGAGGTCTTCGGCCCAGTCGGACAACCGGCGATGCCGGGCCGGGTCCGAGTCCCCGATCCCCGCGCGATCGAAGCTGATCACGCGCAGTCCTTGATCGGGCAAGCGCAGGGGATCGCCTGTGCCCAGATGGCGCGAACCGGGCAGGCCGTGGCACACCAGCACCGGGCGACCCGTGGGATCGCCGTGCTCTTCGTAGGCAACGCGCCGCCCGTTGGGCAGCATGACCACCGAGGGTGCGATCGCGTTCACCTGGTCGTGCCGGTCCACCGCGTCGTGCCTCACGATCGCCCGGCGGCGATCAACCACCGTCCTACGCGCTCGGTCACGCGGTATCGGACACCGTTGGGGCGAGCCGGCCGGACGTGCGCCAATCCCCGGCCAAGCGCACCTGGACCATGTTCGTCGAGCCCGGCCGGCCGATGGGTTGTCCGGAGGTGATCACGATTCGCTCGCCCTCCTTGACCAGCCCCTGGCGCATGGCGCCCTCGACCACGACCTGCACCATGGCGTCGGTGTCCCCGTATTCGCCGACGAGCACAGGGACGACGCTCCAGACCAACGCCATGCGCCGGCACGTGCGCGGATCCGTTGTTGCGCCGATCAGCGGCGTCCGCGGCCGATGGACCGCCACCGCGCGCGGCGTGAGCCCGGACGACGTGGCCGCGATGATCGCGCTGGCCGATGCGCGGCGCGCAATCCCGACCGCGGCCGAGCAGATCGCGGCATCGATCGAACGGCGCGCCCATGCCTCGCCGCGTTGGCCGAGCCGGCCATAGTCCAGATCTTCTTCCGTTGCGCGCGCGATGTCGGCCATCATCTGCACCGACTGGACGGGGAAGCGGCCCACCGCCGTCTCGCCCGATAGCATGACCGCGTCCGTGCCGTCGTAGATCGCGTTCGCGACATCCGAGGTCTCGGCGCGGGTCGGCTTCGCTTCGCGGATCATCGAGTCCAGCATCTGCGTGGCGGTGATGACGGGCTTACCGGCCTCGTTGGCCATGCGGATGATTCGCTTCTGCTCCGCCGGAACGCGGGCAGCGCCGATCTCGAGAGCCAGATCGCCGCGCGCGACCATCACCCCGTCGGCACACGCGATGATCTCTTCGATGTTGCGCACGGCTTCCGGGCGCTCGATCTTGGCGATGATCGGCACATCGCCGTCCTCGGCGCCCTCCGCGGCAATAAATGCGCGCAGGGCCTTGACCTGGGATGCGTCGCTCACAAACGAGAGCGCGATGTAGTCCACGCCCTGCTCGATGCCGAAGCGAACATGATCGAGGTCCTGTTCGGTCGGCGACATGATCGACAACGACGAGTCGGGTAGGTTGACGCCCTTGTGCGACGAAAGGGGGCCGCCGTCCACGACCCGCGTGACGATCCGCCCGCCCTTCGTATCGGTCACACGCAGCTCGATACGGCCATCGTCGATCAAGATTCGCTCGTTCACGCGCAAGGTCGAGGCCAGGTAGTGCGCGTAGGCGACCGGGCACCGGCTGCTATCGCCCGGCGTCGGATCATGATCGAGCGTAAACGTGTCGCCGTCGGCAAGCATCACGTCGTCGCAGACGTCACCGAGCCGGAGCCGTGGACCTTGGAGGTCCTGCATGATCGCGACGACGACGTCCTCCGCGTCAGCCGCAGCGCGTACGTTGGCGATCAACTCCGCCTGTTCCGCACGACTTCCGTGCGAAAAGTTCAGCCGGGCGACGCTCATGCCCGCGCGTACCAGAGCCCGAATGGTCGGTACGTCCCGTGTCACGGGGCCGAGGGTGGCCACGATCTTCGTGCGAACGAGGCCTTGCGAAGTAACGAGCTGCGTCGTCATGGTGGGCTCCAACCGACGGGAGAGACCTTGCTCAAGCAGGGTCCTGTTCTTGTTCTGGGTCAGGGTCTAGTGGGGTCGAGCAGAGATATAGAGGGGTAGCGCTTCGGGTCGGCGTGCGGACGTTCTTGGTGCTTATTTATCCTTCCACATCTCTTCGCATGAATAAGTATAGGAGTTCGTAGTTGCAGTAGGGGCTGTGGATTGTGGACAACGGCGGGCCGAATACGAACGCCCCCCATCATCTAGGTGCCCGATTCGCGCCTGACACCGAATGTCGTAGGGTCGGCCGACCGGCTGTCGGCGCCCGGTTGGGGAGAGATCCGGGAGGGCTGTGGACGGAAAAAATGGGGGTCAATACACCCATGCCCGGGGGATGAAACCAGACAGTGGAATATGTCGTGGTCGGGACCCGCGAAGACCCGATATTTGGTGGTTCGGTGGGCTAAAACGCCATGAACGAATTGATGAAGGTTATCCCCAATCCTGCACCCTTATCCCCACAATACCCACAGTTATCCACAGAACCGGTGTAAAACAGGCGAACATATGTTCGGTATACAACAGGTAAACACCGCGGCTGGGCCGGTCCTGCGCCGCGTGTCCTTCATCGCTTGGAACTGGGTTTCTAGGGACCGCAATCAACGAACGTACAGAGACTCTCGAATCTGCATGATATCGCGTCGTAGTTGCGCATCGCGCTCGACGAGCCGGCTGATCTTTTCGTTGCCGTGCAGGATCGTCGTGTGATCGCGGTTGCCGAGCGCGTTGCCGATCACCGGATAGCTGGAGTCGGTCTCCTCGCGCATCAGGAACATCACGACCTGGCGCGGCTCCGAGATCCGTGCCGCACGGCCGCGGCCGCGTAGCTCCTCCTCGGACACGTCGTAGTACGTCGCGACGGCGCTGATGATCCGATCGAGGGTCGGCGGCTCGCGGCGGAGCATGAGGTCGGACAACGCGCGTTCGGCGGTCTCGACGTTCATCGGCAGCGAGTGGGAGTGCGCATAGGCGATGACGCGGTTGAGCGCGCCTTCCAACTCGCGGACGTTCTGTTGCACCGCCTGCGCGACGAGCTCGAGCACGGTGTCCGACACGCGGCCGCCCTGCCGCTCGTTCTTGGCGCGCAAGATCGCGATGCGGGTCTCTAGGTCGGGGGGCTCGACGTCGACCTGCAGGCCCCATTGGAAGCGCGAGCGCAACCGGTCCTCCAGTGTCGAGATCGATTGGGGCGGGCGATCGCTGGTCAAAACGATTTGGCCATCCGCTCCGTGGATCGCGTTGAAGGTGTGGAAGAACTCCTCCTGGGTGCTCTCCTTGCCCGCGATAAAGTGGATGTCGTCGATCAGCAGCATGTCCGCCGCACGATAGACGCCCCGAAACTCCTCGGTGCTCTGGGTTCGGATGGCGTTGATCAGGTCGTTGGTGAATTTCTCCGACGAGAGCGCGAGCACGCTGAGCCCGCGTGAAACGGCCGCGTGGCCGATCGCGTGGAGCAAGTGCGTCTTGCCGAGCCCGACGCCGCCGTAAATGAACAGTGGGTTGTAGCGCTGCGCCGGAAACTCGGCCACCGCCTGTGCGGCCGCGTGGGCGAGTCGGTTCCCGCCGCCCACGACGAAGGTGTCGAATGTATAGCGTGGGTTGATCGCCGGGCCGCCCGGCACGCCGAAGCGCTGCGGCGGTGCGCTCGGCAGGCTCTGCTGCTGGAAGCCTCCGCGCCCCGCGTTCTTCGCGGTTTTTTTCGCGCCGGCTTCGTTGCCGGAGGCTCCACGGTCGCCCGTGTTGGTGTACGTTGGGTTCATGATCGCGGGTGGGGGAGGGGCGGCTGCCAGCTCTTGCACCAGGAATACGCAGCGTACGGGCGCGCCGAACACGGCGGCCAGCGCCTTGTTGAGCGCATCGCCCAGCCGGCTGACCAGCCAATCACGCGCCCTATCGCTGGGGACCGACACGATCAACGTGTCTTCATCGAGGGTCAGCGCGTGCGTCGGCTCAAGCCAGGCGTCGTAGGTTGCGCGGGTCAACTGCTGGCGAAGATCGTCGAGGGCCGTCTGCCACAGGTTCGTTGCCGTGATGGTCTGGCTCATGGTGCCTCGATTTTGCTACGTGCACCCGAGAAGGGTTCGAAAAAATTGGCGCAACAAGACACAACCAGCGGCGCGCTCCCAAACAGTGGGACGGCGAACCGCGGCAAGGCCATCGGCCGTTCCTCGACATTCTCGGTTGAAGGATGGTGCGGGCGGAGACAGTGCTGCAGGGCACGCGGCCAAGGCATGAGCCAGCGGGCGATCCCCTTGTGGAGCTCTCTTCCGGCACGAAAGAGCCCATCGTTCACGTAGGTCGGGCGGAGACCCAGATCTTCGGTGAGTCTCCCCCGAGGCGCCCATCCAAACCCCGGTTGTGGCAGCGACGAGGCGATTCTAATCGGGCGCTAAGAGGGCGGCAAGAGGCCTGTTTTTGCCAATAGTATCGAACACGTGTTCTATACAATATGTAGCGGTCGAGACGGGATTCAACCCCCTCCATGTCGTAGGTCGCGCAGACTCGGTTGGGAGCGCCAAAACCCGTCCAAAACTTTAAGCAAAATCGCGCAAACGCGATTCACGCAGTGATTGCGCGACGCGCACCCCTTCTTATAATGTCGCGTCGACCCCGCCCCGGTCTTGGACCGGGGTCCCTTGTTGCAACAGCAGGAGGTGCCAGCATGACAACACGGGACCAGGGCGAGGTGATGATCGAAGTCGATCAGCTCACTCGCCTCTATGGTCCGGCGCCCGCGCTACAGGATGTCTCGTTCCGCGCTCACCGTGGCGAGATCGTAGGCTTCCTAGGGCCGAATGGCGCCGGCAAGACCACCACGATGCGTATCCTCACCGGCTATCTGCCGCCGACGAGCGGTCGCGCTTCGATCGCGGGACACGATGTGGTCGAGGACTCCATGGCCGCGCGACGCAACGTCGGATACCTACCCGAATCCACCCCGCTCTATCCCGAGATGACGGTTTGGAGCTACCTGGAATTCATGGCCCGACTGCGTGGTGTCGCTGACCGCGACAACGCGATCGAGCGGGCCATGGAGCGCGTCGACCTGAACGATCGAGCCCACCAGCAAATCGGGCGCCTGTCGAAGGGCCTCCGCCAGCGGGTGGGTATCGCGCAGGCGGTGTTGCACGATCCGCCCGTGATCATCCTCGACGAGCCGACGATCGGTCTCGATCCGCGGCAGATCCGCGAGGTGCGCGCGCTCATCCAAGAGCTGCGCGGCGACCACACGGTCATCCTGTCGACCCACATCCTGCCCGAAGCCCAACAGGTCTGCGATCGTGTATTGATCATCCATCGCGGACAGATCGTGGCGGAGGACGCGCCGGGCAAGCTGACGTCGCAACTACCCGGTGGGCAGCGCGTGCGCCTCTCGCTCGGGCAAGGCGCCAACGGCGTCGCGAGCGTGATCGATGGCGTGGCCGGTGTGAAGGGCGTCCGCGACGAGGGCGGTGGAGCCTACACGATCGAGCTCGAAACAGGAGCCGATCCCCGTGCCGAGATCGCGCGTGCGGTCGTGCAGAACGACTGGCACATACTCGAGCTCACACCACAAGGGATGAGCTTGGAAGACGTCTTCCTAGAACTCACCCGCGAGGATCTGGAACGAGACCCCGCCGCGGCCTTCGACGATGCAGACGAGTTCGAAGACGCAGACGGTAACGAGGACGAGTACGAGGAGGAGGGGGAGCTCGATGAGTAACTTGCTCACGATCACCCGCCGCGAGATCGGGGCCTTTTTCGGCTCCCCGGTCTTCTGGGTGTTGGCCACGGCCTTCATGGTGTTCAGCGGCTTCGTATTTTCGATCATCATCACCCGACCCGGTGCGCAGGCCGACATGCTGCCGCTGCTCGGGCTTTACGGCACGGTACTGCTGTTCGTGGCGCCGCTGATGTCGATGCGGCTATTGAGCGAAGAGCAGCGCTCGGGCACGCTCGAGTTGCTGATGACCTCGCCGATCGACGATTGGCAGGTCGTTTGGGGCAAGTGGCTCGGCGCCTTCGTCATGCTCAGCGTCATCGTCGCGCTTACCTTGTTCCACGTCGCGGTAATGCTGCGCCTGGCCACGGAGGGCATGGATCTTGGCCCGCTGGCCGCGAGCTACCTCGGCCTCTTGTTGCTGGGCGCCGCCCTGTTGGCCATCGGGGTGCTGACGTCTTCGATGACGCAGAACCAGGTCGTGGCCGGCTTCCTCGCGGTGATGACCGTGCTGATCTTATGGTTCCTACCGCTCGGTAAGGACCTCCTCGGAAGCGAAAGCGCGGTTGGCGCAACGCTGGCCTATATGGGCTTGTCGGACCACTACTTCAACTTCGGGCAGGGCCTCATCGATTCGCGGGACGTGTTGTACATGGTCTCTGTGGTCGTGGGCTCGCTCTTCCTGGCTACACGAATTCTCGAGTCACGGAGGTGGCGATAATGCGCGAGCGAATCGGTGCGATCGCGCCCTACCTGGCCGTCTTCGGCCTAATCCTGGCCGTAGGTTCGTTCCTTATTCCCCCTGTCGACGGCATGACGTGGCTGCCGACGGCGCTACAGGCGGCCGGCGGCGCCATGATCCTGGCCTGGCCCTTTCTCCAGCCGGACGTCTTCCGTGACATGCTCGGCGCGCGACAAGCCCGCTTCGGCGGCAACGCTGTCTTGCTCACGATCGCGGTGCTCGGTGTTGTCGGCGTGATCAACTACCTCGGCACGCTGCGCTACGCACGCCTGGACGTGACGGAAGGCCAGCGCTTCTCGATCTCGAACCAGACCCGCCAGATCCTCGACGATCTGTCCGACCGGGGCGACGACATTCGGCTCACAGCGATCGTGACCAACGGCAGCAGTGAGGCGACCGATCTCGTCCCGCTGGTGGAGCAGTACACGGGTGAGGCGGGCAACATCTCCTTCGACATGGTCGATCCCGACCTCGATCGACTGCAGCTGCTCGCCATCCAGCAACGAACCGGGGATCCGCCACCGAGGCGTGGCCTTCTTGCCGAAATGAACCCGCCCGCGATCAATCCAGAGACCGGTGAGCCCGAAGCGAGCCAAGACTACCGCAATGAGGTCGTCTATAGCTTCGATGAGCAGGCGATCACCGAGGCGCTCGTCAAGCTGACACGCACCGAGCCGAGCGTTGTCGGATTCGTGATCGGTCACGGGGAGATGGGCACGGATCCCGATAGTGAAGGCCGTTCCCTCTCGGCCGTCGCACAGCAACTCGAACGACTGAGCTACCAGATCGAGCCGGTGAACCTGAGCACCGTCACCGAGACCTTGGATGCCGATGTACTCGTGGTCGCGGGTGCGCAACGCTCATACACGGACGCCGAACTGCAAGCATTGCAGACCTATGTAGAGGGTGGCGGCGCGGTGTTGTTGCTGCTCGACGGCCAGGGCGAAGCGCGGTTCGACGCACTGTTGGCTCCCAGCGGCGTGCGCGTCCGCGACGACGACGTGTTGGATCCACTGCGTAGCTACCAAGGTGTCGCCAACCTGCCTGTCATCGCAGAGGACGGCTACCTCTTCCACGAGATCACACGCGACCTCGAGCAAGAGGGGCTCAACCTGATCTTCTTCAATGCGGCGTCGCTCGATGTGGGCGATAGCCTGCTCGAGTCCGTGTCCGCCACGCCCTTGCTGCAGACGAGCGAGGAGGCTTGGGGCGAGACCGGACTCGCCACCTTGGCACCCGATGCCCAACCATCGAAAGATCCCGACGAAGCCGTCGGGCCGCTCTCGCTCGCCGTGGCCATCGAGGGTGCGGATGCAGTCGAGGGAGAGGGCGGTGGCGCGAGTTCCTACGGCCGCATCGTCGTAATCTCCGGCGCCGAGATGGCGAGCGATGCCTTCATCGAGCGCTTCCAGTGGCCCTACAATCCGCTGCTCGTTCTCAACAGCATCAACTGGTTGACCCAGGATGAGGCGTTGATCGGCATCCCGGCCGTGGCGCAGGACGAGCGCCCGCTCGAGGCGCCGCAGAATCCGTGGCTGCTCATCCTCTCCACCGCCCTGCTGATGCCCGCTGTAGTCGCCGGACTCGGCTTCTACGTCTTCTGGAGCCGGAGGTAGGCCATGAACCTTCGTAATACCGCCATCTGGCTCGTCGTGTTTGCTGCTCTGGGCATCTTCGCCTGGACCTTGCGCGACAGCGATCCCAAGCAGGTCGGCCCCGATGCACCCACGCCGGAAGCAGGTGCCCTCTTCGATTTCGACGCGAGCGCCGTATCGGCCGTTTCGGTCAGCGGTGACGGGCTCTCGTACGAGCTGACCCGCGATGACGCCGACGACTGGTTCGTCGATGGTCGTCCGGCGAGCGATTCGGTGAACAGCACGATCGCCGGCGCCGCCGATCCGAGCGTGCTGCGCGTCTTGCCGGCAGACCGCGACCCTGACGACTACGGCTTCGCGAGCCCGTGGCTTACGGTGACCTTCACCGTGAGCGACACGGAGCGCGTGCTCTTCGTGGGCGACCCCGTGCCGACCAGCAGCAGCGACCGCTACGTACGCGAAGGCGCGGACGGCGCAATCCATACGGTGAGCGCCTTCGACCTGGAGCGGCTGCAGGAGTGGCTAAGCGCGCCGCCCGATGCCCCGACCGCGACGCCCGAGGCCAGCGCGACGCCTGAGGAATCCGAGGAAGCAGATGCAGATGCAGACGCAGATGCGGATGCCGATGCCGATGCGGACGACGACGGATCTGACACCGGTGATGCAGCGGAGACCGGTGAAGAGGACGCGGACGCGGACGCGGACGCCGAGGAGGAGGATGCAGACGCGGCCGACCCGGATGCTGTCGATCCGGACGCGGACGCCGACGAAGATGCCGCCCTCCCCGGCGACGCGGATGCGGAATCCACGGCCACGGCGACCGTGACACCCACGGCCACGCCGGAAGGCGGGGAAGGGGACGACGGCTAGCGCAGGCTGGGCCCGGCAAGTAGCAAGGCCGGATCAAGCTCTCGTGCGCCGACAAGGCGTAAGGGAAACAGGCAACGAACTGTGGCAGCGGGGGTCGGACGCAATCGCGTTCGGCCCCCGTCGCGGTCGTGAAGTGACTGCGGAATCGACCGCAGGGTAAGGGCATAGCGGTTGACCTTCCCCCAGGCGAGGTCTTATCGTAGCGGGCCGATCCGCCCGGGCCGTCGAGCCCCAGGGAGCCCTGGAATGTCGAACATCAACGGTAGCGCCACCCGCCTTCCCGCCGTCTCGCAGCACCTTGCGGCCATTCGCGGCTTGCCGGGAGCGCTCGGTCTCGCCGCACTGCTCGCGCTCACGTCGGGCTGCAACGCGGATCCGCCCACGGTCACGCCGCCGGTGCCGACCATGGACCCTGGCGCGCGGGCCACCGCGCCGGTGGGTGCCAGCGAGTGGACCGTGGAGTCGATCAACACCAAGCTCGGCATCGGCTTCGAGCGTGTCGCGTTCCGGATGGAGGACGACGCGGGCCAGCCGGTGCGCGAGGGCACGGTCGATGTGATCTTCTATCGCGTCTTGCAGAGCGGCCTTACGCAACGCGTGGCCAGCGGGCAGGCGTTGTACTTCGGCCCGAACATGCCGGGCGGCGGTGTTTGGGTGGCCTACACGGAGTTCGACAGCTCGGGCAGCTGGCTCATGGACGTGAACACGCGCACGGGCGATGGACGCACGGGTACCGCGAACGCGCGCCTCATCGTCACCGGGCGCGACGGCATGCCGATGTACGGCGCGGCAGCACCCGAGGTGGACACGCCTTCCCTGGCGGACGGCCTTTCCCTCGAGCAGCTGAGCACCGATAACAGCCCGCTCGAATCCCTCTACGATCTGAGCGTGAACGACGCCATCGGGCAGGGTAAGGTCTCCGTCGTGCACTTCGGCTCGCCCGCACACTGCAGCGATGACGCGTGCCGCGCTGCCATGAACGAGATCCGCGCGATCGCCTCCCGCTACGGGGACCGCATCAACGTCGTGCACGTCGAGTCCCGCGACCTGGACAATCCGAGCGAAATGTCGGCCGCAGCCAAAGCATGGGAACTACCCAGCGAGCCGTGGACCTTCTTGTTCGACGCGTCCGGATTCCTCAACATCCGCCTCGAAGGAGCGGTCGGCAACGACGAGCTCGGCCTGCTGATCGATCGCGTTCTCACCGCGCGATGAGCTTCGGCGATGTGCTCGAGCCCCTCGCCGCGGCGCTTCGCTTTGCCGGCGGGCGGCCCGGAGACGTACTCGCGGCGCTTGGCCGTCACCTGACGTTGGCCGGCGCGGCCCTCGCGATCGCCCTCCTTCTCGGCGTGCCGCTCGGCCTGCTCGCCGCGCGCCGCTACGCGCTCGCCGAGCGGCTCGTGGCGCTGGCGGCGGCGCTGCGAGTCGTGCCCAGCCTCGCGATCCTCTTCGTCGCGGTTCCGTTCTTGGGGATCGGCTTCGGCCCGGCCCTGCTCGCGCTCACCGTGTTGGCCGCCCCGCCCGTGCTGCTTGCGACGGTGGCGGGTCTGCGCGGGATCGACGCCCAAGTCATCGGCGCCGCACAGGGCATGGGCATGTCCCCCATGCAGGTGCTACGCCGCGTCGAGCTGCCCTTGGCCGCGCCCGTCCTGGCCAGCGGGGTGCGCACCGCGAGCGTCGAGGTCATCGCCAGCGCCACGCTGGCGGCGTTTATCGGCGCAGGCGGTCTCGGTGACTTCATCACCCTGGGCTTTCAAATGAACCGACCGGAGATCATGCTCGTAGGCGCCGTGCCGGTTGCCGGTCTGGCAATCCTCTCCGAATCGTCCTTCGGGCTCTTGGATCGACGCCTCGCCCGTTGGCGCGCTTGATCCGCTGCGGTCGCGGTTGATCGACCCTATATCCTCCCGACTGACTTCCCGACCGATAGCTGCACTTCCTCGTCCCCACTTCCCTCTTCGCGAAGACCCATGGCGGCCCCTTCGCAAACCCACAGGAGCGACCCCATGGTCCCCGCCCCCCAAGCCAGCCTGAATTCCCCCCTCCGGCCCGACGTCCGGCACGGCATTCCCGCGATCCTACGCATGATGGCCGGCCTGTTGCTGTGCACGGCGCTGGTTGCCTGCGGCCCCGCGGCCGACGCGCCCGCGGAGGACGCCGGTGCTGTCGATGACGCGTCCACGATTTTCGAGGAAGGGATGGCGGGGGACGGCGATGACGCGGCGGGCGATGCAGACGCCGCCGTGGACGCCGCCGTGGACGCCGACGAAAACTCCAACGTCGGCCACGATGCTTCCGACCCCATCATCGTCGGCTCGAAGAACTTCACCGAGGCCTTCATCCTCGGCGAGATGTACGCACTGGCCTTGGAAGCGGCCGGCATGACCGTCGAGCGCAAGTTCAACCTCGGCGGCACGCCGATCGCGCACGAGGCCCTCTTGGACGGTGACATCGACCTCTATCCGGAGTACACGAGCACGGGCCTGCTCACGGTGCTCAAGGCGGATCCGATCCAGGATCGGGACGCGGTCTACGCGGCCGTGCGCGATGGCTACGCGAGCCAGTTCGACCTGACGTGGTTGGACCCCGCGCCGTTCAACAACCCGCAGGCCCTGGCAACCACCGCGGAGGTCTCCGCGGAGCACGGCTTCACGACCTACAGCGAGCTCTCGGAGATCGCGTCGCAGCTGGTCATCGGCGGTCCGCCCGAGTTCTTCGAGCGCGAGGATGGGATGCCGGGCCTACGCGGTGCCTACGGCGGCTTTATCTTCAAGGAGAACCGGCAGCTTGACAGCGGCCTACGCTACCCGGCCTTGCTCGAAGGCGATGTGGACGTGGTGCTGGCCTTCGGCACGGACGGCCAGATCAGCGGCTACGACCTGGTGCTGCTCGAAGACGACCAGGCCTTCTTCACGCCGTATCAGGCCGCGCCGGTGGTGCGGGCCGACATGTTGGCCGCCGAGCCGCGGGTGGCCGCGGTGCTCAACCAGATCCAGCCGACGTTGACCAACGCGGTCATGCAGGCGCTGAACTGGGCCGTGGACGGCGAGGGCGAGGAGCCGATCGACGTCGCGCGCGCCCACCTGGCCGAGCATGATCTACTCGAGGTGTCCCCGTAGAGGAAGTGGGCTCGGTTCGTTTCGACGCGGTCACGGTCGCTTACGAGGATGAGCCGCTGCTGCCGGGCGAAACCACGCCCCGTCCAGCCGTCGATCAGGTAACGCTCGAGGCGAGCGCGGGAGAGCTTCTCGTGCTCCTCGGGCCATCCGGCTGCGGCAAGACGACCCTCTTGAAGACGGTCAACCGCCTCGTGGAGCCGACCGGCGGACGCGTCCTGCTGCGTGACGAGGACGTGCGCGACGTGCCGACCACGTACTTGCGCCGCCGGATCGGGTACGCGATTCAGGCCACAGGGCTCTTCCCCCACATGCGGGTGGCCGAGAACATCGCCGTCGTGCCGCGCCTCCTCGGTTGGCCGGTGGCCCGCGTCTCCGCGCGCGTGGCCGAGCTACTCGATCTGGTCGGCCTACCCTTCGAGTACGGCGCGCGTTGGCCGAAGCAGCTCTCGGGCGGCGAAGCCCAACGCGTCGGCATCGCACGCGCCCTCGCCGCCGATCCGGGTTATCTGTTGATGGACGAACCCTTCGGCGCGCTGGATGCGATCGCGCGCGGCCGCTTGCAGTCGGCACTCGTCTCCATTCAAACGCGTCTGCAGAAGACCATCCTCTTCGTCACGCACGACGTCGACGAAGCCCTCCTCCTCGCAGATCGGATCGCGGTGATGCGCGACGGCCGACTCGTGCAGGTCGCGCGCCCCCTGGCGCTGCTCTCGCAGCCCGCGGACGCGTTCGTCGCCGACCTTGTCGGCGCGCGCGACACGATGCGCCGGCTGCGGCTGATGTCCGTCGCCGACGCGCTGGCGGCAACGAGCGCGCGAGCGACGTCCGTGGGCCGATCCGCGGCGGAGACGGCGGGTTGCACACCCGCCGTCGATGCGCCCGCGGCCTCGTCAACCGGTGCTTCCTCAGATGCGCCCCGCGCGTCAGGTGGTGCGAATCCCGGTGCAACACCCGACGCCGTCGCCGATGCAATCCTCGACCCAGCACCCGACGTCCTCCATACCACGACCGATCTCGGCGTCGCGCTCTCGCGGCTGCTCGAGTCCCACGCCGGCGCGCTGCCGGTCGCGGGGTCCGACGTACATCTCTCGCTGGACGATCTTCGCGGGGCGGTGCAACGCTCCCGTCGGTCGTCCGATACAACGGCGATGGTCTAGCCCGCTCCATGCCGCCGACCCGTCCGCCCGTCTGGCGATGGCTGTTCGATCATCCGGATCAGGTGCTCGCCCTCACCGGCGAGCACGTGCGCCTCTCGCTCATCGCGCTTACGATCGCCGTGGCGCTCGCGGTGCCCATCGGGCTGCTCGTGGCGCGTCGCCCGCGTTTCGACCTGCCGATCCTGGGCGGCCTCGGTATCGTGTACACCGTGCCGAGCCTGGCGATGTTCGTGTTGTTGTTTCCCTGGCTCGGCTTGGGGATGGACAACGCGGTCTTCGCCCTGGTCGCCTACGCCCAGGTCATCCTCGTGCGTGCCGTGGTCACGGGGCTGCGCGGGGTGGATCCCGCGGTGTGCGAGGCGGCGCGCGGGATGGGGATGGGGCCGTGGCAGCGGCTGTGGCGTGTGGAGCTGCCGCTTGCCGCGCCCGTCATGCTCGCCGGTGCGCGTGTAGCAACGGTCTCCGTGTTGGCCATCGCAACGATCGCGGCCTACATCGACGCCGGCGGGCTCGGCGAGCTGCTCTTCACCGGCGTCGCGACGAACCATCACGGCAAGATCTTCGCGGGAACCGTGGCTGTGGCGGCGCTCTCGCTTACGGTCAACGCGGGGCTCGGCGCGCTGGAAGAACACACGCGGCGTCGCGCAACGGGAAGCACCTGAGCCGAGCCGGTCGCCTCGATCCCCGCAGTACCGAGACGCGGCGACCCCCGCGCCGGGCCGCGCCGGCGGTAGCGCCTCGGTCACGCTCGCGGCGGCGCCGACGTATTCCAACGTGTGCGGGCGACCCGCTGTATGCAATGTGTTGAGGCGACCCTTCGTGCGCGAGCACGCCCTTCCGCGCTATCGTGACGCGTCGCGGAGCGAGCCGAACGCAGGACGGCGTCCACATCAGCAGGACGGCGTCCACAGAATCGGTCACGAAATCTACCGCCAGATCCACCCTACGATCCGCTGCAAGATCGGCCCGTCACAACCATCCCGTGGCCTCATACACCAACTACCCAGGAGTAGCGGCCCGTCCGGCTGCACTCCCGATTGCCGGAGATAACCATGAACCTCGGCCCTCGTTCCTTTGCATCGCGCCTCGTCGTCGGCTTCGCCGCGGGCATCGCGCTCGGGCTGGCAAGCTCGCCGAACGGCCCCGTCCGTGCGTGCTCGTGTCTGCCTCCGCCACCGCCTGCCGAGGCCCTGTTCGAGGCCGATGTCGTCTTTCGCGGCACGGTGACGCAGCTGCAGCGCGTGCCGGACAACCGGGCGCCGCTACCCGGATTTCGAACGATCGAGGCCACCTTGACGGTTGCCACGACCTGGAAGGGCGAGGCCGCGACGGAACGCAAGGTGTACACCAGCGGGGACAGCGCCTCGTGCGGCTACCCCTTCCGACTCGGTGATGACGTGATCGTGTACGGCGATCTCGACACGGATACACCCGAGCCGCGCGGCCTGCTCAGCACCTACTTGTGCTCCCGCACCCGCGCCTTCGCACCGGGCGAGGCCGCGGCGTTGGACGCGGCGATCCCATCGCCCACACCCGGCGCCGAGCCGACCCCAGGGCCTTCCCCCACGGCGCCGGCGCCGACCCCCGCACCGACCCGCCCGCCGTGCCCCGCCTGCCCGGCGCCGATGCCCGACCAAGCCGCGGTGGCGCGCTACGATGCGGTGTTCCACGGCCAAGTCCGCTCGGCGACGGCCCTGGGGGCCGCCGACGACTGGGCCTACCGCGTACGCTTCGATGTGGTCGATGTCTGGAAGGGCGATGTCCATGCCGTCGAAACCGTGACCGTCCTAGCCGTGGCGTGGTTCTGCGGCCAAGGGTTCGAGCGTCTCGGCGAATCCTGGCTGGTCTTCGCGCTCGACGAGCTCGAATCCCAAAACGCTCGCTTCCGCATCGACATCTGCAGCCCCACGATGGGCTTCTCGCCCGATATCGCGAGCCAGATGGGCCCGTCCTGTGCCCCGCCGCGTGTCGAGCTCTCTGCCGAACGCACGCAGCTTTCCGTCGGCGAGACGACCTTCGTCGAGCTCGCCCACTTCGACATGGCGCCGATGACGGTTACGTTGATCGCGGACCCGCCCGGCATCGTCGAGGTCGGCGCGTGCTTCGTGCCGGAGGACGAACGCCAATGCCGTCGCTTGCCGGTGCGCGCGCTCGCCGAAGGCGCCGTGACCATCGACGTGCTCGCCCTAGGCGATCGCTGCCGCTGCGTGGATGGTCGCTGCGGCCAGGATGCGGGCAGCGCGTCGGCGCCGAACCCGCTGCGCCTCGACATCTTCGGCGCTAACGGTCCGGGCACCGCGACGAGCGCACCGCCGGCGACCGCAACCCGCCCGCCTGGGACGCCGGAGCCGACAGCCGAGCCGTTCACGGTGCGGGGCCGCGTTCTCGATGCCGTGACCCGACGCAACGTCGAGGGGGCGACGGCCATCGTAACCGTGCTCCCAGGGACGTGCGAAGGGCCCATGGTTACGCTGCGGGACGGCTTCTTCAGCCGCAATTGTCAAACCACGCTGCCCGCAAGTCTGGAGATCACGATCGCGGCGGACAATTACGAGGATTGGAGCCGCCGATTCGCGATCCCTGTCGGCGGCCGGTGGGACCGGATGCTCGAGGTGTCGCTCACGCCGCTCGACCGCGGCGACGGTCCGATCTATCTTCCCCTAACGATGCGCGACGCCCGTTAGGAGCCACCGGTGACCTTCACGACCTTACTATTCCTCGGCCTGATCCTGCTTTTGGTCCTGGCGTTCTTCGCCGGAATCACGGGCCGCATGTCCACGCCGGGCACGATCGTGTCCGTCCTGGCGTTCCTCGGACTCGCCGCCGTGGCGCTGACCGCGGTCTTCGTGCCGGAACCCTATGAGAACCTCGCCGACTTCGGCCTCAAGCAGGCCGGCGTACGCGACACCATTCGCGAAATCGACGACCAGTTCTTCTTGGACGATCTTGCGGCAAGCGGTGCCGGCCTCGCCGACCAGCTGCGCGAAGCCCTGCGCGGCGACGACCCGCTCTTGGATCGCTTGCGCGGCCTGTTGGGCGACGACGTGGTCGGTGATGAGAGCGTGGCCGAGGAGATCGTGGAAGAGGAGGCCGTCGACGAACGTGGTGTATTCGAGCGCCGTCTCTACCCGGCGCTGGTAGACGTCTTCGCGGGCGTGCTGCGCATCGCGGCCTTGATCGCGGCCCTCTCCGGTCTCGTGGCCGCCGTCGCGCTGGCCGCGGCGAGCGGCGCCATGCGCCGCATTGCAGCCGGCAGCCAACGTCTGGAGCGCGCGGAGGCGCGGATCGCCTCGTTGGAAGCCGCGGCCCGCCTGGCGGGAACCATGGATCGCGGACCCGCAACGCCACCGGCGGACGGTTCCTAGCATCGTGGCGCGAAGCGAGCGGATTCCGGCGACCGCACCTGATGGACGCCGGCAGGACGATCGCTTCGATGTTGCACGACAGGATTGCTCGCTGTCCGCTCGCTTCGCGGGGACACGACGTCGTACCCGGCTACGGCGTGGTCGCGCCCGGCGCGCAGTTCGACGCTGCATGCGCACCTACCGCGCACACACGCGGTCGGCACGTATCGTGGCCGTACTCGCGACGTTCGCCGGGCTCGCCCTGACGCACGCACCCGTCGCCCACGCGACCTGCTTCATCGAATGCCGTGCCACGCTGCGCTATCAGGACTGTGAGCTCCCCGCCCTTCGCGGCCTGTGGCCGGCGGGCGTGCCCTTGACCTTCACCGCGACCTGCCAAACCTGTTGCTCTCCGCCCGGCGGTCCGCTGCATTGCGAAGACACGCTCGTCGACGAGCCCGAGACGACCCTGAGCCTACGGGTTGCGAACGGCCCCGTCCTCGACGCGCCCTTCGTGCCGTTGGTGCTGCGCTGCGAAAACGAACGGCTCCGCCGCTTCGACGGCCCGGACCTGGGCCCGGGCGACTACTGGCTGATGCACGAGCCCGCCTCGATCCTCGTGGAGTTCTCCGTACCGGAAGGGCCCACCCCGTCCCCGACGCCGACCGCAACCGTAACCCCCGGCCCCAGCCCGACGCCCACGATGGGCGCGGTCGTGTCACGCGCCGTCCTGCCCCTGCTCATTCGACGCTAGCGCTCAAGCACTCGAGCGCGCGGGGGGGGCGTGGCCCTCAAAGCCGGCGATATGCGGAGCCGCGCGGCCTTGCGCAGACGAGCTAAGCCCGCTCTTGGGCGACGTCGAATACGTGACTCGCGCCTCCCCGTGCGCTGTGGTCGACCGTGCTCCCGGCGAGCGGCGCCGCACGACCACCGCATCCGCGTGAACCCCGCGACCGCGGATGCTCTATTCTTCTTCGCCCTACCGCCCCCCACCGCCCCAACGGAAGGCAGCGAGCCCATGTCCCGTCGCCAGACCGCCCGCGGACCACGCTCCGTGCCCGCCCTGATCTCGGCCGCGCGATCCACGCGTTGCGCGCGCCCCGTCGATCGCCAATCGACGTCAAACGGTCGTCCCCGGCCCGGTCTGCCCCATCTGTGCCGTCGCCCCAGCCCCAGCCCCCACGCGCGCGCCGCGACCCGATCTCTCGCGCTGGTCCTCCTGCTTGCGACGGCCGGCTGCGGTGAAGACGCTCCTCCTCTACGCGACTTGCTCGGTGGCGCCTCACCGACGCCCACCGCGACGGCCACGGCGACCGCCACGAGCACGCCGACGCCCACGG
>JAJCYU010000381.1 GCA_029262755.1 Anaerolineae bacterium
CACGCAGGAACACCTCCTGCGTACAGTCCTCGGCCGCCCGAACATCGCCCAGCATCCCCACGAGGTAGCGGAAAACTACACGCTCGTAGTCGCGCACGAGGGTGTCGAAGCGGGCATGGTTGGCAAGCGGGGCAGGTTGGGCTTCCACGAGCACAGCCTCTGCGATAGTCGACATCGATCCTCCCTTGTCCCGGGCGCATTCGCCCGATTCAGCACAGGAGACTCGAATTCGCGACAAGACTGGACACCGATCCTATCGTGGGTCGCGTGGGGGTGCGATTGGTCGCCCCGCTGCCGCGACGAAAGCGTGCGCCTTGGAGCCGTAGCGCAGGTCGTCGACCCAGACCGTTTCAAAGGGTGAGGGAGCCAATGGGCCGCAATCACGGCATGTTGGCTCCCTCTTGACCCGAAACTCCAATTCGGACGGACTACGCTGGCGACAACGCCTCGAGTTCTTGCGTCTGGATCACAGTGGTGCGATCGATCACGGGCCCCATACACGCGACGGGTGGCGCCTCATGCGCGCCGGGCGGGCTAGCTCCGTCGTCGTGCCCGACGGGCAGTCGAATCTCGACGACTCTGCGCGCGACAACGCCCAGTTAAGACTCCCTACGGAACCCCACCCATGCTGCCCTCTTGCCATTGGCTCGCGATGCTCTGTCGGGACGACTTCTATCTGCATAGCATGACCGGGCCACCGCTACTCGGTATCCCCGGATTCCGCGATCGCGGTGGCCGTGGCACCCGCCTCCGCGGTCGGGTTGGCGGGGGCCTGTGCACCCGTTCCATCGGCCTTTAGCTGCAGGCGGACGGTGTTGTGATTCAAACCCAACTCGAACACGTGCTCGTGGCTTGGATTGTAGGTGTCTACGAAGACAAGGGGGTCGAATGGTAGAGGCTCCGAGCCTGCATGGACCTGGACGAGCGTCCGCAATCGCTCATTCGATTCCAGACGGTCGAAGCCGCTGAGGGCAAGGATCCGTGCGATCATCCCATCGTAGACCGGATCGCTCTTTCCCGAGCGCATAACAGGTTTGCCATCAGCGTCCGACCCATCGAAGTACTTTCCGCCCGTTCCCAAGCGCCAAATGGCGTAACCAAAGGCGTCTGTACGTGTCGTGGACAGCTCCAACTCGCGACGATTCATGGAAGCCTCCGGTCGCCACGTTTGCAGCTTGCCGTCTGATCGGAAAAGAACCTCGGCATGTTGGAGAACGATGGCCACCGGTACGTCCGGCGCGGGGCTGCCGGCCGCATCGCGCACCTCGACTAGGATGACCGATTCGTCGTTGCTGGCTACTGCCTCTTCCGGGATGATGTTGAGCGTGACGGTCACCGTTTCAGGCTCTTCCCACCTGCCGTCGATGCCCATGTGTTCCTGTGGCACCACAATGCCGAGGTCACGAAGCGGAAGCACCGGAACGACCCGCTGGGTCCAGTGCCGTAGGCCGTCGAGCGAGATGAGAGGCAACGGAAGGTGGAAGATAAGCCCCCGCTCGGCGCTCCAGGTGCGCGAGAGCCGTCCGTCTTCTCGTTCCGCCTCACGAAGCCTATTCGCGAGCTCAGCGTCCACATTCAGAATGAATCCAGCGGGTTCTTCGGCCCGGGGCCCTGGAACCAGTACATATCCATCCGGCAAGGTTCCTGTCAGCGAAGGTGAGTACGCGAATGAGACATGAGCCTGAGCCCTCGGCAGATAATCAGACTGCTCGGTCATGACGGTCGTGACGCGCGTTGCAGGCGGGCCCTGCCACGATGCCGGAGGAGAGTCCGGTGACCACGACGGTCCCGGCTGGCCCAACGGGAGGGTCACGGTCTTAGGGTTTGCTCGAATCAAGTCGCCGATCAAGGTATGGGTGACGAACTCGAACGCGAGATTGACATTCGGCCAGCTCGTATCAACAGCATGCATAGGATCAATCGTTTCGGGCGGCAACTGCTGGACCAAGTCCGGCCAGGAAATTGGGATCAGAGCGCGGCCATCCGCGTCCGTTTCGGCCGCCAGCCATGGTCGTTCATCCGGGCCGCGCTCCATCGGGTGACTCTTGCCCGGGGTTCCATCCGCCCAGGCCAAAATGCTCGTGCCTTGCATGGGCTCGCCGTCTTCGAGATCCCAAGTCTCTGCAATCACCAGCCACGTTCCAGGGGGAGGCAATTGGTCGTTTGGCAGCACGTACACGTGCGCCATCACTGACGACAAATGGGCAAGCGGCGGGTCGATCGGCACCTCGATCGTGCGATGGGTCGCCAAGCCATTGAGATCGATGGCAGGAAGCCTCAACGTATCCGTGATCCCGTGACGTTGGGCGACTTCGATCGGCAAACTGACTTGGGCAGGCTCGAAGCGCAACCCCATGTATGTCGAGCCATCCGACACCGTTCCCGTGACATCTGCAGTCACCCGGATGTGATCGATCCTGGACGGACCAGGGTAGCCTGCTGAGAGATCCGACTCCGTCGTTGCCGTCGCCAACGCCGGCGCCACCGTCGCCGTCGCGTCTTCGTGCGGCTGAACGACCGTCGACTCCGGCATCGTCTCGAACGCGCGCACCAGCGCCAGCGTGATGCCCGCCACAGCGCCGAGGGCAAGCCCTACCTCCAACCTCCGGAGCGGTCGCAAGCGCGGCTCCTTCTTGAGCCCGGTCGAACCCGCGCTGGACGAGGCGGATCGAGTTGCCCTGGCGTCGTCCTCGGGTACTGCGCGCAACGCGGCCTCGAAGTCGATACTCGGCTTTGGCCAGGCAACCTGCGCCAGCTTCTGCCGTGTCGCACTCTGCACATCCCACGCCGCAGCGCACTCCT
>JAJCYU010000382.1 GCA_029262755.1 Anaerolineae bacterium
GGCCCAGCTGGGTCGCGGATGGCCGCGCGAGATCGAGCACGCGTGAGGCGACATGCATCGTGGGGCCGGCCTCGTCGTCGGGGTGGCCGGCGTGGGCAACGCGGGGGCGGAGCGCTCGGCGTAGTACTTCGAGGGGCGCCGGTACCGTTTCCGCATCGATTCGCGAGGCATGGTCGTGCGGGCAGGCCAGCAGCTGCGCGCTGTGCGCCACGAGCCAGCCGCGCTCCACCTGTACCGTAACGCCGGACGCGGTGGTCGTCCCCCAACCGCCCTTGGTCGCGAGCTCGACGCCCGCGGTGTCCCAATCGATGTCGTAGCGCAGCGTAGCGGGTGCCGTGTCCCGCGTCGTGCTCGGCGCGCTCGGGACCGCGTTGCATGCACCGAGCACGGCCGTCGATGCCCCGAGGAGCGCGGCGGTCGCGACGAACGCTGCGAACGAAGAGCGGCGGCGGCGGATTGGGCGGCGCCTCCGCGTCCGGACGTGGCCGCGCGTGGAACGTGCGTCGCGCGCAGCGCGCGGCGCCCGCGGGGTGGCGAGCGCCGCGCGTCGACGAGCAACTACCACGTGCTATGCGGCGCAACGTCCATGAACGGGAGGAGCTGAGCGAGCCACGCCGCGAACGGACGGGGTCCTGGTGGCCCACCACCACCCGGACCTCCGCCGCCACCGTTGGTAGGAGCTTCGCCGGCGTAGCAGCCGAGGAGGTAGGGGAAGGTGTCCGTGGCCACGTAGCGGTAGTCACCGGCGGGGCCGACCATGCCATTGCAGCGGTCCAGATCACCCGAGCCCTCGACATACTCGTGCGCGTCCCATGCGTTGCGCAGGTCTTGCGTGCGCTGCCAGCTGCTCTCGAGCTTCACGGTGCGCGTGCAGTCACCCTCGACGCAGGCCCACGGCGCGACGATCGGATAGCCGTCGAAAGCGTAGCCGAGCACGAGCGAGACGGCGCCCTCCGTGTCTTCGAAGAGACAATCGGGGCGCGCGTGAAAGTGATAGTCGCCGCGCCGAGCGGTATGCCCCTGGCAGAAGTCGAGGATCTGATCGAGGACGGGGTCCGCGGTGCCCATGTTGGGCGCCTCGTTGGGGCCATAGATCGGCAGTCCGTTCACGGCGATCGCCACGGGGCCGAGCAGCGGGATGTCGGCCGGCTCCTCCAGCGGGGTCGGCTCAATGGGCATGCGCCACGTGTAGTCCTGCGCCGCCAGGTCGTTGGGGGTGATGCGCACGAACTCGAAGTTCGGGATGCCGTTGGAGCGCACGACAAGCTCGTCTTCCTCGCACGTGGCCTCGAGTTCGGGATCCGGGTAAGCCGGATCCTGCTGGTAGGCGGAGACATCGAGGAAGCGCGCCGCGCCGCAGCCCGCAAGCGAGGGCTCGCTAGGATCGGGGTCGGGGTCGGGGTCGGGCGTGGTTGTTGCGGTGGGCTCGGTGGGAGTCGCCGCGGATGTCGACGTCGGTACGGGTGCCGGCGTGTCGGTTGCCGCTGGCGCCGGCGTGACCGGAAGCGCGACGGACGCTGCCAACAACGCATCCTGCACGGCGATCGGAAGGTAGATCGCGCCGTCTACGTCTTGCGCGGGTTGGGCGCCGACGGGCGCTGCGCCGCGCATCACGAGGACGAGCGTCGCGACGAGGATTGGAAGCGCGGGAGGGACGATACGTGGGGACGGGAGTTTCATGGGGCGTGTCTCCTTAGGGTGTTTGCTAAGGATCATCATTAATGTGAGGTTCCTACCGGCGGGTTGATAGGAGCGTGTAAAGAGACGGACTTCTTTCTCGCGATCTTGCGTATGGATCGCCGCACATAGCCGGCCCGAGATCGACGCCCACGTCACGGGGTCTGCGCGCCCTTCTCCTTCACATGCTCGTCGAAGAACGCGACCGAACGCGCCAGCGCGGTCGACAGGTTTGCGCTGATGTTGTGGTCGTCGCCCGGGTAGCCGTAGAGCGTGCTCGACGCGCCGATGGCCTGTAGCTCCTCGTGCAGCGTTTCCGAGAACGAGATGGGCACGCTCGCGTCGGCCTCCCCGTGGTGGAGCTCGATGGGGCCGGATACATCGGCGAGGTAATGGTTGGCGGAGAGCGGGCGCCACAGCGTGTCGTCCGCTTCGGGGTCGCCGAAGGACTCCAGGAGCTGGTCGCGCCAGCGGGTGGCGCTGCGGGGGATGCTGCGCGTGAAGTTGGAAGGGCGCCGCCAGCGGGCGAGCAGGTCCTCGTAGCTGACCACGACCCCGCCCCACAGCACGCCGGCGTCGATCGTGTCCGTCACGACCATCGAGCGCAGGCTGATCCAGCCGCCCATCGAGTGACCCCACATCCCCACGCGTTCGGGATCGACCTCGGGCAGGGCGCGCGCGGACGCAAGACCGTGTAGCACGTCGACCGTGTAGCCCTGGTTACCGTAGCCGCCGGTGGCCTCGCCCTCCGACTCGCCGTGTCCGCGGTAGTCCGACATCAGCACGACGTAGCCGTTGCGCGCAAAGGCATCGACATAGGCGACGTAGCGCGCCGCGGTGCGATAGCTGGCGGGCGGGATGTAGCCGTGGTTGAAGACGATCAGCGGCCAGCCCGAGGGAGCGCCGGTAGCGTCGGCGGGCGCCTCGCCGTCGGGAATCGTCAACAGGGCCTGGATGCGCAGCCCTTGGCTCCCATAGCTGGCGATGTACCGCCGGTAGCCCGCGCCGCGATCGAGCTCCCGGTCACGCGTGATGTCGCCGGCGACGATCGGCGTGTTGCGCAACGCGTCGATCGAGAGCGGGTGGGGCGTTGGAGTCTGCGTCGGGGAGGCGGTCGCCGTGGGCGTCGTCGTGCTCGTGGCGATCGCCGTGGCCGTCGC
>JAJCYU010000383.1 GCA_029262755.1 Anaerolineae bacterium
GAGGACGGCCGCGCGCCCGTGGTGATGGCGCGTAGCGAGTTCCTGGGCGGCATCGTGGACGAGCTGGTTGTCGGAAACGGATACGCGATCGCCGCGTTGCGCGGTCATGGCCTGGCCGTGCTCGGGCTGGCTGACCCCCGCACGCCGCGCCTGCTCTCGCGGCTCTCGGACGCTGGACGTTACATCGAGCGTTCGCAAGGGGGTGGCATGGCCGTGATCGATGGCGGTCGTCTGGCTGTCGTGGGAACCTGGCCCGGTGCGATCCAGGCGATCGATATGAGCGATCCTACGCGGCCACGCTTGCTGCGCCCGGAGCCGCTCGAGAGTCCCATGCTCGGCGTAGTGACCGACGGGGAACGGCTATTCGTCGGGAGCGCGCGGGAGTGCAAGGATCAAACTGAACTTTGTACTATCGCGATTCGCAGCTATGAACCCGCAGGCGGCGCAACTGGGTTGGTGGTTCATCAGGTGAGCGGAAGCGGCGCTGGCGATTCAAGGCACCGGCTCATTGCGGCGGGTGGAGGTCACGTCGCCCTTGTGGGCTCAGGCCATCTTAGGGTTTGGAATCTCGCGGAAGACGTGCACACGCTATCCAGTCGGGGAAGCCAACGATACGCTGGCGATTCCGTCGCGGTGATCGACGCGACGGGACTGTACATTGCGGATTCCTCGTTGCCGTTCATTCGCCACTTTGGCCCATCCATGTTCCCCAATGCCTGGACGGAGCGCGAGCCCGTTCCCTTGCCTCCCCACGCGCTCGGCCACCATATGGTGCGCAATGGTGAGCGTCTGGTTGTAGCGGGAGGCGGAGCCGGCCTGTTGGGCTGGAAAGTTGGCGACGGGCTGGCGCGCGGGTTCCTGCACATGGACAACGGCCTGGGCTACGTTCACGATGTCGCGTTGGGCGGACGGGTGGCCGCGTTGGCCAGCCTGCGCGGATGGTCGGTCGTGGACACGCTCACGCCCAATTCGTTGCGTCAGATCGCACACCATCCGACCAGCGAAGCCGTGAGCGCGGTGGCCTCATGGGGCTCGCGCTTCGCCGTGGCCAGGAAGCACACTCGGCCAAACGGACAAGGCTCAAGCCAGGGTCTATCGCTTGACTTCGCGCAGCTCACCTTCTTGGATGCCGATGCGTCCGGTGACGTGCGGCCGTTCCGCACCGTTGAGCGTCCTCTAGAGGGTATGCCGCTCGACATCGAGGTTGAAGGGAATCGGGCGGTCGTCTCGGTCGCGCGGGGTGCCGTGCTTGAGTCGAATCTGGCGCCGCAGCCCGAGCTGACGGGGAAGCAGGCGTTTAATCCTGTGCTCTTCGACTTAGCTCTTCAGGGTGAACGCGTGTGGGCAACCTATACAGAAAACGATGGCCGAATCGGAATCCGAATGTACGAGTATGGGTTGCAGCGCGAGTGGCAGCCGAACAAGGGTGTAGCGTTGCCAATCTCCTTCTTCCCACCGGCGATGCGCTCCGCGGGCCGGCCCCGCGCGCGCCCGCGGCCGGCCGTGGATGCCGACGGCCGGATAGCCGTCTTCGTCGACGGCCACGATCTCTTTACGATCGGTCTCGACGGTGGCGCCGATCCGGTGATTCTCGGAGCGGTCGACCTTCCGCCGGCGGTGTCTTTGCAGCCGATCGCGCGGGGCATGGTCACGATCGGCGGTTCCGGTGAGGTACCCGGCAGCGAGCTGTTCGACAACGAGGTCGACGTTGCGCTGGCGGGCCGGCGCACGGCCTGGGTGGCTCATGGCGATTCCGGGGTGATCGGCGTCGATGTCAGCGTACCCAACTTCCCGAGCGTCTTCGCCACCCACGATACACCGGGCGATGCACGCCGGTTGGTCGTGGCAGGCGATCGGATTTGGGTCGCGGACGGCGAAGGCGGGTTGTTGGTCCTGCAACGCACCGATGGCGTGACCGTGGGCCGCGCGTGGCTACCCTTCGTGGGTCTAGGTCGCTAACCCGATGCCACCCATGGTCGCACAGCCTTCCGCGCCGCGGACCGCTCACGGGAGTAGCGGTGGCCGTGCGGGCCTTTGAACTGTGCCCACGTGGGCAGCGCTGAGAAGTTCCCGTTCCCGGACGGAGCACCGGACATCGCTATGCACCGGCTACCCCCCCCATACACGGCTCGGGGATTACCGCGGCCGAGTGGGGTCACGTGACCGCGGACCGCGGGCGTCCCTCTGCGGACCATGGTCGTGTCATACGCTAGGAGTGCTGCGATGCACGCGGACTCCGGTCGGGCGATTCGACACTGCGCCTCGCACCACGCGATGATCCGCGCGATCAGCGCGATTCGGGAACTCTCGTTGCGGGCACCGCGGTGCTGTAGGATGCGCGATGTGCGTACTGTCCGCATGAACGGAGCTACGAGCAGGTGCGGACAACTGAGGGCAACAGCGGATAACGGGGGGCGGCCGTGAGAAGACGAACTAGACTCGCGCTTGCGCCGGAACCAGTACAACCGTGACCTGCGCCGTGCGAGCCCGCATACGGCTCGTCGCGTTGGGCTGCGCGCTCGCCGTGCTTGCGACGACCGCCGGGGCGGTCGCGTTCGCATCGGGCTACCCACCTTCGCGCAGCGAGCGCGACGCAGATGCGGGGCATGGTCGCGCGACGACGTCGGCGCTCGAGCGCGCACGTCCGATCGAGCGTGCTCCGGTGGTCGGCACGCGCGTGATGCGCGAGGAAGGCCGGCTGGGTCCCGTCTCGCAGTCCGGAAGCCGCGTCATCAGCGACGAGGCGCCCGCCCGGCTGCGCGTTCAGCACATCCTCGGCGGCTACCGCTCGTCCGTCGTGGCTGCCGCGGACGGGCGGCACGTGTATGTCGGCGTGGGGGCGCGCATCGAGGTGCTGCGCGTGCCGCCGGTCGGCGATCCCATCCGCGTGTTCGAAACGCCGCCGCTCGTGACGCTCCTGCGTGAGAACGTGTTCGATCTTGAGCGGGAGGGCGACCGGCTCGTGGCGACCATCGACGGGCGGCTCATCGTGCTCGACCTCGCGGATCCGCTGCGACCGGTCGTGATGGCGGAGCTGCTCATCGGGCGCAACGCGCTCAGCCTGGACGTCATGGGCCGCTTCGCCGCCGTGCTCGACGGCACGGACGCGGGAGGTGTGATCGTCGACCTCGCCGCCGAGGATGGGCCGACCGTGATCGCAGCGATCGATGTGCCGGGCTTTGAGGGCGACCTTGCGTTCGCGTTCGGTGGGCGCTTGCTCTACGTGCTTGGCGGTTCGGCTGACGGGCAGTCGAGCGGTGTGCCTTGGGTCGTTGATCTCGAAGACCCCGCGTCACCACGAGTCGTAGGCTCCCTGGATGTTTCGGGAGCCGGTGCGCTCGCCGTGGACGACGAGAGCGGGCTGCTGTGGATCGTGGCGGCCGGTAGTCGCGCTGATCGCGCCGGCGTAGAGCCCGAACCTACGTGGCTGCGCGCGTACGACCTGGCCGGCACGGACCCCAGGCTCGACCCCGGTGCGGACGCTGGGGCGGCCCGCTTGCTTGAGGAGATCCGGCTGAAGGGCAAGCGGGTGCATCGCCTGCGCGCCGAAGCGGGCCTGGCATACCTCGGGACCTGGACGTGGGACACGCCTGTCGGCCGCGTTGGCAGCGTGCACGTCGTTGGCCGGAACTCCGCGGGCACGGAGCTCGCGCAATGGGGCCACGGCGAAGGTCCCGGCCAGCCGCGCGATTTCGCCGTGCTCGGCGACGGACGCCTGGTGGCCGTCCATGACCTTGGCCTGTCGGTGTGGGGTCCCGCCGTCGAAGAGTCGGGCGGGGATGGCATCAGCGCGCCTCTTGTGATGAACGAGCAAGGTCGCCTCGGCGGTCCCGGATGGTGGAAGCAGGTCGCGACGATACGAGACAAGGTCTATCTGGGCGTGGACTACGCGTTGCAGGTGGTCGATGTCGGAGGTGAAGTGCCCCAGACTCGCGGGTTCATCTTCGAGCTGGGTGATCGAAGAAACTTGATGAACGGTCGGGGAAAAGGAATGGCGCTGGATGGCGGCCGCGTGATCATGGCGAACCGCGACGCGGACATCGTGCACGTGCTGGACGTCTCGGACCCAGACGCACCGCGCGAGACGGGCCGCTTCATCAGCACGGGGACCACGCGCTTCTTCGCGGAGGCCATCGCCGCGCGCGATGGCCTGGCGTTCCTCGCGCCGATGACCGATCCGCTGCTCGTGTTGGACGTGGCGGATCCGGCCGCGCCGACCGTTGCGGGATTCCTCGCCGGCGAGGAGGGTGTGTTCACGGCCGGAGGCACGATCGCCCTTGGTCCCAAGTATGCATATGTGGCCGGATCGTACCTACGCAACGCAGTCGGACGGCGGATCGCCGTGGTCGACGTCCACCGTCGCGCCGGCCCCGCGTTGCTCGCAACGCTCGAGGTGCCCGGTGATCGCCCCCAAGTAGAGGGCTTGGCCGTGTCCGGGGACGTCCTCGTCGCATCCGTTGAGGCGACCGCGGGCGGCCGCCTGATGGTCGCCGATATATCGGATCCCCACAATCCCCATTGGCTATCCTCTTCCGCCGATATCGGCTCGGAGCCGCTCGTGCTGGCCTACCATCCGCCGTGGGTCTACACCATCGGCTGGCCGAACGGGCTCAGCGTGTTCGACCTCAGCGATCCCTCGTTGCCGCGAGAGGTCGCGCGCCTGCCGGACGTCGCCGGCGCGAACGCCTTCGCCGTGGGCGAGGACGGCCGGATCTACGTGGCGGCGGGGGCCGGGGGGCTGGTGACGGTGGCGTTCAGCACGGGCGGGGAGGGCGAGGCGGGTGACCGTGATCCAAGAGTGCTGCTGCCATGGGTCGGCCGGTCCTACGCATTGGGGGGACGCTAGTTCAGAAGCGCTCGTCCCCCCGGAAACGGTGCGCACGTCGTAATCGACAGTGAGCGCGCCAAGAAGCGAGGTGCTGGCTTGACCGGAAATGACATTACTCGTCCCACCCTATCCACCTGCGCCGTGGCCCGACGCGGTGCCCAGTCTCGACGTCGCGGACTTGTTGTCGGCCTCGTTGCCGTAGCGGCCATTGCGATGACGAGCTTCGGAGTTCCTAGGGTAAGCGCCGCTGATCCGGAGACGCTGCGTTTTGTCGAGCAGCGGGGCGGTGCCACCTACGCCGTAGATGCGGCCGGAAACCGGATCGTTGCAGGCTTAGGGCCACGGGTCGCGGTGTTCCGCCTCGCAGAGGGAGGGCTTGAGCTCGTGGCGCACACGCCGGTGATGTCCGCGGTGGTCGAGGAGATCGCGTTGGCCGGCGACCGTGTCCTGGTTGGCCTGCGCGGCGGTGACGTTCACGTAGTTGATCTGCAGGACCCATTGCGCCCCAGGATCGGGCCGCGTCTTGTGCCTGGCATCGCGCGCCGGCACGCGGACGGCAGCCCGAGCCTGCCCCCCGCGATGCCACCACATCCTTCGATGGCCTGGACTGCAAACGGGAGGGTGGGCGTGGTGGTCTACGGGCGGGGCCTGCGCGCCTTCGACCTGCAGCACGCGCTGACCCCTGGCCCAGCGCAGACGATGCTGTTTGATGGACAGATCGTGGGCGTAACCGGAGGTGACGTCGGGATCGTTGCGGCGGAGAAACACGGGCCGTTGCACCGGATCCAACTCGACGATACAGGCGCGTTGGCGAGACCAATCGACTCCCGCCCTGTACCGCAGTCGTTCTTCTTCCACCAGCTTTTTGATGGGCGCGGCGAGCAACTCCTGATGTCAACCGATGCCTTGACCCTCGGTGTCTTCGATTTAGGCACAGGTCTGTTCGACACGATGTTTCTGCGCCCCAGGGCTCTGGAGCGCGGGGTGAGCGGGCCTTGGCGGGCATGGCTGGCGGCTCTCGGCAGCGGTGAGATCGTCTCGACCGCGCTACGTCCGGACTCCGTGACGCTCGACGCGAAGTCCTCCGATAGCCATCCGCTGCCGGACGGCGCTGAAGCCTATGATCTGGCTGTCACAAATGGTCATCTCGTTGTGGCGGGCGGCGCAGGCGGCCTGCTCGTCTATCGCCTGGACGGCACGGCCCATCCGCCCTTGGTCGCCCAGTACCGCGACCCGCTGCCGACCGTGCTCGACGTTGCGGTGATCGAGGGCGGCAAACGGCTGATCGCGACCACCAGCTCGGGCTGGTGCAAGCTGGATTCATTCCAGCCGCTGCGCGTACAGGCGTGCACGGACACCGCGGAGCCGCCTCTGGCCGTCGCGTCCGACGGACGTTGGGCGCTCGTAGCGACGCATGAAGATCGTTCGCCTCCGCCTCCGCGACCGCTCGTCGAGTCCGTGACGATCGTGCACGTGCTAGGGCCGGATGGACAGGGCGGCACGAGGCTCGTGCGCACGATCGAGCGCACCAGCGACGGCCGGCCGCGTGCCGCCGTAGTGCGCGGCGGGCGTGGCTACGTCGTGACGGACCGAGGACGGCTGCTGACGATCGAGATGGATGCCGAGCCCTTGCCTCGGGTCGTGGGCAAGATCGACCTCGACATAGACGCGACGGACATATCCGTCGCGAACGGGCTTGCCCTGGTCGCCTACGCGCGCGGTGGTCTCGGCGGGGCGATGCCGGTGGATCTCACGCCCTCGGCACCTCAGCCACCGCGCAGGGGAACCGATCTGCAGATGAGCATGGGCCGAATCTCGCCCAAGGTCGGACTCATGGGCGCAATTGCCGTGTTTGCCAACGGCAACGCCGCGCAGGTCGTGGAGACCAGTCCGGACGGCACATTGCGCCCGATCGGTCTGATCGATATGCCGCCCGCGTCCCCGTCGCCGCTACGCTTTGAGCTGCCGGGCATGATGCCCGGCGGAGACGGCCTGTCCCGGGACGGTGTCGGCCTAAACGTTGCCGGCGGCAGCGTGTGGCTCGCGCAGGGCGCAGCGGGACTTCACCGGCTGGACTTGTCGTTGCCGAACCATCCGGAGGCGCTGCCTGTCTATGACACGCCCGGCAGCGCATTGGCCAGTGCTATCGCCGGTCCATGGGTTACGGTCGCGGACGGTGACGGTGGGTTGCTCGTGCTGCGAAGGGCGGACGGGGCATGGTCCGCACGCGCGTTCCTGCCGCGGGTCATGCGTTAGTAGTTCAACCAGCTTGGAGGTGCGGGTAGTGAGAGAGCCAATGTGCCGCGCCGGTGGTTCGCAGAGCGGAGGGAATCGCAGCGCTATTGCCGACGAGCGGCGGGTCGCTGGCGTGGATGCAGTGGCTCCCGAACCCGTAGGTTCAGGGCAAGCGTTCAGGTGGGCCAGACGATCGAGTTGCCAGGCTGGTCCGGATAGCGTAGCGTGGAGCCATGATCCACCCACTGACCGAGCACGGGCTACTCCACTACGATCGTGTACGCGACCTGGAGGGGCTCAGTGCGCGGCAACGGGCGACCATCAGGCGCCAAGCCACGTTTCTGAAGGAAACTCGGGCAGGGAAACGAGCTGCCGACGGCGAGATCCGGCGCCTGGAAGCACGGATTCGGCAGCTCGAGGAGCGTCTCGGCCGCAACTCCTGCAACTCGTCGCTGCCACCGTCTGCGGATGGTCTCGAGGTGTCCCGTCCGAAGCGTCGAGGCAAGAGGAAGAGTCGACGTGGCGGTCGCAGCGGACATCCTGGTCGGAGTCGTCCGCTACTTCCGGTCGAGGAGGTTGACCATGTGGTCGACTGCTAGCCTGACTGCTGCTGTGCCTGCGACTACCCCTTGGCTGGCGAGGATCCGCGGCCGTAGCGGCATCAGGACAGCGACATTCCGGAACCGCGCATCGATGTGACGGAGTATCGCCGACACCGGCTGAAGCGTCCCACCTGCGGCCGGGTCACGACTGGTGCGTTGCCGGATGGTGTGAGCCACAGCAGCTTCGGCCCGCGGTTGCACGGAATGAGCTCGCTGCTGACCGGCCGGTTCCTGCTGAGCAAGCGCGACGTCGCGGAACTCTATGAGATTGTCTACAACCTTGGCCTCTGCAGCGGCAGCGTCATCGCGATGGAGAAGCGGATTGCCGCGGCCGTGGCGGACCCCGTGCAGGAGGCGATGGAGTGGGTACGTTCTGCCGCGGTGGTGCATCCCGATGAGACGAGCTGGCGGGAGAACAAGTCCTGCGCCTGGCTCTGGACCGCGGCCACAAATCGAGTGGTGGTCTTCAACATCCACCGACGGCGGAGTCAGGAAGCGGCCAAGGCCCTGCTCGGGGAGGACTTCGCCGGCGCCATCGGCAGCGATCGCTACGGTGCCTACAACTGGATCGAGCGGCGAGGCTACTGCTGGGCGCACCTGAAGCGCGACTTCCAAGCCATGGCCGAGCGCTTTGGCAGCGAGTGGTACGGCTGCCGGCTCGTGGCGGGAGCCAAACGCGTAATGACGACTTGGCGGCTGCATCAAGACGGCGAGATCAGTCGACAGGAGCGCGATGATCGTCTCACCGATGAGCGGCGTCGCATCTACCGGCTCCTGGTGTCCGCCAAGGAACGTGCTCCGGCGAGGAAGACCCGGCGCGAGTGCGCCGAGCTCCTCAAGACGCACGAGCGCATGTGGACGTTCATGGAAGTCGAGGGGATGCCTACGACGAACAACCTGGCGGAGCGATGTCTCCGCCGGGCGGTCATCTGGCGCAAGAAGTGCTTTGGCACCGACTCCGAATCCGGAACCCGATTCGTCGCCCGCATCCTGTCGGTCGTCACAACGCTACAGCTACATCAGCGGCCGGTCTTCAAATTCCTCGTTCAAGCGCGGGAGGCAAATGTCTATGGAACCACTCCACCGTCGCTCTGCCCAACCACGTGATCACTCACGAGCAGCAGAAGTCTATCGCAACGGCTGTCGAGGCATGCTGTCCGACGCGCTCTCTCTGCGAGAGTCCGTCGGACAGCATGCGCTGTTTGTGACATCATGACCGTCGGCAATTCTCTCTAACTCGCATACATAGAAGGGGTTCGTGACCATGTTCAGTGCTTGGCGGCCAGCCTTTATTGCAGTGATCGTCTCTACAGTCGTCGCAGCATGGCATTGGCCGAGATTGGCGGCCGCACAGCTGGGGCCGCAAGCCACTATCGTGCTCTACGGTGACAGCATCAACTGGAGGGGAGACTCTGGGCAGGAGGTCGGCGTTGAATTGTTCCGCGATGGACTTGGTATTGGAAATGGCGCCGGACGCACAGGTACATCGGGGGCCGTTGCGATACGGATAGAGGGCAGCGCTGGAGCAAATGTGATTTCGATCGCCCCTGGGGATGAAATTCAAGTATTTGCAGGCACCGACTACACAGAGACTATTTCGATCCCGAGCCTTCACGCGACGGTGACAGATGCTGGGGCAAGTGTCGCGGTGACCGCGCCAACTGGTGTATCTGTTGCGCTCAAGCGGATCATCAATGGCACATGGTTTCGCACCGAATTTCTTGGAGAGGTCGAGATCAATGAATCGGGCACAGGTGAGATCCGGTTGCCTCTAGCGGAGCCGAATCTGCAAGGGCTGGCCGAGATCAAGATGGATGGGCGTCATACGTTTCGTGTTGCCTTCGCTCGACCGCGTGTGTACGTCGATGTGAGTTCCGGACGCATAGAGGGGCAGGCCACGTACGGCACACAAGTCGCTCTCGAGCTTCGAAACAGGTTGGGGCAAGTTACAAGCGTGAACACGGCAGTCCCTGAAACGCGGAACTCTATGGATTGGCTGGCAACGTCGGACGGCGCTTTTGCGCTAGGGGCAGGAACACAGATCACCGCGACACACACGGACGCACATGGCACTCGGAGCGTTTCGACTTCGGAAGCGCCCCAGATCAGTATCACGGTCGATGACCGTAGCGGAGCCTTGGCTGGAGTTGGGCCGCCGAAATCCGATCTCCACCTCGTGTTGCGAGACGGTGATGGTGTAGCGATCACACGCACAGTGCGCACTGACGCTGACGGTGCCTACCGGGCTAGCTTGCCAGGGATTGACACTTCACAGGGGGTGGCGGCGGACATCACATACGATACAGGTGGAGTCTTCGTCTTTCGCGCATTGTACGTCATCGACAGTATCTCGATCGGACTCTATTCCACGGATGTGCTGGGGTTCGTCGGGCTGGCAGACGTGCCGGTCCGCGTGGAGGTTCGGAGTCCGGAAGGGGACGTGAAAGCCGAAGGCTCCGTCCGCACCAACGACCATGGCCGCTATCGATTCTCCATGTGGGTGTCGACCGACCCGAGGGTCGAGCAGGATTTGCTACTGCTCCCAGGGGATATCGTAACCATCGACCTAACGGACGGGGACGCAAAGAATGTGGTGGTGCCGGACATCCGTGTAACTGTTGATGTGGAGAATGAAAGGCTTAGCGGACAAGCACTGCCTTCCTCGGTTGTGTGGGCAGGTATCGGGGAAAGCGACACGGTTGACACTTCGCACCACACCGTCGCCGATCCAATCGGACAGTTTGAACTCACATTTGGCGATCGGGAGCTTCGCCGGCCGATCAGCGGCATCTTGGAGGTGAGGACCGCAAATCGCGTACGATTCACGATGGGCTGGGCCGCACCGGAAGTCACTATCGAGCTTCACTCAGGGGAGATTCGAGGGTTGGGGCCACGAGGGCTTCCATTGTCCGCTAGGCTTGTCGACTCTGACGGCAAGGTGGTCGGCGGCAAAGAGTTCTCTATGCGGGCCAGGAATCATGAGCCGGTCGGTCACTGGGTGACCAATCTTCGGGACTGGGCGGGAGAAATCAGTCGCGCGACATCTGGCGACGTACTACAGCTTGATGTTGCGAGCGAACGTATTGCGATCGCGATTCCATGGCTGCACAGCGAGGTCAATGTCGAGACGGATGAAGTGCATGGACAACTGAACCCGCAAAGCAAGGCCACACTTACCATCGGCCGAAAGAATGAGGGTGGGCGCTTTGTCCAACGCACGTCCGTCACTGTGGAGGGTGATGCTCAGGGGCGATTCGCCCGCGACTTTTCCGGGGTCTACGATATTCGGCTGAATGACGAGATCAGGTTGGAGTACGAAGATCCAGCCGGTCATCGGATACTCCACTACCGCAGCGTCCCAGGAGTAGTGATCGACATCGATCGTTCGGCAGTCCATGGCTACAGTGAGCCTGGGGCCAGTATTGTCGTTGATAGGGGAGACGATCATTGGGCTGGCCAAGCATCAGCCTCTGGACAGTACTTCATCGAGCTAGGAGCCGGACTGCGCGGTAGTATGCTGAGTGTAGGAGATCGAGTGACGGTGCGGCGTCAATTGACGGATGGCTCCGATACCATTCTCGCATCCGTCAAGATTCCCGAATTCACGCTCCTGGTCGATGAGGATCGTGGAGCGGTACGGGGTGCAGCCCCGCACCCAGGCGAAGTCGATCTTCACGTAGTCCATACGTTCAGACGGACAATTGGCGGCGGCACCTCTACGTTTGGATTTCGACGGGCAACGGTGGCGGAGTCAGGGCAATACGAAGTGCAACTGGACAGGATTGGAGTGCTCGGATCTACAGTTTCCACGGAACCTGGTCAACGATTCCGGGCGATTCTGAGCTTGGACAATGGTGTGCAACTCGTGCGCTGGAAACTCTTCCCTATCGCGAATGCCCAACAAAGAGGCGCCCGAGTCTGCGGGTACGGACAACCCAGGACTGAGGTGTCGGCGCGGGTCGTTGGTGGGCCGGCCGAAGGTGCAAGCGGCAACGCGCTCGTAGCACGGGACTTCTCCTACGAGATTGAGCTTCAGCATGCATCTGGGGAGCCGGCCACTCTGGGAAACGGGTCTCGGCTTGAAGTGTCTTTTCCCGGTGGCACAGAGACGATGACCATACCTCGATTCGATTTGGACACCGCCTGGAATTATCAATCAGCCCAGCGAAATGTACCTTCGACTCGCATTTCGGGCTGGGTAGGTATTGGGACAATGTTGTACTTGAAGATGCCTGCAAGCGGATGTCTTCGTGGAAATACGGATGCGTTCTCGCTTGAACTCACCAGATCTGAGTGGTTTGACTATGCAGAGGCACCTCGTGTTAATCCAGGGAATGGGCTTCTGCTCGGTCATTTCCTGGGGACAGGTCATCGACAATTCCACCTGAAGATTCGCCCTAGGCTCCAAGTCTTCGTTCGCTCGAACCGCATCTCCGGGGACGTATCTCCGGGTATACGCACGACATTACGCCTGGTGGATCCAAGCGGGCGCGAAGTAGCAACCGCCGAGGAAACAGGGGATACCTTTGGTCGCTTCGATGCAGTATTGACAGACCGAGTCGGCCTGGCAGAAGCAACGCTGCAGCCAGGCATGAAGATCGGTGTGCAGTTCGGCGCCGTTCGGGAAGAGATCATCATCGACGACATCAGCTTCGACTACAGTCCGGAGACAGGAGTTGTCGTCGTTGCCGCAGCCAATCGGCCAGTCCGAGTTGAATTCGACACGCTGGACGGTCGCACCCACAAAGTTGCTGGCACAACGAACGCCGATGGGCGCTGGCTGATATCCCCGCAAGAACTGCCGGCGCGTGCCGGCTGGACACTTGCCGACGTCGCCTTGATTCGAGCCGTTGCATGGAACCTCGCCGGGCACGAGTTCATCGCAGAGACGGAGATTCGCGGCCCCCGCGGAGAGATACGCGTATATCTGCCGATGGCACTGTATCGTTAGGGCGATGGTGTTCCTATCGACAGTTGTCCCGCCACTAGAGAACCGGTCAAGTAGTCGGTATTGACAGGAGAGGCTGTAGGTGGTGTGCTCGGCGGTCTGACCCGTAGAGGGAGGAGGCTTTCGAGTGCAACCTGGAATATGGTCACCGCCGATCGATCTTGATCCCGAGGAAGAGCGACTGAGCCGAAGCTTGAGGCGCGGGAAGCTGTTCGCGTTCCGTAGGGCTCGTCCGTTAACAAGGTCGCCAACCGAGGGCGTTGCTGCGCCGCTGTGCTGGTTCGCTGAGACGAAGGAATAGCAGGCCGGCACAGCGGATGCAGCGACGGCCGAATTGGTGAGATTGTTGACGGACGAGCCTTAGAGAGTGGCGGCACGAGATCTTCGACGAGACACTTCAGCGGGAGTTGGGAGCGTACTACAAGGAAAGCCAGCGTGGGCGGCCGCCGGTGTATCCAGCGCAGTTGGCACTGGCCACGGTGCTGCAGGCCTATCTTGGGCTGAGTGACGACTCGGCAATCGAGGCTCTGACAACGGATCGGCGATGGGAAATGGTGCTGGACTGTCAGGGTGCCGAGCAGGCCTTGTTTAGTAAGGGAACGCTTGTCGGCTCTCGAGCATGGCTGATCGAGAACGATTCAGGCTGATTGGACTACTAGAGCCGAAACGGTGGCGATCGAACGTCCTGCACCCGCGCTCGCCCCAGGGGCCTGCACCTACGCCCCGAGCACGTCCGGATTCAGCCCCCGCAGCGACTCCGGCACGAACAGCCCGTCCTCGCGGATCAGCTCGTCGTCGAACCAGACGCGGCCGCCGCCGAACTCGGGGCGTTGGATGAGCACGAGGTCCCAGTGGACTTCGGAGCGGTTGCCGTTGTCGGCGACCTCGTAGGCCTGGCCCGGCGTGAAGTGCAGGCTGCCCGCGATCTTCTCGTCGAAGAGGATGTCCTTCATGGGCTGCAGGATGTATGGGTTGAAGCCGAGCGAGAACTCGCCGATGTAGCGGGCGCCCTCGTCCGTGTCGAGCACGCCGGCGAGCGCGTCGCCGCCTTGATCGGCCGTCGCTTCGACGATACGGCCCTGCTCGAAGACGAAGCGGATGTTCTCGAAGGTCGTGCCGTGGAAGAGCGTGGGCGTGTTGTAGTGCATGACGCCGTTGACGCTGTCGCGCACGGGGGCGGTGAAGCACTCGCCGTCGGGGATGTTGCGCTCGCCGACGCAGGGGATGACCGGGATGTCGCGGATCGAGAAGCGCAGGTCCGTGTCGCCGGGGCCTTGAATGCGGACGCGATCGGCCGCTTCCATGCGGGCCTTGAGCGGCGCTACCGCTTCGGTCATGCGGGCATAGTCCATCGTCGTCACGCGGAAGAAGAAGTCCTCGAAATCCTCCGTGCTCACGCCGGCCAGCTGCGCCATGCTCGGCGAAGGACAGCGCGTGACGACCCACTTCGTGTGGTTCACGCGCTGCTCCATGTGCACGGGCTTCCCGTAGCGGCGCATGAGTTCCTGCATCTGCGCCTCCGGCACGCCGGCGCGCTCGCTGACGTTCTCGGCACCGCGGATCGCGATATAGGCGTCCATCTTGGTCATCCGGTAGCGATCGTAGTCAGCCCAAACGTCGAGCCCATCGGCCGCCGCGGACTCTTCGAGCGCACGCAGCACGCGACCGCTTCGCAGCGCCACGTGCGGATGGCCGCCCGCGGCGCGCGTGGCGCGTACGAGGGCGATCACCATCGCCTCGGGCGTATCGAAGGTCTCGATGAGCACGTGTTCGCCCGGCTGCAGGCGGGTCGAGTGGCCGATGAAGACGTCGGCGAGTTGGTCGAGTCGTGGGTCGTGCATGGCGCATGTCCTTGGGCGAGCGCGGCGGTATGCCGCGGGAGGCGGTGACCGCGCGAATCATGGATCCGGTTGTCGGGGTGCGGCCGCCAAGCCGCGAGATGCTGCCCTAGCGAAGCGCGGGGGTCAACGGGCTGGGCTATCATCGGCGGCCGACCGACCCGCTCGAAACCGGGAGTCCCGTGCTGCAAACCAAGACCCATGCGGCGCCCGCAATGCGTCGCGTGCTCGTCCCGCTCCTCGTCGCCTTCGCGCTATTCGCGACGGCGTGGAGCATCGTCACGCCTGTGTTTGAAGCGCCGGACGAGTCCACGCACTTCTTCGTGGCACAGCACATCGCTCGTACCGGCCGGTTGCCGGTGCAGACCATCGACGTCGCCGCCCGCGGGCCGTGGGAGCAGGAGGGCAGCCAGCCGCCGCTGTACTACGCGCTCGCCGCGCCGCTGCTGCACGCGACCGGCGTGGACATCGACGAGCTGGACTCGCGCGTCAACCCGCAAAACTCCATGGGCTTTCCCGCAGTGGTGGGCAACGACAACCGCTTCGTACACGTCGGCGAGGCCTGGCCGTGGCCAGCGCACGTATGGGCCGTACGGCTCGCGCGCGGGTTGTCGACGGTCCTCGGTCTCGTGGCGGTCGCGGCGACGTGGGGGTTGGCGGCGCGCGTGTTCGGCGGCCATTCCGGCCCTCGCTCGCATCGATACTCTTCTGGCCCCGCTACTGTCTCCGCGGCAGCGCGCCCGTGGCTCGCGCTGGCCGCCACAGCGCTGTTCGCGTTCAACCCGCAGGTACTGGCCACGTTCTCCGCGCTCTCGAATGATCCGGCGATCATCGCCTTGGCCGCGCTGGCGCTGTGGCTGCTGGCGCGGTTGTGGGACGGCGAGGACGACCGGGGCACGATTGTGGGCCTCGCGATCGTCGTCGGGCTCGCGCCGCTGGCCAAGGTCAGCGGGCTGACGGTGCTGGCCTTCGCGCTGGCCACCGTTGCTTGGGTCGCCCGGCGCCGCCGCGACGCGCGCTGGGGCCTGCGCGTGGGCAGCGCGATCGCCGCCGCCACGCTGGCGATCTCCGGCTGGTGGTATCTGCGCAACGTGCGCCTCTACGGCACGCTGACGGGCCTGAGCGCGATGCTGCCCGAGGGTGTCGGGCGCGAGCTGAACCTCGCGCGCTGGCTCGTCGGCCTGCCCGCCGAGCTGGCAGGGCTGTGGCGCTCGAGCTGGGGAATCTTCGGCTGGTTCACGCTGCCGCTGCCGGAGTGGGCCTTCGCTCTCATCGCGGTCGCGACGGCCCTGGCGGGGCTGGGCCTGCTGCGTGCGGCGCTGCGGGGCCTTCGCACCGTGCGGTACGCGGTCCGATCCCGCGACGGGGATGCCGGGCCCATACACATCGCCTCCGCTGCTTCGCCGCGCCTATCCGTGCCCTGGTCTCGGCTGGCGTGGCTGGGGCTGTGGTGGGCGCTGTTGTTCGTGGCCCTGCTGCGCTGGCTGCTGCTGGTGAAGGGCGCCCACGGGCGCTTGATGATGCCGGCCTGGGGTGCGGTCGCGATTGCGCTGGTCGCCGGCTGGCGCGCGCTGGGGCCGCGCGACGTCCAGCAGCGCGCCGAGCACGAACCGGGGGGCTCGGACGGGGTCGGGCCATTTGGAACGGACGCGGTATTCGCCCGAGACCGCGCGCTGGCCGGCGCCCTCATCGCGTCCGTGGCCACGCTGTCGCTCGGCGCGCTGCTGGGTGTGGTGCGGCCCGCCTTCGCCGGCCCGCGGGCGATCGCAGAGGCGGACATCCCGGCCTCGGCCGAGCGGGTCGACCTGCGCTTCGGCGATCGGGTCGAGCTGCTTGCTGTGGAGCATCCCGAACGCGTCGTGGAGGGCGGACTGCTGCCGATCACGCTGTACTGGCGCGTGGCGGAAGGGGCGGCGGGCGACGACGGCGAGGCCGCGACGGCGCCGGACGGACGCTCGGGGCTCGTAGCCCTGCGTCTCGACCAGCCGGTGGCGGTGGGTCCTGAGGACGCGCCGGAGACGTGGCCCGATCCGGCCGCGGCGGTCCGTCTGCCGATGCGCATCGTGCCCGGCGAGGCCTATCTGTCCCATCCCGTGCGTGGCGCCGTCCCCTTTGACGCCCTGCCGCGGGGCGTGATCGTCGTCGATCGTCATCATGTGCCCGTGCCGGCTTTGGCGCGCACGCTCGACCCGCCCGGGACGCCTTTCGTGGACTGGCCCGACCTGGTAGCGGCCGTTGCCGCTACCGGCGGCGACACCGACGGCCTAGACGTCGGGGGCCCGAGGCTTGTGTCACGGGCCGACCCGGACGCCCTGCGCCGCTTCGTCGCGGCCGGGCGCCCCGCCGACGCCACGCGCGGCGTCGCGATGCCCGTGGCGGCGCGCCTGTCCGTGCACGTCTACGATCGCGCTACGGGCGAGCGATGGCCGCTCGCCGCGCTCGGGCCGGTGGTCGATGGACCGACGGCCCCCGACGTGCGCACCGAGCTTGAGCGCTCGGTGGTCATCGCACCCGACCCACGGCGCGACGACGGCGCGGCGCTCGTCGCGCACAGCGCGCCCGTGGCGGTCTTCGGCGATCCGCCCATCGTAGGGCTTAGCGTCCTGAGCGCGGCGACGTCGGCAGAGGGCGAGATCGTCCTGGACCTGCCGGGCATGTTGAGGCCGGTGAGCGCGGGCGGCCTCGACTACAGCCTGCCGGCGCGCATCCTGCGCGGGCCCACGTGGAGCACCACGCGGGTGGCCTGGCGCGTCGAGCGCGCGCCCGACGCCGATCTCGCCCTCTTCGTCCACCTGCGCGCGACCGGCGGAGCAGGCGGCCCAGCAGACGTGTTGGCCACGTTCGACGGCGAGCCCGCCTCCCATGCCGACTACCCCAGCCGGAGCTGGCGCGCGGGCGACCTGCTCATCGCGGACGTCGGCTGGGCGCTGCCGATGGAGGCCGCGCCAGGCCGCCCGTACCTGGTGCAGGTGGGCTTATACGAGCGGAGCGAGGGGGCGCCGCGCCTGCCCGCCTTCGGCCCGGACGGTACACGATTGCCGGACGACGCTGCGGACCTGACACGCGTGGTCGTAGAGGGTGGCGGCTACTGAGGAAAGCGCAGGAAGCGCAGCGCGTCTCGGAACCGTGTTCGTGCCGGGGTGAAGGCGGTGGTGTAGAGCGTGCTTCCCAACGCTCCGGTCGCAGCCGCCTCGCGTGCGATTCGGCCGCATTCGGCGCCCCATTGCTCCTCGATCGCGACGAGTTCGGAATCGCATAGCGCGCCGACCGCGCTCTGCACGCCGCGGAAGCCGGAGCTCGCCAACATGGCTTCGAGGGAGTCCTTCGTGAAGTAGGTGAAATGGTCCGTGACCAGCATCTCCCAGCGCTCGCGCAGCGCGATGCGGGCCATGCTGTTCCAGTTGGGCGTCGAAACCACCAGCCTGCCGCCGGGACGGAGAATGCGGTGGATTTCGCGCAGGACCGCGACGGGGTCGAGCAGATGCTCGATGACGTCCCAAAGGCGCACGGCGTCCATGCTTTGTGCGGGGATGTCGGCGCTGTGCACATCGCCGAGGAGGATGGGAAGGCCGAGCCGGCCGGCGCCGAAATGGACGAGGGGTTCGGACGGATCCACCCCGCGGGCGTCCCAGCCGCGTCGGACCGCCGCATACACGAAGAGTCCAAGGCCGCACCCGATATCGAGCACGCGTCGGGCGCCGGGATCCTCCTCCAGCTGCTGGAGCATCCCGTCGAAGTAGCGGTCGATGGCGGCATCGATGGGATCGCCGGAGGCGTCCAGCAGCCCAAGCTGCTGTGCAAGGGGGATGTGAAAGAGTCGCGCGTAGTCTGCGTTTTCCAGGAAGCTGCCTTCGATGGAGGCCAGGCGCGGAGACAGGAAGACCAGCCCGCACCCTCGGCAGGCGACCACGCGAGAGCCCGGCGAGTCGATGCGTTCCACGGCGGCATAGATCACGTCGACCTCGCCGCCGCCACAGTGGGCGCAGGGAGGTCGGGTGACGGGTGCCATCCCCGCCCCCATGATCGCGTCCGTGGCTGCCTGGCCGTCGTTCATCCCGTCGGGGGCTCCTCGCCCTTGCGCTTGCGTCCCGCCAGCCATGGTCGCATCTCGGCGATCGTCGCGCGGAGGCCGTAGCGGCGTAGGGCGCGGGCAATCTTGATCGGCAGCGGGGCCGCGGTGTCCCACGGGCGGCGTCCCACCGGAGGGAGCGCTGTGGTGGCCCATGTGCTACGGAAGCGCCGCCGAATCATGCCTGGGGCGAACAGCTGCCTACCGTCCGGCGACAGGGGCACGGTTGGGAACTCGATGCCACGGGCTTCGAACGTCGCGTCCTGAATGTGCGTGCCCTGTCCGCGCCAGTTCAGCCGCCGATGGATGGGGCGCAACAGGGGCCGATCGTCCTCATCGCACCATAGCCCGAGACGGGCGTTCGGCGGCGCACCCGTGGCGCGGATGCGGATCCGCACGCGCCGACCTGCGCACTCCGCGATCGGGGCGAATCGAAGGCTGAGCGGGCGCCCGTCCAGCGCGAGGAAGGCGGGCACGGTGGCCGAGCGCGTCGGGGTGCTGCTCGGTGCGGCTTGCTGCGGTTTGGGCTGCCCGTTCGCATCGCTCGGCCCGTCCGCTTCGGCGTCGACGTGCTCGAGCAGCGTGACGTGGATCTCCACATGGCCCGCGTTGAGGCGCTGATAGGTGCCGGGCAGCAGCTCGATCCCGCAAAGGACGTCGGCGTCAACGGTGATCTCTGTGACGAGCTCCGCGTCTTGTGTTAGGCCGATGAGGCGCGTGTCACGTGCGCCGCCGCGTCGCGGTCGGAAGCGGGCAGGCGCTGCGCGGTGGCCCGCGGCATAGCCTGGTAGCGCGAGCAACTCTGCGATTGCCTCCTCGGCCTCATGCCGCGGTTCAAGGGTCTCCAGCGCGCGGGCGCAGCGTTCGTAGTCGCGCTCCAACTGGCGGAAAACGCCGAGCGGCGTATGAAGGACGAGCCGATCCAATGTGTGCTCCGGATCAGGCGATTGCTCCCGCGCCATGGGCTGCTCGCGGGCCACGGTGCCCTTCGGGCGCAGAACCGCAAACGCGCCGAGCGTGAGCAGCAGATCTTCGATGTCCATGTGGCGGGTTAGCCGCGCGATGAAGTCGTCGAGGGTGAGCTCTTCGACGTGATGTTTGTTGTGAAGCGGCCAGCGGTTGTCCCTGCGGCTCGACCAGGGCGTTGAGATCAACGCAACGCCGGTCTCTGGGTCGAGTTGCGCGGCAATGTTGGCCAGATACTGGTCGATGTCCTCGACGTGCTCGATCACGTCAAAGGACACCACGAGCGAGAAGCGGCCGTGGCGGCATGCGGGGTCGCATAGGTCGCCGGGCTCGAAGCGCAGACCGTCGTCGCCGTAGCGTTCGCGGGCGTAGGCCACGGCCTCCGGCTTGTCGATACCGAGGCACGCGCCCTGTGTGTGACGCGAAAGCGCGCGCAGCCCGTAGCCGCTTCCGCTTCCGAAATCGAGCACCGTACCGTTGTCAGGCACGTAGCGTTGGGCGTAGCGGTAGCGCGATTCGTGGACGAGGCGGTTGAGCTCGTTCGGCTCAAGGTCGGGGATCAGCCGTTCGCCGGTGTCTTGCAAGGAGGCCGTCTGGTGCATTGGGATCGTCTCGTTGGTGGGGGCCACGAATGCGGTGGGCCGAACAATTCACTGAGATCCGTCGGAGACCTTGAGCACAGGTCGGAACCTAGGCGAGGGGCTAAGATAACCCCGCGGTGAGCGGCAGGTCCACGTCGAGTGACCGGATCCTCCTCCGTCGCGCCCCAATTGCACTCGCACCAATCGCACTCGTACGAACCCAAAGAGAGGATGCCCGTGTCCCATTCCGCTTCGCGCGTCGACGGCGATGTCGTACGCAAGGTCCTGCCCGCCGTCGTCCAGGTCGTTGCCCTTCGCAAGGGCTTTCTCGGCAACATGTCGGTGGCGTGGACCGGGTCCGGGACCATCATCGACCCCTCGGGGATCGTGCTCACAAACTGTCACGTGGCGAACCCGCGTGCGATGGGTATGCCGGCGCCGCCCGCCAACGCGCTGGCCATCTCGGTGATCGAGCGTTCCGACGAGCCGCCGGCGCTGACCTACTTGGCAGAGATCGCCGCGCAGGATCCTAACCTCGATCTGGCCGTGCTGCGCATCGTGAGCCGCATGGACGGCGGCAACGTCGGACGGCTGAAGCTGCCGCACCTGGACATTGGCGATTCGGACGAGCTGGAATTGGGCAACGGTCTTTCGATCTTCGGCTTCCCAGGGATCGGCGGCCAGACCGTGACCTTCACCGCCGGTAGCGTGGCGGGCTTCAACAACCAGAAGGGCGTGCGCGAGCGGCGGGCGTGGATCAAAACCGACGCCACGATCTCCGGCGGCAACAGCGGCGGCACCGCCGTGGATCACCTGGGCCGGCTGGTGGGTGTGCCGACGCAGGCGGCGGCGGGTACGGGCATCCAGCCCGTCGACGCGCGACCCGTCATCGACACGAACCGTGACGGCCGCGTCGATCAGCGCGACACGCCGATGTCGATCGGTGGCTTCATCAACGGCCTTCGCCCTGTGAACCTGGCGAGGCCCTTGCTGAAGGAAGCAGGCGTCGGCCAGCCCGTGCGGGGGCGTGCGAAGCAGGCGGTCGCGCAGCGGCGCGCGAGCCGGGCGGTCAAGGACGAGGTGGCCGAATCGCCCTTTTCGATGATGTTGTTCTGCACGCGGATCACGAAGGACGGTCGTCCGATCGATCCGGCCGACGTGCTGCCGGCCAAGACGAAGTCGATCTTCGCGACGTTTGAGTTCGAGGGCATGAAAAACGGCTCGACCTTCACCCAAGTGTGGGCGCTGGATGGGAAGAAGATCGTTGAGAACCAGGAGAAGTGGGATGACGGCGAGCAGGGCCGCAAGGCCATCAAGTTGTCCAAGGCGAAGGGGCTGCCCGACGGCGAGTACCACTTGGTGATGGCCGTTGGCGGCACGGTGGTCGGTGAAGGCAAGGTACACGTCGGCCGGCGCGCGGAGGATACGGACACGCAGATCCTCGGCGCGGTGGTCGACGAGCAGACCGGGCGCGGCATTCCCGGCGTGAAGCTGCTCGTGCTCAAGCCCGGCGTGAGCGTGGCTGAGTTCGTGCAGAACCAGAAGCGCAGCATGGTGGCCGCCATGGGCGAGACGGGTCGCGACGGCACATTCACATTGGCGGACCAGCTGCCCAAGGGCGCCGCGTACGGCTTGCTCGTGGTGGCGGATGGCTGGAAGGATCTCATGATCGACGGCGCGCTGCGCCTCGACGCACGCGCCCCGGAACGCGCCAAGCTCAGTCCGATTCAGCTCAAGCGCGGCTGAGCCGGAGCCGTACGGAGCCGGAGCGGTACGGAGTCGGAACGAAACGAAGCCCATGCGGAAGGTAGGCCACGCGTGACGGAGAACGGTCACGCGTGGGCGCCCACCGCCGCCATTCGAACGCACGCCCTCGCCCCAACAGGAGCCCACGTATGGACCTGCCCTTTGGTACGATGCCGCTCATCCTCAACGATATGCAGCCGCTGCATTGGGCCCTATCGGGCGCGATCCTAGGCGGCATCACGGTGCTGCTCATGGCCACGCTCAACACCCAGCTCGGCTTGTCGACCACATTCGCCAACTTCTGCGCGTTGGGCAGCGATCTGCCGTACTTCCGCCGTTCCTCGCTGCGCGTAGGCGGTCGTTGGCGGCTGTGGTTCGCGCTTGGGCTCGTTGGTGCGGGCGTGCTCTCCGCGGTACTGGGCGGCGGATGGACGCCCACCTGGAACCTCGGCTTGTTCGACACGCAGGTCGGTTGGGGGCCGATGGGGAAGGTCGCCTGGATGTTCGGCGGCGGTGTGCTTATCGGCCTTGGCACGCGCACCGGCGGCGGCTGCACCAGCGGGCACGGCCTCTTCGGCCTGGCCACGCTGCAGTGGGCGTCGCTGCGCGCGGTGCTGAGCTTCATGGTCGTTGGCATCGTGACCGCCAACGTTCTCTACCGCGTGATCTTCTAGGAGCCGCCGCCATGAACCCTACGGTCCGCAACGTCCTGTACGTCGTCTACGGTCTGGCCTTCGGCTTCACGCTCAGCCGCTCCGGCGCCGCCGATTTCAACTACATCCAGAAGATGTTCCTCTTCGAGGACCTGCAGCTCTACGGCATCCTCGCCAGCGGTGTCGTTACCGCCGGCGTGGGCCTGTGGCTCGTCCGCCGCGCGGGCCGTACGATCACGGGCGATCCCGTCTCGTTCTCGAGCAAGCCCGTGAACCGCGGTAACCTGGTCGGCGGCGCGCTCTTCGGCGCCGGTTGGGCGATCACCGGCATGTGCCCCGGCCCCGTTCTGGTCAACGTCGGGGAGGGCAAGATCTACGCGCTGGCTGCGTTTGCAGGCGTGCTGGCCGGTACGTATCTGTTCGGATACCTGTATGCGCCGCTGCAGCGGACGTTTGGGTTGCCGGAGCTGCCCGCGGAGGTGCAGGGGGCAGCGGCAGGCGACTGAGCGGGCGGCCGGGTTGCTGCACGGCATGTGGCGACCACCGTCGACCGCTAATACAAACGTCCCGCCCACGCCATCGTGCGTGAGCGGGACGTTTCTCGTATCGACCGCGCGCCTACTCCGGATCCAGCTCCATCGTGCGAATCGTGCGTGGCACGAGCGCGATTGCGGATACCACGGCCGCCGCGATGCCGCCGAGCACGAACGTCGGGCCTGCCCCGACGCGGTCGGCGATGAAACCGGCGGCGGCGAGGGTGATGGGGGTGAGGATCCAGAAGCCCAGCTCGTTGAGGCTGGCCAGGCGGCCCATGCGCTCGGCCGGAGCGCGCGTTTGCATGACCATCGTCCAAGCCTGGGTGGACAGCTCCAGGGCGAAGCCGTTGACGAGCGCGGCCGCGAGGAGCACGCCGAGCGGCACCGGTAGGCCGAAGACGGCCAGGGCCAAGCCGCCGAGGATCGTCCCGCCGAACAGCAGCCATCCGGGGCGCGGCAGGGCCCGTTGCCGTCCGACCCACAGGCTGCCAAGCAGGAAGCCGATCGGGAATACCGCCAACAGCAAACCGTAGACGCGTGCGTCCTCCCCGAAGCGCTCCGCGGCCAGGAAGGGCAGCGCGACGAGGAACGGCCCGACGAGGAGCGAGGCGCCCAAGGTGTTGGCGATCGTGCCGAGGCGCAGCACGGGATCGTCCCACACCAAACGGAAGCCGGCGACGGTCTCCGGCCACCAGCCGGCCTCGGCTTCCTCGTCCGGCTCCGGCGCCCGAGCGCCGGCCAGTAGCGGCGCCAACAAGAGGCCGCCGATCAGGAAGGAGAGGCCGTTGAGCAGCAGGCCGAAGGTGACGCCGCCGACCATCGTCACGAGGCCGCCCAGGGGAGGGCCGACTACGCGACCGAGTTGGAAGCTCATGCTCGTGAGCGCGTTCGCGCTTGGCAGATCCTTCTCCGGCACGATCTCGGGAACCAGGGCGAAGGCCGCCGGCTGAAAGAAGGCGTCGATGGATCCAATGGTGATCCCGAGGGCGTAGACGGCCCACAGGTTGAACTGGTCCGTCCACGCCAGATAGGCCATCCCCAGCACCAGCACGGCACGCGCCATGTCGGCCGCCACCATCACGCGTGCGCGCGGCTGACGGTCGACCAAGACGCCGCCGACGACGGTGAAGATCGCGATCGGCAGGAAGCTGGCGATCAGGACGGTGCTCATGATGGCCGCCGAGCCCGTCTCCAGTAGGACCCACCAGGCGATGATGATCTCGTAGGCAAAGTCGCCGATGCGCGAGATCGTCTGGCCGGTCCAAAGCAGTCGGAAGTCGCGCCGGCGAAGGGCGCGTAGCGCGAGCATCATCGCGCGGTCTCAGCAACGAGCTCGTCGAAGCGGTTGGGGGCGACAAGGCCGAAGACGTAGACCTCGTCCGGCCGGTACGATGCGCCGAAGAGCAGACCCGCTAGCGAAGGTGCGCGAAGATGTGTTGTCGACCGTCGAGGCCGCGTACACGAGGATGCTAGGGCCTTCGCCCCGTATGGAGGCTGGGGATCCGGAGGGGACTGGGAATGGGACCGGGGCTGGGATGACGGCAGGAGATCGGACATGCCTTCCTCGCTTCGGGCTCTGGCGGACGGGATGGGCCGCGCAGCGCAGGATCGTGCGCTATTCGAGAGCCTATCCGAAGCGAGCGAGGACTTCAACGCGGGGGCCTGCAAGGAAGTGGCGGTTTCCCAGGCAAGATCCCGTGATCCTCAGGCACCTCCACGCAGATCCGCACGCACGCGGGTCCTCGCTCCGCCCCTCTGCCTTGCCAGCGCTCACCGTGCGTGGTTGAATCGCGCGATCGGCGCGCCTCCCCGCGTCGGGCCGCGAGGAGCCGTCCATGGGTACGATGGATGTCAGCCACGAGCTACAGGGCGATCAGCTGCGCGATTTCACGCGCAGGCTGCTGACCGACCTGCGTGCGTTGGAGACCATGATCAACGAGGGCATGGTCGAAACGGGCGTGCGGCGGGTGGGCGCGGAGCAGGAGATGTTTATCGTCGATGGCCAGTATCGGCCGGCCTTGTGCAGCATGGAGGCCTTGGAGCGCATCGATGACGCGCACTTCACCACGGAGCTCGGGCGCTTCAACCTTGAGTGCAACCTCGATCCCCTCACCTTCGGCGGCAACTGCCTGAGCCAAATGGAAGCCCAGCTGCACGAATTGTTGGGCAAGGCACGCGTCGCGTTGGCCGAGATGGGCATGGAGGCCGTGATGGTCGGCAGCCTGCCCACGATGCGCAAGAGCGATCTTGACCTGGACAGCATGACGCCCGTACGGCGCTACGCGCTGCTCGGGCAGGCATTGGACCGCTTGCGCGGCGGGTCCTACGAGTTTCACATCAAGGGCATCGACGACCTGATCGTGCAACACGACAACGTCATGCTGGAGGCCTGCAACGCGAGTTTCCAGGCTCATTTTCAGGTGGGGCCCGAGGAATTCCCGAACCTGTACAACATCGCGCAGGTGGCCACCGCGCCCGTCATGGCCGTTGCCGCCAACTCGCCTTTGCTCTTCGGCAAGCGGCTGTGGGCCGAGACGCGCATTGCGCTGTTCCAGCAGAGCATCGACACCCGGCGCAGCGCGCACCATATGCGGGAGCGCAGCGCGCGGGTGATGTTCGGCAACCGCTGGGTGGATCGCTCCGTGATGGAGCTCTACCGCGAAGACGTCGCGCGCTTCGAGGCGCTGATGGGAGGCATCCACGACGAGGACCCCTTCGAGGCTTTGGAGCGCGGCGATGTGCCCAAGCTGCATGCCCTGACCTTGCACAACAGCACGGTCTATCGTTGGAACCGGGCCTGCTACGGGCAGACCAACGGCGTTGCGCACCTGCGCATCGAGAACCGCGTCATGCCTTCCGGACCGACCCCGGCCGACGAAGTAGCCAACTGCGCCTTCTGGTTTGGGCTGATCAGCCGCATGTCCCATGTACAGGACGATATTCGGCGCGACATCGACTTCTCGCACGCGCGCACCAACTTCCGCCTCGCCGCACGTCAGGGGATGAACGCCCTCCTGACGTGGATCGACGGCAAGAGCTATCCGACGCGCACGCTCGTCGCGGACGTGCTGCTGCCCATCGCAGAGACGGGCCTGGCCGAGGCCGGCGTCGACGCGGCGGACATCAAGCGCTACCTGGGCATCATCGACCGCCGAGTATCGGTCGGGCAGAACGGCGCGAGTTGGCAGCTGGCCAGCTTGCAAGCCATGGGCGAGCGGAGTTCGACCGCCGAACGCATGGCAGCCCTCGTCGGGGCGACCATCGCCCGTCAGAAGGAGGACAAGCCCGTGTCGGAATGGAGCCTGGCCGACCTGGAAGAAGGCGGCGGTTGGGAGCTGAGCTTTTCGCGCGTCGAGCAGTACATGACCACCGACGTCTTCAGCGTTCGCGAGGAGGAGGCCGTCGATCTGGTGGCCAACCTCATGATCTGGGAAAACATCCGCCACGTTCCCGTCGAGGACGACAACCACAACCTGGTCGGCATGGTCTCCTACCGCGGTCTGCTCAAGCTGATCGCGTCCGGCGAGATGAGCGCCGATCATGCGCCGATCGCGGTCTCGCGCATCATGCAGCGCGACCTGATCACCTGCGCGCCCGATACGCGCTCGCTGGAGGCCATCCGCCTGATGCGCGACCACGAGGTCGGCGTGCTGCCCGTGGTCGACGACGGCCAGCTCGTCGGCGTTGTCACGCAATACGACTTCATCAGCGTCGCCCGGGAGCTGCTCGAAGAACGGTTGGAGCGGCTGGAGGCGGAAGAGGCAGCGGGGCGCGCGATGGCGGGTGATGATGGGGCCGCCGTTCGTGCAGATGCCGCCGGCGTCGCTGCAGATGGTGGCGACGCCGGAGATGGCGGGACCGCCGGCGGCAACGCAGCGGGAGGAGCCCCCGGAGTCGATGGCAAGGGAGAGGTCGCGTCGGGCTGATGGAATGCCCACGGGCGGCCAGGGTCGCGCTGCGGCTGCTATCGGTGCTGGTCGTGCTGCCGTCGCTCGCGGCCGGCTGCGGGGATGATCGCGCCGGGCCCGGCGATTCGGACATGGACCCGCAAGCGAATGTTCGCGTTGCGATCGAAGGGGACGGGTCCGGGACGGGCGAGGACGCCTGCCGTGCGGCCCTAGATCGCGAAGAACCATGGCCGGACGGAATGCCCACCTTCGCTTCGGGCCTGGGGGGCTGGCGCCTGGACACCGCGATGGGCGGCTTGGCGACCAGTGAGGGCGGCGCTTGCGTCTACGTCGGCCTCGGGGATCGGCTCGCGGTTGTGGCCTTGGACGAAGAAGGGCTGGCGCACGGACTGACGCACGTTGCGGTGCCCACCGCCGGCGATCAACCCGGCAAAGCCATTCGGCACCTCGTGCGTGCGAGGGGCCATCTCTACGCGATCGTCGGCGCACCGGAAAGCGGCACGGCTTCCGGCGGAGGCGGCACACCCATGCTGCACGTCGTGCCCTTCTCGCTCGCCGATCCGTCCGACCCGCGCCCGACCGGTCACGTGCTCCCCTTGCGCGCGGAGCTCTCCCACATCGCCATGGCCGATCCGCAGTGGCTCTACGTAGGGCTTGCCGACGAGCTGGCGCTGATCGATCTGGAGGATCCGGCGCGCCCCACGTGGGCGGGCAGCGTGTCCAAAGACGTCGAGCGGCCCAGCGTTTTGGTGCCCTCGGCGATGCCCGGCGTCGTATACAGCACGGTGAACGCCAAGGTCACCGTCGTGGACGCACGCGACCCGGTGGCGCCGACGGTGCGGGTCGTGTACGAGCCTACGGGCGGCGTGGACGCGCTCGCACGCCACGGCGAGCACCTCTATGGCGCCGGCTGCTTCATCGAGCGCAGCTTCTTCGCGCTCGACGTCTCCGACCCGCTGTCGCCCGCGGCCGTCATGTCATCGTCATCGTCGGGGGCCGAGCCTCCCAGCTGCTACGGAATCCGTCTGGCGGTCGCAGGCGACCAGCTGCTCATGTCGGGCGAGCTGTCCAACGGGGATCACGGCTCGCTGCAGCTACTCGACCTCTCCAGCCCGAGGGAACCGCGCGAGACGGCCCGCGCAGCAGCCCCTGGTGAGACATTGCTGGCCATGCAGAGCGATGCCGACCGCGTGCTTTGGCTCGACACCAGCACCGGCTTGTCGAGCACGAGGCTCGACGTGGGCGCGCTCACGCCGCCGCGCCCTGCGCTCGTCGCGCCGACACGCGTGAGTGCGCTGGCGTTGGTCGTGCGCGGGGAGGGCGGGGAGGGAGGTGGGATCGTCGGCGGTGGAGGGGGGCCGGCCGGGGGAGGAGAAGAGGGCCAAGAAGACTCCAGCTCGGACGAAGACCCGGCGAAACAGGGCGCGACCCCGGGCTCGCCGACCGAGCGCGTCGACCCCCGTCCGTACTCCGACCGGCGGTGGGTGGTCGCGGGAGCGGACGGTCTGTGGACCTGGCGAGACGACGCGTCCGCCGGGGCGCCGTCGCCTGCCCGCGCATGGCGGCGCCTCGCGTGGCCTGCGATCGACGTGATGGTGCCTCCGGCCCGCACGGTCGATGGATACGCACTCGACGCGATGATGCCTCTCTCGCTCACTGGCGATGGCTACGTGTCGCCGGCGCATCCGCTGCCGCGCGACGTGCTCGTGGTTGGGGATCACGCCTACGTGGCGGCCGGCGAGGCCGGGACGCACGTGGTTGCGCTGGGATCGGCGGAGCGTCCTGCGGCACATCCAACCCTGGTCAATACCTTGCCTCCGCTCGGGGCGGCGATGGGGCTGCGACGACGCGGCGATCTGCTCTACGCCGTGAACGAGGGCGGTCTGCAGGTGATCGATATCCTCGATCCCGCGCGCCCCATCCTCCGGTGGCAAGACGAAGACACGCGCAGCGGTGGCGAGCACCTGCTGCTGCTCGGGCCGTGGGCGGTTGTGCTCGGCGCGCGCAGAAGCGACTTCGCGCCCGACGGTAGCGTTCACCTGCGTGAGGCGCATGCGACCGTCTACGACTTGGCCGACCCCGAGCGCCCTGTTCGGATTCGACGGGAGCTCTTGCTCCACGACCCGTTGGCAACCGCGAATTGGGGCGGCCGGCCCGTCGTGATGCTCGACCACGATCTGGGCGGCAGACGCAGGAACGAGTTTCTCGCCACCGTATTGCGCACCTATGCGATCACCGCCGACGGCGGCTGGGAGCTGCTGCACGAAAGCATCCCCGCCCGCCCCAAGGGCGACGATGCGCCCGCGTCGCGTCGCCCGATCGGCCTGATCGGTTCGCGCCCAGGGCTGCTCCTGCTCTTCGCGGACGCAGGCGCCTTCCTGCTCGAGAGCCCGCATGCGGCGGACCCACCTCGCTCCCTGGCCGGCACGCGCGCGGGCGCCGCGGGCTCGTGGCACCGCGCGCTCTGGCTGTCGGGGGAGGGCGAGGTGGCCTTGCTCGGCGAGGAGCGGACGGCGGTGCTCTCGCGGGAGGGGTGGTAGGGTCCGCGGTCGTAGTGCACGGCCTGGGCAGGAGGGAGCCGATACGTCTTCCGGAACGCGGTACGTCCGCGCATCCGAGAGGCAGCCGCGATCTCAGCGAGCCGTGTGCGCTCGGAGCGCGATCCGCATCTCCGCACCACGCATAAGATGTGGACTGCGCGTCGCAGCGGGGGCGCACGTGGGACACCGTGGCTCGCGTGCGCCCCCATATTGGCGACGATGGACCATCACTCCTGGTCCGCGAGCCTCCATGTCCGACGTGAGCCTTCGCCGCCCGACAGCAGGAGGCTGCCGTCTGAGAGACGCAGGATCGGGCCGGTAGCCGCGCGCCAGTTCCCGTGAGGACGTGGGCTGCTCGGATCTTCAAGCGTCAGGGCCATGGTGCCTAGCTCGCTACGGACCCAGAGTTCTGCGGCTCGGTCGTCCTTTGCCGGCAGCAGGAGGACCTGGCGCGGTAGCACGGGCTCGTCGAGCGCGAACGATGTCTTGCGAGCCAAGACGCCTCGCGCGACGGGGCGATCGACATCGGATGTGATTGCCGGACCGTAGAGATCGATACGTCCGCCGCAGCGACGGTTCGACGCACCGCGTTCCGGCGGCGCGCAGTCGAAGGTCATGCCGACCGCCAGCTGCCCGCCAGCGGCCGAAAGCGACGTGATAGGCTGGCGCAGCGGCGGCGGCGCGATCTCCGCGAACCGGGTGCCGCCGCTGGGATCGCCGGCCTCCATGTCGAAGATGCGGAGGCTCTGCGGCATGCTCCCTTCCTCGCCGCGAAGGCCGATGTACGCGATGCCGTCGTCGACCGCGAGGTCGGCGATCCCAGCGGAATCGAGAGACCCCAAGTCGTGCGAATCGATCCTCTCGGGCGCGTCCGGGTTGCCGAGATCGATGCGGAGGAGCCGAAGACCGGCCGTTTCGTAATCGGAGGCCGCCA
>JAJCYU010000384.1 GCA_029262755.1 Anaerolineae bacterium
TTGGCCGTCGGACCGAGAGCCGTGACGGATGCCGCGAGGAGTGTGCGGAGCACGGCGTGTTCTCGTCGCACATTGTGGCAGACAAGACGGGTCGAGGCAGGCGTGGGTACACCGAAGATACTGGACTGCTGTCGCGCGACCGTCGAACGCCCTCCATCGAAGGGGCGCGTGGCCCTCCGGCACGCGGGATCAGGATCACCCTCAAATTCGCCACCCCCGCCCTACCCCAAGGCGAAGAACTGCCGGATGCGGCCCAGGATCTCGTCGCGCAGGCCCGGCTCGGGCGGTACGCGTGCGCCGGCCTCCGCTACGCGCGTGCGCTGCTCGAGCTCGCGGTCGGCGAGGATCTCGCTGAGGCGTTCGGCGATGTCGGGATCGGCCAGCAGCACGGAGCCGAACGTGGTCTTGTCGACGACGATGGCCTCCAGCTCGGTCGTGGCGACGACGGTTGCGGAGCGGGGAGCGCCGGTGCACAGGCTCATCTCGCCCATGATGTCGCCGCTGCGCCTGGACGCGACCACCACGGGCTCGCCGTCGGCGCCGCGCACGCGGACCTCCGCCTCGCCCTCGAAGAGCACGTATAGCGAGGAGCCGGCATCGCCCTCGCGCATGAGCACCTCGCCCGAGGCGAAGCGTTGCAGGTGGGCGCCATCGGCCAGCTGGTCGATCTGCGCGGCGTCCAGCGGTGCCAGCAAGGGCAGCGGCGCGAGCATCTCGCGAATCCACGAACCGCGCTGGGCCGCTTCGCGCACGCCGGTGTCCTCCGGAACGGTCCGCAGGTTCACGTCGCGGATCGGGAAGGGAATCGTCATGTCGGCGCGGCGCAGGGCGTACCACAGCCGGGTCATTACCGCGTCTTGGATGTCGCGCAGGTCACGGTAGTCGTCGATCCAGTAGCGGATGCGGTAGGAGATCGCGAAATCGTCGTAGCTCATCGTGAAGAGTTTGGGTACGGGCGTCAGCCGCACGCCCGGTGTGCCCGGCATCGCGGCGGCGAGGACGGCCTTTACCTGCTCGGGCGGGTGCGGGTAGGCCACGCCGATAAAGGCGTCGATGCCCTGCAGGCGCGACGGGCGGCTGTAGTTGACCATGTTGCCTGTGGAGACGTTGCTGTTGGTCAGCACCACGTGATGGTTCTGCCGCGTTCGCAAGGTCACGGTACGCCAGTTCATCTGCGTGATCTGCCCCTCGAAGCCGCCGACATCGACCCAATCGCCGATCGAGAACGGGCTCTCCAGCTGCATCACGATGCCGGCGACCATGCTGCGCAGGACGTCCTGCAGCGCCAGGCCGACGACCGCCGAAGCGACAGTCGACGACACGAGGACGGTGCCGAGCGGCAGCGCGAACACCTGGCTCGCGATGGCCATGCCGCTGACCACGAGCAAGACGACGTGCACAACGTTGAACAGCAGACGGGGTACGGCGCCCTTGCCTAGCCGCGAGAGCAGCCCCTTCCAGACGGCCAGATCGAGCAACTGTAGGACCGCGTTGACGGCCATGATCAGCCAGGCGGCGCGGGCCACCTTGAAACCGACGGGAAGCGGATCCGGGACCTCGGCAAAACGAGAGAGGGCCACGAATTCGAAGGGCGCCGCCACGATCACGACCAGGACCGCCAGCCAGACCGCGTACAGCGCGCGGCGGCCCTGGCGGCTCTTGCGCAGGGGAAGGATGAGCGCGCTGCCGGCCAGGCCTAGGCCGACCGCCGTGAGGATGAGGGAAAGCGGTTCGTAGATTTCGAGCATGGCCGCATTGTATCCCCGAGGGCCGTTGGAGTTAACGGAGCCGGGGACGCGTCGACAGCGACGCGTCCCCGGCTCCTGCTATGAACGCCGCGCGTAGGCGGCGAGGCTACACCCTACGGCCGCAGTTCACGCGGGACGCCGGGGCAGTTCGGCAGCTCCTCCTGCTGGAAGTGATCGAAGACGGGGAAGGCCTCGAATGCCTTGCTCTCGTCGCCCGGCACATCTTCATCGCCCAGCGTAGCGCCGACGCGTTCCACCGCGACGCCGCCGAGCCCGACCAGGTTGCGCTCGAAGCCGCCCTCGTCGTCGAAGACCGGGTGCTCCCAGAAGACCGCGCTGACCACCATGGAGCCCAGGAAGCCGGGCGGCACTGCGCCCCAGGTGTTGAGGTCGATGTACTCGACCTGCTTCTCGCTCAGCTTCTGGCACACGTAGTCCAGCAGACCGTTTTGGTCGTAGAGGAAGATCGCGAAGTCCGTGAAGCCGGGCTTCGGTACCAGGTTCGTGATGCCGATCTCGCTGGTGATGCCGCGGTTGCCCTTGGCCACCATGGGTATCGCGAACACAGCGCTACCCGAGGTCAAGCCGCCCTTGGTGCCCGTCGCGATCTGCCAGTCATAGAGCAGGCATTCGGTCTGGGCGTTGTATGCGACGGCTTCCCTGCGCACCGTGCGCGCAGGGTCGGCCCACCGGTCGAGAAGGACTACCGAGACGACCTTCGGCGGATCGACGAGCGGCTGGCCCGGGGACCACCACTCTTGGCTCTCGACCCGCGCGCTGCCGGTCCAGTTGCCCGGAAGCGCGGCGATGACCGGTAGGAAGAAGGTCTGGCTGCCGCGCGGGCAGATCCAGTCGACGAGCGTGGTGATGACATCGCCCGAGCGGTCCAGGAAGTAGACCTTCACCTTGGCGTTGACCGTGGCGCTCAGGTTCTGCACCTGGATCGCGCTGTCCCAGCCTTGGTACTCGCTGTAGACCAACGGTGCGTAGTTGATCTGGTTGCCCAGCGAGAGGGAAAGGTCGAACACGTCCGCGAAGACGCCGGCATAGCTGGAGAAGTGGTTGTCGCCCATCGTGTCGACCACGATGCCAAGCGGCTGCGTGGAGCGGATCCACGCGGTGCCCAGCCAGTCCGGACCGATCACCGTGCTGGGATCGAAGTGCAGCGTCTCGCCCGGCGCGAGGGCAAGAACGTCGCCCAAGATCGGCCGCAGGCAGTTGTCCTGCGCCTTGAACCAGAACTCGAGCGATGTGCACTCGATGCCCGAGTTTTGCACGTAGAGCCACGTGTTCAGATCGTTGCGATCGGCGAAGATCAACGGCGCATAGTAGCCGTAGCCGCCGTAGCGCGGATCGATGGCGCCCTCCATGTCGGAGCTGATACCCGTATAGGCCGCGCTCATAGCCACGCCGGCGTCCGTGTCCATGCACGTCCGGTTGACGGAGACCGCCAACGGCTCGCCCGGGTGGGCGGCGAAGTCCAAACGCAGCTGGTCGCCCGACGGGCCGATCGGTCCGCCGAAGACGTCCTGGTAGCGATACGCTTCGTCGAACTGCAGCCACTCGATGTGGCTGCCGACCGCCAGTTGGAAGATTGCGTCACAGACCGCGTCCGCGAAGGGAAGCTGGTTGCCGCGCTCGTTGCGGATGCGGTCCGAGGCGTTCAGCGAGTACACGATCGCGCTGCGAGCGCCGTTGGGAATCTGGCCGGTCGCAAAGCTCCACGCGCTACCCGGCCGGATCAGACCGGAGCACTCGGTCTTGAGCGGACCCGCGGACTGCGGCGGGCAGAAGCCCGGCTCGCCCCAAGCCACCAGCAGGGCCTTTGTCTCCTTCTTGCCCACGTTTTGGACCTGGATCCACGTCTCGCAGGTGTCGCCGCCGAGCACAGGTAGCTGCACTCGTACGTCGACGCCGGCGCATGGAATTGCGATGCGCGCGTTGTCGCTCGCCTCGACGGCGCCGAGGCAGGGCAGGAGGGTTCGTCCCGAGTTGACCGGAGTCGCTCGGACCTCGACCGTGTCGTCGGCCGTGCCGCAGGCCTTGGACACGTGCGGGATCGTCACCTGGCGAAGAACGGTCTCACCCGGTGCAACCGGGAGCCCGGGATCGGCGCCTGACGTGATCGTATCGGTGAAGATGATCGTCGGCATCGTGGTGCGCGTGCGCAGCGTGTCGGTGACCCGGATGGAGTCGAGCCACGTCGTGCCGGAGTTGGTGATCTCGAAGCAGAAGGTAACCGGCTGGCCGGTGCGGTTCCACACCTGGGGCAGGTCGATGCCGGGGCAGGTTCCGTCGAAGGAGACGGTCTTGCGAACGGTCACCGCCGGGCACTCGACCGTGGTGCCCTCCGTCGCGACGTTGTTGGCCGCGTTCGGGTCGTAGGTCGGCGTCCGTGGACCGCCGCCGACGCCCGGCGCGAACTCCGGCGCGGGCGGCCATGCGGCGTCGTTGGTGCGCGTCTCCACGCGCGCTGTGTTTTGGATGGTCGCCCCGCACGTGGCGGATTCCGCGACCCGTACGCGTATCGTGATGCGCGCGCTGGAGCCGGCGTTCAGACGGCCGAGCTCCGGGATGCCTTCGTTGTTCGGATCGTTGCCGACGCGCACGGTGATGCGCCCATCGTCTCGGATCTCGACCACCACGCCCGCGTCCACGTCGACCTCGACCAGCGCCGGGTCGAGTATGAGGTTGCCGTCGGAGGGCAGTTGATCGATGACGTATACGTCGGCCGCGTCGGACGGGCCCTCGTTCGTCACGGTCAGGTCATAGGTGATCAGGCCGCCGGGCGCCACGGGATCGCAGGTCGCGAACCCGGCCGCGTCGTCGACCTTCACCAGGGCGAGGTCGGCCTCCGCGATCATGTGCGTGAGCTCGGTGTCGCTGTTGTTCTCGAGGTGGAAGTCCGTGGTGCTGCTGGCCACCATGGCGGTGTTCTCTGCGATCAGGTCGTCGGCGTCCAGGACGTAGCCCGGATCGACGCGCGTAACCAGGTAGAAGGAGTGGCTCTCGCCGACGTTCAGATCGCCGGGCAGGATGGGATCGTTGGCCACCTGCAATGCATCGACCGACACGGTGCGCACGCCGTCGAAACTGCACGCGACGACGTCGTCCGGGTCGATCGGCTCGCAGCGCACGAAGGTCTCGCCGAGGATGCCCGGCCCGGCCTGCTTGAGGTCGAGCAGATCGGTCACGACGACATCGCGCGCGACGGACCAGCCCATGTTCCCGAACGTGATCCGGTAGCGGTGCTCGTCGCCGGCCAGGGCATCGTCGGGCTCGAAGGGGCGGTCCAGGCGCGGCTCGGCCGGAACGTCCACCTTGGTGACGAAGACGTCCGCCACGGTGTTGACCTCGACCACCTCGGAATCGGAGTTGTTGTTCAGGAAGGGGTCATCGGTCACCGGCAGTGTGGGCGGCAACGCGGGTAGATCACCGATCGGCAGCGGCGGCGGTTGGTCCGGCGGCGTCGCTTCGCCCCACATGACCAATGCCTGGTTGGTGATCGTCGGGAACTCGTAGGACGGATCCATGCGGACGTAGATGTCGAAGGTGTGGCGCCCGCCGGCCGGAACGTCACCGATGTCGCAGACCAAGAGCGTGCTGTTGACATCATCCGGACGACACGATGCGCCCACGACCCGCTGCAGCTGGAACGAGGTGAAGAGCACGTCGATCACCTGGACGTTCTGCGCATCGCTCGGCCCGTTGTTCTGGACGGAGATCTCAAAGCGCAGGTCGTGGCCCGCGGTGACCTGGCCCGGTAGGTCTTGCAGGATGAAACGGCGCAGCACCGGATCCCAACCGGTCTTGTTCTCACCGACCGACGTCTTCGCGATGCTCATGTCGGCCCAGGTGTTGACGGTCGACTGGACGAACACGTGGTTGTCGGCGTTGTCGGGATCGAAGATGTCGGCGCTCACAAACGCGTCGTTCTCCAACACGGCGCCGGCCGGGACGCTGGGATCGACCAGCATCTGGAAGGTGATGGTGGCTGTCTCACCCAGCGGCAAGGTGCCCAAGCCGCATTGGAGCCGGTCGAGCGCTTCGCCCGGCGTGCCGGTCTGGCAGCTGCCCTGGCTGAGCGTCAAGCTGCCCGGGATGAGCGTGGCACCGGCCGGCAAGCGGTCGGTGACCAGGACGTTTTCGCTATGGGACGGCCCGTTGTTGGTCACCGTCAGCGTGTAGAGCAGACGTCGGCCGGCCGTAACCTCCGCGACGGAGGTCAGGTAGTTGGGGGCCTGCGGGAAGGGAATGCCCGGGTTGGAGATGTCGAACACCAGACCCGGCAGGCCGATTCGCTGGACCTCGCCCACGACGCTCTTGGTCAACGCCAGATCGGCGGTGTCGGTGATCTCATGCTCGACATAGGCTTCGTCGTTGCTCGCATCGGGATCGATCGACGAGGTCAGGACGCTCGCGACATTGTCGAGGTCCTGGGTCTGCGCGGCGCGGACACGCATCGTGAGAATCCAACGACCGCTGTTGGGCGGGCCGTCGGCGGCGAGCACCGCGAGCGTTGCTTCGTTCTCGGGCGTGTTCGGATCGTCGCCATCGGACAACGTGCAGTCGACCTCCAAGCGCTGTTGGACGTCCGCCACCCCCGTGGGCGGCAGCACGCCGAAGGCGGGTGGTGCATCGACGATCGGCCAGTCCGTGGCCGGTACGGGTGTATCGGCCGGTGGTCCCGGATCGCCGGAACAGAAGGCGTCACGGTCGCTCTGGATGTCGATCACATCGAAGTTCTCGCTGCTCTGCAGCAGGTCCTTGATGGCGACATCGCGCGCGAAGCTGGGACCGAGGTTGTCGACGATCACGGTGTAGGTGAGCACGTCGCCCGCGCGCACCTGCCCGTCCATCTTGCCGAATTTGCGCACGCGCAGATCGGAGATGGCCTGCACCCAGACGGGCGCGTCGTCACAGACCTCGGAGGGTTCGGAGTTCGAAGCGCCCACGCAGGAGGAGCAGATGTAGATGCCGGGGCCGAGTGCCGGATCGAGTTGGGCCAGGACCAGGAACGAAACCGTGCTCTGGCCGGGCAGGATGTAGTCCGGCGCGGTGCCGGCCGGTCGGCATACCAGCACTTGCCCGTTCACGGTGCAGTTGCCGGAGTCGGCGACGTGGAGGAAGCCCGCCGGCAGCGTCTCGGTTACGACGACGTCCGTCGCGTCGGAAGCGCTGGGGTTGGTCACCTGGACCTCGTAGACGATCTGCTGGCCCGCCGCCGGGTTCGGGTTGGATGCGACCTTGGCGATCTGCAGCCGAACAACGTCCGGCACGATCACCTCGGTGGCGTCCTGGTTCGGGAATTCGGTTTCGAAGCCGGGCGGCGGCGACTCGGGCGTATCCGTGGTGACCACGGCCGCGCATGGCAGGATGGATCCGGCCGGCGTCGAAGGGGCGACACGCGCTTCAAAAGCGATCACGATCTGGCCGGAATTGCCGCGCAGCGTGCCCGGTGATGGCGGGATCAAGGTGGAATCGGTCAGCGGGTTCGCGAAGGCGTTCGACCAGGTCAAGACCTGGCCTCCGCCCGGCGCCGTGCTCACGTTGGGTTGCCCGATAAAGTAGCCGGGTGGGCTCGAGTCGATGCGCGCTGAGCCGGGTATGTAGGTGAGTGAAGGCGGCAAATTGTCGGTGAGCACTACGTTGTGCGCCGGTGCCGGACCCTCGTTGCTCAGCACGAGCAGGTAGGTCAGCGTCTCGCCCGGCAACACGACCGTCTGGTTGACGAGTTTGCGTAGGAACAGGTCGGGGTTGAGAACGGATACGGTGGCGTCGTCGCAGGTCTGGCGTGTGCCGTCCGGATTGGTGAGGACGCCGCAAGCCACGTTGCGTATGAGCGTGCCGGAGGGGATGCCCGGCCGGACGCCCGCGCGAATCGTGAGCGTTCCGCCTTCCTGAGGCTGAACATCGCCGCCGCGCAATGGGGGCTGGATGCTGAAGTCGAGCGCCGTAGAGCCGTCCGGGTTCACGACAGCGGCGACCGGTGCGATCGGCACGGGGCCGGCGGGCGTCGCGCCGTTTGTGATGGCGGTGGTGTTCCATTCGTGCGTGGCGCTGACAAAGAAGAGCTCGGGTGGCAGCAAGTCGCGCAGGATGACCTGCGATGCGTTCGAGCCGCCTGTGTTGGCCCAAGCGATCCGCCACAATACCTCGTCACCCGAGGTGACCGTGGGCGGTTGCGGGCCCTGCTTGGTCAGTTGGATCGCCGGCTCTTCCTCGATGGTCGTCACGACCTCATTGGCGATCGCGAACAGGAGTTCGTTCGAGAAGATGGCCGCCTCGTTGAAGATGACGGTTCCGGCCGGCGAGTCCTGCTGCGTCGCCGTGCGGTCCTCGTCGTTGCGCACGCGGAAGCCCACCTCGCGCAGGGTCGCGTCCACCGGCAGGAGGGCGGGAGTGATGCGTGGGTCGTCGACCAGCCAGGCCACCCACGTCGTGTCCTCACCGAAGGGGCTCGTCCACGGATCGTCGTAGGGGTCGGCGGGCGTGCCTCCGTCGCCGCCGGGGATGCCGGCGGTGAATTCGGCCGCGATGGCCGCCGCGTCGAGCGGGGTCGCGATGTCCAAGGTTCCGGGCAGATCCGGCGGCAGGGCGTCGCTGAAGCGAACGTTGGGTCCAAAGGCCTCCACGAAGACCATCTCCGGCGGTACTCGGTCGACGATCCACGTGCCCGTGGAGGGGGCGGAGCCGACGTTGTTGAAGCTGAGCGCGTAGTCCAACTCGGAGCCCGGCGCGATCTCGTCCGGCACGTCCTGCTTGATGAGTTGAAGTTCCGGTTGGCTGATCACGATGCCGTTGCGGTTGAGGAAGGCGACGACCGGCTCGCAGTCCGCGTTGGGCCCCTGGCCTTCCATTCGAGCTTGAATGCGATAGGGGGTCAGGTTGGGTGCGCCGCCCGGAATCAGCAGCTGCAACGTGACGAACTTCGACTCCCCCGGATCCAGCCCCCCGATGTTGCGGGTCACGGTGCCCGCGGAAGGGTTGAGCGAGACGAGACTACCGCCGGTGGAGCCGACGTAGGTTTGCAGCGTCTGCACGCCGTTGATGGGCAAGCCGAACCACCTCAGCTCGACCTCGACGTCCTCCGTGCGCGTGCCCAACACACTGTTGTTGGCGACGCGTAGCGTATACGTGATCTGGGCAGGTGCTTCGACGGGGTCCGGGTCGATCGTGACCAACGCCGCGGAGATCTGGAAGAAGGGGCGTGGAACTACCTGTATCGTGGGTTCCCGATCGAAGGTGCTCAGAGAGCCACCGGGAACCGGCTGCTGCACGCCGGCAAGGCTGGTGAACTCGAATGCGTTGAACAGACCGTAGTTGTTGATCACCCGATCTTCACACGCCAGAAAAGGATCGTTGGCCGTGACCCTAAACTCCAACCACAGGTTGTTTACCGGCGTCGTCGGCGAGGTGCAGCTACCCACGATCGCGCATTGCGCGGCGTCGAGGACAGGTACGTGGAAGGCTACCCAGTGGACATCCGCCGGGTTGGCCGGCTCGACGGTGGTCCAGAAGTTGTTGCCCGGAACATCAAGGTCCGCCGGCGCCTGTGTGTAGTCGAAGGGCGGCGGAATCGGTTCGTTCGGCACGACGGTAGGACTGATGGGCTCCGTGGAATAGAAGACTGTTAGGTTGGCGTTGGCCGTGCTGGGCGTGAGCTGCACCACGGTGGCCGAGCCGGGCACGTAAGTGACCTCTTCCGGCACCATGTCGATGTGTACGATCTCGTTGAGCGCGACGGCACCGTTGTTGATCGTTCGAAGCAAGTACGCGAATTCATCTCCGGTCTCAACGCGGAAGCTCGCATCGTCATTGAAGCTGAAATTGGCTGTGCGGCTGCCCAGGAGGTTGTCGCCCTTGGCATAGATGCCTTGCGGCGTCTCGTCGACGCCGATGGTCACCTGCTCAGGGTCGCAAATTGTCGCGGTAAAGCGCGAGTGCAGGCAGGCCACGTTGTCGATCACGTCGCCGTCCATCACCGCCGGCGCCGTCTCGACCGTCACCCTGTATCGGCCGTCGAAGGTCTGTCCCGGCGGGAACACGCCGTCGTTCGCGGCGCCGTGCATCGTCCAAACAATGGCGAAGGGCAGGACGGGACTGCCGTCCGGCGGCGCGTAGTTTTCGATACACACGCCTTCGCTGGAGATGTTAGGGATGTCCGCCGGTGAGAGGACCGTGAAGGCGGAGCAATCGCTGCCCTGGATGAAGGGCATCATGGCGGAGACGTCGTCCCACACCACGGAATCGACCATCGTCTCGCGGTCGACGGGCGCAAAATCGTTGCCGTCGATGAAGCCGGGCGGATCGCTGATCTGATATGTGATCACGTTGCCCTGGGGTACGAAGTTCGTGCCTCCGATGTTGACCACGTCAAAGGCGCGCTTCGAGACGCCCGGCCGAGGCGAGCTCGTGATCGTCGTCGTGACCGTGTTGCTTGCAGCGGCGACGGCGTTGGAAGCCTCCGCGCGCACCGTGTTCTCGTACACGGTGCCGTTGAGGGTGCCGTTCTTCGAATCGATGTTCATCCGGAGGATCGTCGTCGTGCCCTCGGGGATGGTGCCAAGATCCCAATACACGGAGTTGGGGGGAACGGTCACGCCGCTCACCACCAGCCCCGCGGCCGAGTACTGTCCGCCGTTGGTTGCGGACTCGAAGGTGGGATTGTCATCCTGCCCGTAGTCGTACGGGTAGGTAACGGTGCCGACATCCGTGTGGGGCAACGTGTCGTACACCACCAGCCCCCGTGCCTCGACGAAGCTGACGCTCAAGCTGATCTCGTGGACGACGACCACGCCGGCCGCGCGTGTGGTCACCGCGTCCTTCTCGAGCAGCAGTACGGATACCGCGTTCCACGTGACTTGCAGCTGCTCCACGGTAGGAGCGGTCGTGGTCTGCGTTAGGTTTAGGCGGACCTTCAGCTCAGGGTAGGTCGTGGCGATGAGCGAGGTGAGGCTGATCCCGCCGGTCGGCATGACGGTCGGCCCGAGGATCACGGCGTCGCTGTTGAGGGGGTCCAAGATCTCGATGGTGAGGTTGGTGAGGTCGAAGTCTCCGTCGATCGTCAGGCTGCCCCAGGCGTCAAAGCTGGGGGGACGGATGATCACGGTCTCGTAGTTGCCGGTGACCTGCCCCGCAGCCAGGCGCATAATGCCGAGCAAGGGATCGTTGACGACGTTGGTCGCGCTCGACACGCCCAGCGTGTCGTCGTATGAGTCGGACCAAATTCCGTCGTTGTTGTCGATGATCGGGGCGGCAAGGGCGGTTGATGCGAACGCTGCAACCAAAAGAGCCGCGCCTAGACAGGCGGCGGCTCCAGTTCGAAGCAACGCGAAGGTGTCCCACCACGGTGCGTGGCGGAAGCGTGGGGCGGTATAGGGCATCTTGTCCTCCTCGATGCGAGTCCGAGAAGGTACTGCCGGTCCCTCGCTCGAAGGCGAGAGGCCGTGCTCATCAGTTGAGCCTACGTCATCGAGTCACGCACATGTCCTCTGGTGCGTCTGTCCCCCCCACGCGCACCGAACGTGGCCTTTAACGTAACGATCGCGTCCGACCGCGGGGCACCCGAAGGCGCCTTGGTCGTTTTCAACGTTACAATTTGGTATAAAGATACGGCCGGCCCTCACTTTATGGCCGTCGGGTTGAAAAACGCGGTCCGTGCAGCTCCGTGGCGACGATCGGTCGGCTCCTGTAGCTACCGGTCGCCCGCGTCCGTCTCGGCCGCGCCAGCTGCGTCCTCGGCCGGCCGGCCTCCGCGCAGCGCTCTGTACGCGCGTTCGTAGGCGCCGGCATCGCGCGCTCCGCGGCTGCGGCGCCGACGTCGGCGCCGAGGCGCCACGCCGATGAAGGCCAGCGCGAGCGCCGCGCCGAAGAGGTGCGCGTCCAGGCCGGGGCCGCCGCGGCGGATGTACAGGCGGTCGTAGCGCAGTTTTTCCTTCGGCGTGCTGTAGTAGTCGCCGTAGACTTGGGCCAGGCCGGCAAGGCCGGGGCGCACGGCGTGGCGCGTGGCATAGCGCGGGATGCGCTGGAGGTGGCGCTCGACGAAGACCGTGCGTTCCGGGCGGGGGCCCACCAGGCTCATCTGACCCCAGGCGATGTTGAGCATCTGCGGCAGTTCGTCGATGTGCGTGCGGCGAAGCAAGCCGCCGAGCCGTGTTACGCGCGAATCCGAAGGAGCGGCCGGGACGGGACCGGAAGCGCCCTCCGCGTCCTTGATCATCGAGCGCAGCTTCAGCTGGCGGAAGCTGCCGCCACCGCGCTGGACGGCCACCTTGGCCACCAGCAACGGGCCGGGGTCTTGGAGCCATAGCAAGATGGCAAGCGGCACGGAGATGGGGAGCGAGATCACCACGATCGCCAGGGAGACGACGAGGTCGATGAGCCGCTTCGCGCTGGGCCATGGACCGCGGATCAACGCCACGTCCACATGGCCGCGCTGGACGGCGGCGACGGTGTCGGGCGTCGGACGTGCGATGACCTCGACGAGGCCCCAGCGCCGCCAGGTCGCGACGAGCGCGGCCGCAAAGGTGCCCAGGACGCCGACGACCGCGTAGGCCCAGAGCTTCTCGACGCCGAAGCGGCCCTGGTACAGGCCGACCACGATCGCGAGCGTCGCGCCGGCCACGAAGATTAGGCGCAGCTGCTGTTCGCGTCGCACGGGCCTTGGAAGCCGGACGGCCGCGGCCATGGCAAGCAGGGGGCCGATCAGGAAGATCGCGAAGTACAGGCCCCATTGCAGCGGCGCGCTCTGGATGTCGTAGTTCCACAGCGACGCGAGCCGCAGCATCGAGCGGCTGACCAACGCGAAGGTGGCGACGGTGGCCAGCGCGTAGAACAACAACGCGAAGGCGAAGCCCCGCGTGCGGGGCGCCGGCGGAGCGGGCGTCGGGGGCATTCGACCTCGGGGTGGGGTTCACGGCATGATCGGGCGACCATGATACCTGAGCCGCACCGACCGACAATCGACGTCCTCCTGCCGGATCGCCGCCGCACCGTGCTCGGTGTGCGCGTAGACGACCTGTCTTGGGAGGAGGCGCTTGCTGCCATCGACACGATGGTGGCGGATCATGCGGCGCATGGAAGGCTGCATCTGGTGATCACGCCGAACCCTGAAATCGTGATGCAGGCGCGCGCCGACGATGCGCTGCGCCATCTCATCGCCGCGGCCGACTTGGCCCTATGCGACGGCGTGGGACTGCGTTGGGCCGGCGCACGCCTTGGGCAGCCGCTACGCGCGGTGATTCCCGGCAGCGCGCTCAGCCTCCGGCTCGCGGAGCGCCACGCTTCGGTCGGTTGCCGCTGGTTTTTGCTCGGCGCGGAAGACGGCGTGGCGGAGCGCGCCGGACGGACGCTCTCCGCGCGGCATCCCGGCCTGACGATCGCCGGCGTCCACACAGGCTCCCCTGCCCGTGCGGACGACAAGGACGCGCGCGCGGCAATCGCCGCGGCGGGCCCGATCGACATTCTGCTGGTGGCCTATGGAACGCCGGGCCAGGAGATGTGGATCGCGCGCAACCAACCGCACCTGGACGTCGCGGTGGCGATCGGTGTCGGCGGAACGTTGGACTTTCTGGCCGGCGAGCAGCCTTGGCCGCCGGAATGGGTCGAGAGCATGGGGCTCATTTGGCTGTGGCGTCTGATCCGGCAGCCGCGTCGCTGGCGCCGCCAGCTACGGCTGCTGCGTTTCGTGGTGCTTGTGCTACAGGCGTCCGTCCGTCGAGCACGTTCCGAACGTCGGGCACGCTCCGAACGTCGGGCACGCGAGAGCTAGGCCGGGGGGCGGGCGCGTCGACTCGTTGAATGTTCGAGGGGCGGACCCGTCGGAACCAGGCGGGCGTTCCGGTTCTGGGCGGAGAAGACAGTCGCATTCTGTGGTAGCCGGAACCGCGCCGGTGCTCGTTTCGCCACGGACATCCGGCCCGCAGTCGGCCTTCCTCCAGCTAGCCCCCGTCGAAATGGCGGTCGAACCAGCGGGCGAAGACCAGCAAGCCCCAGACGTTGCGGCTGAGGTTGCGCCGTCCGCTCAGGTGGTCGTCCACGACGCGCGCGACGGCTTCGGGCTCGAAGATGCCGCGGCGCGCGACGGCCTCCCGGCCGAGCTCGCGCTCGACCATGGGCCGCAGCGGGCCCTTGAGCCAGGCCGGGACCGGTACGTGGAAGCCGGCTTTCGGCCGGTCGACGATCTCGGGCGGCAGGATATCGCGCGCGACGCGCTTCAGCAGCCACTTTAGGTCCATGCCGCGCGTCACGGGCCGGACCTTGTAGCGAGCGGGTACCCGCGCCATGAAGTCCACGAGCTCGCGGTCGAGCAGGGGCACGCGGACCTCGAGCCCGTGGGCCATGCTCGCACGGTCCACCTTGGTGAGCATATCGTCCGGCAGGCTGAGACCGAGGTCGATGGCCATGAGCCGGTTGAGCAGGTCGGCGTTGGGGTAGGCGTCGAAAGCGGCCCGGAAGGCGGCGTGCGTGGGGCGGATCCCTTCCGGAGCGCGGCTTCCGTACAGCGCGGCCTTGTCGGACTCGTCGAAGATCTCGCGCCACGCGAGGTGCGCGGAGGCCGGGTCGCGCGCGGCGCCGGCCGCGAAGCGCTGGAGCTTCAGGTCGAGTCCCATCTTGCCGTCGGAGGTCGGGACGAGCCCGGCGGCCGTACGAAGCGCAGCGCGCGCGGGGGCCGCGAAACCCGGTCGCAACAGGCGCGCCAGGCGGTCCGCCTTGTAGATCACGTAGCCGCCGAAGACCTCGTCGCCGCCGTCGCCCGAGAGCACCACCTTCACGTCGCGCGCCGCCTGCTCGCTCACCGCCCATGCAGCGATCGCGGAGCTGTCAGCGAAGGGCTCATCGTAGGTGCTGACCATCGCCTCTAGCATCGCCTCGGGATCGGGGCGCACCACGAGCTCGTTGTGCTCGGTACCGAAGGCATCGGCTACGCGCCGCGCCCAGACGCGCTCGTCGTAGCCTGCGTCGTCGAAGCCGATCGTGAAGGTGCGCACCGGCCGGTCGGCGATGCGGGCCATGAGCGCCACGACCAGGCTCGAGTCGAGCCCGCCGGAGAGGAACGCACCGACCGGCACATCGCTGACCATCGTGGCTTCGACGGCGTCCTCGAGGTGGGTGCGCAGCGCGGCGGTGAGCCCGTCTACGCTGCGCGGCATTGCGAGGGCCGGACCCTCGCCCGGGGCGGGCGTGCCGGCGTGCTGCGCGGGCAACGACCACCAGCGGCGTACGCTCGTTGCCATGGCGCGCGGCTCCCCGGCCCGCCACTCCAGAATCTCGCCGGGCCCGAGTCGGTGGATGCCCGCGAACATTGTCCGCGGCCCCGACACGAAGTCGAGCGACAGGTAGTCGTGCAGGGCTTGGCGGTCGAGATCGGTGGCGAAGCCGGCCGCGAGGATGCCCTTGATCTCCGAGGCGAAGACCAGGCCGTCCGCGGTCTCGGCCCAAAAGAGCGGTTTGATGCCCATCCGATCGCGCACCAACAGCAGACGGCCGCGCGCGGCGTCCCACACGGCGATCGCGAACATGCCGCGGATCGGCTCGGCGAGGCCCGGCCCATGTTCTTCGTACAGGTGCGGCAGGATCTCGGTGTCGCCGGCCGCCCGGAATGCGTGGCCCTTCGCGGCGAGGTCGGCGCGCAAGGCTTCGTAGTTGTAGAGCTCGCCGTTCTGAACCGCGACAACGGAGCTGTCCTCGTTGTGGACCGGTTGCTGCCCCGTCGCGAGATCGATGATCGACAGCCGCACCGCGCCGAGGCCCACGACGCCGTCCGACCAGAACCCGCGCTCGTCCGGCCCCCGATGGCCGAGCGCGTCGGCCATGCGCGTCAGCATCCGGTTGTCGACCAGGCCGCCGGGACGCATCGCGGCGCCGAAGATTCCACACATGGGGGCGATTATAGGGCGGCGGCGAGGCCCGCGGACGATACGCGACCCACGCGCAGGCGCCGGACGGGCGCCGCCGCCGCGAGCAACCGTCGGTCGGCGCCCGCGCGACGGCGAACCATGCGGCTGCCGCGTCGTCTTGCGGGGCTTCTCGTAGCGCGCCACAATACGGTTTCCGCGAGTCCTCCCGCGCGGATCATCCAAGGACAACCGCCCCGTGTTTCCCGAGGGTCTGCCGACCGGCGCACGCCCAGAGCCCGGATTGGCAGTTCAACCGGATCCGCTGCTCCAACGCGAGCGCGTCATCGACGAGCCGGTTACCGGCATCGTCCTGGCGGGCGGGCGCGGCCGGCGGATGGGTTGGCGTGACAAGGCATGGGTGGAGCTCGCCGGCAGGCCGCTCGCACGGTGGGTGCTCGATGCCCTCGAGGAGGTCACGGACCGCCAGATCATCGTGGCGCGCGAGCCGGGGCGTCTGGCGGAATTCGGCGTGCCGGTTGTGAT
>JAJCYU010000385.1 GCA_029262755.1 Anaerolineae bacterium
GCCGTCGCCGTCGCCGTCACCATCGCCGTCGACGTGGACATAGTGCACTGCGCGTTGTGGGACCATGACGGACCAGGACGAGCGGCCGGCGCGTAGACGGTTCGCATCGTTCACGCTCGCCCGACCGAAACGCGTTCCCCGCATCCTGTGACGGCTTGTGGCGCACGAGGCATGTAGAGAGCGCATTCGGGAATCGCGGAAGCCTGCTCGTGCGCGAACGCCGGAGATCCCAGGAGGACGACCATGCCCATCACGCGTCGCACGTTGCTCGCCGGGGGCGCCGCCACTATCGGCGCCGCGGCGGTCGCGCCCCAGCTCGTCGCGGAAACCGGCGCGGTTCGCGGCGCATGGGCCGCCGGTTGCCAGCGGCCGTTGCCCGCGCCGTCGCCGGAGGGGCACCTGCTCAACCGCGCGACCTACGGCGCCACGCGCAAGGAGCGGGCCTGGGTGCGGGTGATCGGCCACGCCGCCTGGATCGAGGAGCAGCTGCAACCCGAGACGATCGACGATTCCGCGGTGGACGCGGCGCTCGCGCCGTTGTTGTCGCTGAACTGGACGCTACCCGAGATCAAGAGCAACGGCTTCAACGGGCCGACGCCGCTGAGCAACGAGCTCGTCGCGGCGACGCTGTACCGCGCGATCGCCAGCCGCAAGCAACTCTTCGAGGTGATGGTCGAGCTGTGGTCGAACCAATTCAACGTCTATCACCCGGAGGAGTTCGTCTCGCGGGTCAAGACCTGGGACGATCGCGAGGTCTTCCGCAAGCATGCGCTCGGCAATTTCCGCGATCTCGTGCACGGCAGCGCTTCGAGCCCCGCGATGCTGCGCTTCCTGAACGCGAACCGCAACACCAAGGCCGGCCCGAACGAGAACTACGCACGCGAGCTCATGGAGCTGCACACGCTCGGCGTGGACGGCGGCTACACCGAGCAGGACGTCAAGGAGGTGGCGCGCGCCTTCACCGGCTGGCGCTACGGCAACGACAATTGGGCCTTCGAGTTCAACGGCGGAGATCACGCGGACGGTCCCTACGACGTGCTCGGCCGGACGATCACCGAGCGCGGCGTGATGGCCGGCCGAGCGGTCATCGACCGGCTGGTCGATCACCCCTCCTGCGCGCGCCACGTGGCGCGACGCCTGTGCCTACACTTCGTATCGGACGCGCCGAGCGAGCGAATCATCGCCGACGTCGCGGCCGTATTCGGCGCCGACGGCGACATCCGCGCCATGCTGCGGGTGCTGCTCAACCACGACGAGTTCAAATCGTCCTTCGCCGCCCCCGACGGCGGACCGGCCAAGCTGCGCCGACCCATGTCGCATTGGGCAGGCGCGCTGCGGGCCCTCGAGGTCGATCCGGGCATCCTGCTGACCCAGATCCCGGAAGACGCCTACGACGGCGAGGGCATCGTGCGCTACGGCGACGACCGAGCCGAGGACTTCCTGCAGCGCATGGACCACCTGCCCTTCCGCTGGCCCGCGCCCGACGGCTACCCCGCCACCGGACCTTGGTGGAGCGGCATGCACGTGCTCGTCGGTCGGTGGAACTACGCGATGGCGCTGGTCGAAGGCCGTCTACGCGGCATGGATCCGGACCTGGTCGGCGCCACGACACGTGCCGGCATCGCCCACACCGCGGATGCGCTGGTGGACCATTGGGCCGACCGCGTCGTCGGCCGCCCCCTGTCCACGGACGATCGCGACCGGCTGGTCGCGTTCGTCGGTCGCGGTGCGACGGGCGCGCTGTCCGCCGCGGACGTTGCCGTGCGGCTGCCGTTGCTCGTTGCGTTGTTGCTCGACAGCCCCTACTTCACCTGGCGCTAGGCGGGAGAGAGACCATGAACCAGAACGTGACCCGATCCACCAACGGAATCAGCCGCCGTAAGGCACTCCGCTCCACCACGCTCGCCGCCGCCGGCGCGCTGCCGCGGTGGATGCCGCGCCTCGCCTTTCGGCAGGCCGGCCAGCCGGCACGCGGCGATATCTTGGTCCACATCTTCCAGCGCGGTGGCATGGACGGCCTCTCCGCGGTGGTGCCGTATCAGGAGCGGGCTTACTACGATGAGCGCCCGAAGCTGGCCTTTCCCGCACCCGGCAGCGGCAAACAGGACCAGGCTCTGCGGCTCGACGATCAATTCGGGCTCTCACCGGCGTGGTCCGGGCTGAAGGAGATCTGGGACGACGGACAGCTTGCCGTGGTGCACGCGGTCGGGGCGCCGCACGGCGTGCGCAGCCACTTCGAGGCGATGGGCCTCATGGAGCGCGGCGCCTTGGGCGCGGACCGTGTCAATACCGGTTGGCTGGCACGCCACCTGGCCTCGACGGCGCAGGCCGACGACTCACCCTTCCGCGCGGTCGGCTTCGGCAGCGGCCTCCCGATGAGCCTACGCGGCCCCGTGCCGGCCGCCTCGCTGCGTTCGATCGCCGACTTCCACCTGCAGGGCAACGCCAACGAGCTGGCCCGCTTCCAGGCTGAGCTCCAAGCCCTCTATTGCGGCGACGAGTGGTTGAGCGACGACGTGCGCGACACCATGGATGCCATGGACCTGCTGGCCCAGAACGACCCGCTCGGCTACCAGCCGGAGCACGGGGCGCAGTATCCGGACAACGCCTTGGGTCAGGGGCTCAAGCAGATCGCACAGTTGATCAAGGCCGATGTCGGCCTCGAGGTGGCGTGCATCGACAGTGGTGGCTGGGACACGCACGTCAGCCAGGTCTGGACCAACGGCAGCAACCCGGCGCACGGCCGCATGCACAACCTGATGCGCGGGCTGGACGAAGCGATCCGCGCCTTCTGGACCGACCTCGGCAACCGCGTGACCGACCCCGGCGTCACGTTGGTGACCATGAGCGAGTTCGGGCGGCGAGTGGCGCAGAACTCCGGCAACGGAACCGACCACGGCCAGGGCAGCAGCATGTTCATCGCAAGCGGCGCTGCGGTCGCGGGCGTCCACGGCGATTGGCCCGGTCTCGAAAAGGAGAACCTGGCCGACGGCGAGGATCTGGCGATCACCACCGACTACCGCGATATCCTCTCGGAGCTACTCGTACGGCGTATGGGCAACGGCCGGTTGTACGAGGTCTTCCCCGGCCACGATCCGAGCTTCCGCGGCGTCGTGCGCGCTCGCGCCGACGCGCCGCCGCCTGCCGTGGAGCCGGACAAGCTCTACCTACCGCAGGTGGTGGTGGACGCCTGAACGTAGACGCCTAGACAGAGCACCGAACGCAGTCCAATCGCCGATCGCGCTACGCGGACTCCGCGTCGCCGAGGTCGACCAGCCCCTCGCGCACCGCATGCAGTGCGGCCTGTGTGCGGCTCGCGACGCCGAGCTTGGCGAGCACGTGGCTGACGTGCGTCTTGACCGTCTTCTCCGTGATGCCGAGCTCCTGCGCGATATGGCGATTGGAACCACCCCGCGCCAGCCGGTCCAACACCTGGCTCTCGCGATCGGTCAGTGCCTCGACGCCGTCCGGTGGGCGGACGAGCCGTACGAGGCGCGCCGCAGCATCGGGCGAGAGCTGGACCTGACCGTTCGCTGCTGCGCGCAGCGTCGTGCGTAGCGCGTCGAGCCCATCGCTGCGGTGCACGAAGGCCAGCGCCCCGGCGCGGATCGCCGCGACGGCCTGCCCGTCGCCGCGCGATCCGGCCAGCGCGACGACCTCGGACGCGGGATGGCGGGCGCGCAATGCGGCAAGGGCGGGCAGTCGGTCCGCGCTGCCGACGAGGTCGAGCAGGATCACGTCGGGCGCAGCGCCCGGATGCGCCTTGATGGCGTCTAGCGCGCCATCGCCGTCCACCGAAGCGATGATCTCAAGATCGTCGTCGGTGCACAGTGTCTCGGCGAGGGCTTCACGCAACAGGCGGCTGTCGCTTGCGAGCAGCAATCGGAGGGTCATCGATTCGTCTCCGTGGGAAGCCTCATTGTAGGTGCGACCGCGTAGGCGCGGCAGCATCCCAGTGCGCGATCCATCTACGACTTTCGTCCCATACGAGGATCCTGCGCGCGCCTGACGCAAGCACAACGGCGAATTCGTATTCTGGTGGACTCGACTCCTACGCGAACGATCCTACCGGCGCGTCCACGATTCCTATCGCGGCGCATCCTACCGCGGCGCACCGGCCAAGCAGTTTCGGAGGTTCTGATCCTTCATGCATAGCACCCTGCCACACCCGATGCCGGTCGGCGGACGCCCACCGCGTTCGTTTCGCCCCCGTCGCCCCTCGTCGCTGATCCTAATTCTGGCCGCCGGCGCGCTGCTCTTCGGCGCGATGCTGGTGGCCGGATTGTTCATCGCCCGCGGCCTCCGTTCGAATGGTGAGCCCGCCATGGAGCCCGCTCCCGTCAACGCAGGGGCGCCGATCGTCGCCGCGCCGGTGCAGATTCTGGATGAGGAACCGGATCCGACGCCGACGAGCACAGCGATACCCACGTCCGCCGCAACGGATGTGCCGGACGTCGTGCTGGAACCGAAGCCCGAGCGCGTCCCGCCGCGGGTGCCGAGCACGACGACCGGCAGCCCCGCGAAGCCCGTTGATGCACCGCTGCCCGTCAGCGGAAACGAGGCCCGGGTGACCATCGATCTTCTCAACGTCCGATCCGGGCCCGGATTTGCGTACGGTGTGCAGGGGCTCGCCCGACTCGGCGATCGGCTGAGTGTGCTCGGCGGCGATGCGGACGGCTCCTGGCTGCAGGTGCGCCGCGCGGACGGTAGCATCGGCTGGGTCGCCCGCAGCTATACGGATTACGTGGCCGTTGCGCCGGTCGTCGCCTGGGCGCCGCCGGTCGCGGCCGCCCCGCCGACGCGCGTCGCCCCCGCGCCGGCGCCCGCCGGGGGGGAGAGCCGCTGGCACGGCGTCTACATGGACGACGCGGGCCGCACGTTGATGGAGCGCCAGGACAGCCGGATCGCGTTCAACTGGCGCGACAAGGCGCCCGCGCCCGGGCTGCCTTCGGACAACTTCAAGATCTCCTGGACGCGCCGCCTGGCGCTCGCATCGGGCACGTGGCGCGTGCACGTGCGCTTCGACGACGGCATGCGCTTGCGCGTCAACGGCCGCACGGTTCTCGAAGAGTGGCGGGACGGCCCCGTCCGCGAAGCGACCGTCGATCTGCCGCTGACCGCGGGCGTACATCTCTTCGAGCTCGACTACTACGAGCACGGCGGCAATGCGCTCGTGGAACTCGACTGGGAGCGTGTCGATGTCCCCTCGGCTTGGGAGGCCTCGTACTGGCCGAACCCGACGTTCAACGGCCGCCCGACCTTGGTGCGCGGCGAGGACGCGATCGATCACGATTGGCGTGACGGATCGCCGGCCGCGGGTCTGCCGGCTGATCGCTTCTCGGCGCGCTGGACGCGTCGCTTCGACCTGGCGGAAGGCACCTGGCGCGTGCGCGCGATCGTAGATGACGCGGTGCGGGTCAAGATCGACGGCCGCGTCGTGCTGGACGCCTGGAACGAGGGCCCGCAGCGCGAGCGCAGCATCGATGTCACCCTGAAGCGCGGCATGCACGACGTCGTCGTCGAGTACTACGAAGCGGGTGGTCAGGCGCGGGTGAAGGTCTGGCTCGAGCGCATCGAGGGTTACGGCGGCTGGCGCGGCGAGTACTTCGCCGGCGACCGTGTCTCGGGCACCCCCGTGCTCGTGCGCGACGACGCCAAGATCGACTTCGATTGGGGCCGCGGTTCGCCCTCTGCCGACATCCCCGCGGACCGCTTCGCGGTGCGTTGGACGCGTACCCAGGACTTCAAGCGCGGCACCTGGCGCTTTGAAGCCCGGATGGACGATGGTGTGCGCGTCAAGGTCGACGGCCGCACCGTGCTCAACGCCTGGCGCGATAACGACGGCCGCACGGAAACCGCGGACGTCAAGCTCAACGGGCGTCACGAGATCGTCGTGGAGTACTATCAGCGCGGCGGTCGCGCGATGGCCAAGCTACGCTGGGAGCGCGTGAACGACGCCCAGCCGACCGCGACCGACCGGCCGAGCGACCCGCCGACCGTGGCGCCGCCGACCGCCGTACCGCCGACCGCAGTACCGCCCACGGTGATCCCACCGACCGCAGTCCCGCCGACCGCTGTACCGCCGACGGTCACCCCGGTCCCGCCGACGACGGAGCCGCCGACCGCGGAACCGCCGACGTCCGAACCGCCGACGTCCGAGCCCCCGACGACGGAGCCGCCGACCGCGGAGCCTCAGCCTTAGCTTCGATATAGCCGTAGCTACGGCACTGCCGTAGCTTCGACACAGCGTCCGCGGCCCAGCGGCTAAGGGCTACGCACGACATCAACATCGTCATGTTCTTCCGGCAACAAGAACGAGGGGCGGCTCGCAGTGGAGCCGCCCCTCGTTCTTGGTATCCCTCTGCCGCCCGCGGTCCGTCACCCTTCGGCCTTCCCCCGCACCGAGAGGTGATGGGTGTGCCGGGACCGCAGTCGTCGAATGTATCGAATCGAGTACTCCGTCAAGCCTGCAGGTGCGGGCTGAATGTCGGTCTAGCTGCCGTCAAAGGTGTTCGGTGCCAGCACCGGGACGGGGCAGTTGACCACGAAGCCCTGTGGGTCCGTGTTGGGCGTACCGGCCCATTCCTTCACGTCGCCGGCCTCGATGGCGGCGGCCACTTCGGCGCCCGTGCTAAGCACACGCGGCTCGACCCCATCTTCCCAGGTGAGCGTGAAGTGGTTCCAGAAGGGTGACCAGCCGGGCTCGCCGGCCTTGTTGCGGAACACGGCGGGCTGGAAGCCCATCACGCCACTGCCCTCGATGCCGTTGCCGAAGACCCAGATGTTGTCCACGGCGCCGGCATCCACGAGGTTGCCGGTGCCGGTGGAGGCGGCGATGTTCATCATGTCGGTGGCCATCGCGCCGGCCGAACTGTCCGTGACGATGTAGCGTGCGCCCGAATAGCACTCGTGCAGCTTGAATCGGACCATCTCCGCGTCGTAGTCGAGCGAGAGGATCTGGCCCGTGCCGAGGTAGCTGTCCAATGCATCGTCCACGGGCAGCATGCCGCCCGGCCACGACACGACCGGGTAGTTCACCACGAGGTTGCCCTCGCCGATCGTCACGTCGCCCGCCTCCGCGGCGGCCTCGATGTCGGCCGCGCTCTCGAGCAATGTTGCGTCACCGTCGAAGGCGACGCTGCGCACGTGCCACGCTGAGCTGAAGCCGTCCTCGGCCGGCGAACTGCTCATGACGGGCATCTGGCCGTCGGTGCCGTTCTCAAAGACGTAGAGCGATGACGTCGCGCCGTCGACCGCCGTGGCGGCGGCCAGCAGCGGTACGTGCACGAGGCCGTTGGCCTCGGCGAAGGCCTTGTCCGACGCATCCGTGCGGATGTAGTGGATCGGCTCGCCGTCGTAGCGACCCTCGTGCAGCTTGAACTCGACCCAGCCGAAGGAGCCGGTGTCGGCCCACTCGTCGGAGGGCTCGAGGGAATAGTCCAGCACGTCGCCGACGATTACCTCGGCGCCGTCGTCCTTGTCGAGCATCGCGGGTGCGGCGGCTTCGGCCGGTTCGTAGGTGTTCTCGGCGAGGATCGGCACGGGGCAGTTGACGACGAAGCCCTGCGGGTCCGTGTTGGGCGTACCGGCCCATTCCTTGACGTCGCCGGCCTCGATGGCGGCGGCCACTTCGGCACCGGTGCTGAGCACGCGCGGCTCAACGCCGTCCGCCCATGTGAGCGTGAAGTGGTTCCAGAAAGGCGACCAGCCGGGCTCGCCGGCCTTGTTGCGGAACACGGCAGGCTGGAAGCCCATCACGCCGCTGCCCTCGAGCCCGTTGCCGAAGACCCAAATGTTGTCCGTGGCGCCGGCATCCACGAGGTTACCTGTGCCGGTGGAGGCGGCGATGTTCATCATGTCGGTGGCCATCGCGCCGGCCGAGCTATCCGTGACGATGTAGCGCGCGCCCGAGTAGCACTCGTGCAGCTTGAACGTGACGGAACCGCCTTCCTCGTCGAGCGCGATGAGCTGGCCCGTGCCGAAATAGCTGTCGAGGGCGTCGTCTACGGGAAGTTGACCGCCCGGCCACTTCACGACCGGGTAGTTGACCACGAGGTTGCCCTCGTCGAGCGACGCGTCGCCCGCCTCGACGGCGGCCTCGATGTCGGCCGCGCTCTCGAGCAGGGTGGCGTCGCCGTCGAAGGAGACGGTGCGCACGTGCCATGCCGAGCTAAATCCGTCCTCGGCCGGCGAACTGCTCATCACGGGCATCTGCCCGTCCGCGCCGTCGTCGAATACGTAGAGCGATGCCGTCGCGCCGTCGACAGCCGTGGCGGCCGCGAGCAGCGGCACATGCACGAGGCCGTTGGCCTCCGCGAAGTCCTTATCCGAAGCATCCGTGCGGATGTAGTGGATCGGCTCGCCGTCGTAGCGACCTTCGTGCAGCTTGAACTCGACCCAGCCGAAGGAGCCGGTGTCAGCCCAGTCGTCGGAGGGCTCGAGCGAATAGTCGAGCACGTCGCCGACGATCACTTCGGCGCCGTCGTCCTTGTCCAACATCTCGACGGCTTCCATGATCTCTTCTGCAACGTCTTCGGCCTTGTCCGCGGCCGTATCGACCGCTTCCTCGACGTTGGTGGCCACGTCATCGACGACCTCTGGGGGCTGGGTGCAGCCGATGAGCAGGGCCGGCGCCGCGAACAACAGCACCATCAATCCCTTCCAATTCTTCACGTTGTCTCTCCTCGTTGTCGGGTGGGGAGGGCTTTCGAGCGGGGACGTAGAACGCCGCCCGGCCCCCAACACATGCCCAAAACACCCGTGCCCACCCGACTTACGGATGGATTCCCTTACACGGCGCCGTTGGTCGTCCAAGCGCGGCGACACTACCCTGGGCATCATGCGGCGCCCGGCGATGGGCGCGACCGTCGCCGAACGCGTGCGTAGAGGGGCCACTGCGCGGTCCGGACTCCAAGTTCATGCGGCTCTGCGCGAAGCTCGAATGCATACGGCCCGTCTATGTACGGCGCGTCTCAGGGGAGGAAACGTTGAGCGAGGACACGGAAATCGAAGCGCCGAAGCCCGAAGAGGCGGGGCCTGAGCACGCCGGCCACGCGCTCGATGCCGACGTGGAATCCGGTCGTGTTGTGGACGCACCGCCGCCGGACGCGGACGCTCCAGGCTCGATCGCGCAAAATCCGTTCGAAGGTCCGCCGGGCGATGGCGTGCGGCGCCACCCGGATCTGCGCTATGTGCGCCTCGAGCGTTGGACGGGCCAGCTCGGCAACCTCGCGGTCCTCGTTCCCCTTCTCGTCGGCGTCGGCGTGCTCTACGCCCTCACCGTCTTCGGCCCGAAGATTCCCGTGCTCGCATGGCGCATCCCGGCCTTGATCTGGATTGTGCTAGCCCCGGTGTTGGTCGCGTTCGCCGACCGCTGGCCGGCCATCGTCCATGAGCACATGAGTTGGTCGCTCGACGCGCGCGGTCTCGACGTACGTCGCGGCGTCCTCTGGCGCGAGGAGATCGCCGTGCCGAGCTCGCGCATCCAACACACCGACGTCAAGCAAGGGCCGCTCGAACGCCGACTGGGGCTCGCGACGCTCGTCGTGCATACGGCCGGCACCCGGCATGCCGCCGTCGCGGTGCCCGGCCTGGCCGTCGAGGACGCGCGCGCGATTCGCGATTACCTCGGCCGGGCGGTCGACGAGGACGACGCGGTCTGAACGCGTCCGGCGCGCGGCGCGAGAAGCCGCTCGATGAGACGGGCCTGCGTAGGCAGCATCCCGTCTCCCCGTTGTTCCGCGCCCTCTCCGTAGCAAGGTCCATGGTCCTGCCACTCGTGGCCGTCTTCTTCTTTTCGGGAGGGGGCATCGGCGGATTTCCGCTGCTCATCGTGCTTCCGGTCATCGGCTTCGCGCTGCTCACCGGTTTCACGACGTGGTACAGCGTGCGCTACCGGGTGGACGATGATGAGTTGGTGTTCGTCCGCGGCATCCTCTCGCGCGACGTGCGGCGCGTACCCCTTTCGCGCATCCACAACGTCGCCGTCACGCAGAACGTGCTGCACCGGATGCTGGATGTGGCCGTCGCGCGGATCGAGACGGCGGGCGGCGAAGGCGCGGAAGCCGAGCTGAACGTCGTCGCGATGTCCGAGGTCGAGCGGCTTCGGGGCCGGATCTTCGCTCGAAGAGCGGAGCCGACGGGTGAGGACCGCTCGGAAGAAGGCGCCGGCGCGAACCTGGACCCGTCCGGCTCGGGCCGTGGCGCCTGGGACGAGGCGGCAGCGCCACCGACCGAATTGGTCGGCGTACCGATACAGGACTTAGTGATCTACGGTCTGACCCGCAATCGGAGTGGCAAGATCCTGGCTGCCTTGTTCGGTCTCAGCTGGGAGCTCACCCAATTCGGCGACACCGGTTGGCGGAGCCTTATCAGGTTCTGGCCCTTTCTCGATCCCGCATGGTTCGATCTCGATGCCGGTTCCGCTGGGCTCGGCACGGGCCTTTCGGCTTGGCTCGCGCCGGCTCGTTTCGCCGTGGCCGCCGGCACGATGATCGTGTTGCTCCTCCTGCTCAACGTCGTGTCCGTGGTGTGGGCCGTCGTGCAGCTCTACGGCTTTCGGTTGACGCGCAGGTACGATGATCTGCGTTCATCCTTCGGCATGCTGACCCGGCATACGGCCACCATCCCGCGCCGACGTATCCAGAGCGTGGCGGTCCAACGGGGCTGGCTCTATCGCCGCCTCGGGCGCGCATCGCTGAGCGTCGAAACGGCAGGGAGCGACGCGTCGAGCAATGCCGTGGCGCAGCGCATGTGGCTCAGCCCCGTTTCCGCCGATCCCACGGTTGCGCCGCTGCTGGAGCAAGCGCAACCGGGAATGCCCGATCCTTCCACCATCGACTGGCAGCCGGTCTCCCCGCGAGCAAGGCGACGCATCACGCGTCGCCGCCTCTATGTGCTGCCGTTCGTGCTCGCCGCGCTGGCGGCGCTGCCCTTCGTGCGCGGCTGGGCGCTGTTGGCCGTGCCGCCCTACGTGGCCCTGGCTTGGTGGGAGGCGGGACGCCGCGCGGCCGGGCTCGGCTGGGCTGTCGACGAGTGGGGCTTGTGGCTGCGACGTGGTTGGTGGACCCACACGATGGCCGTAGTCCGCCCCGCCAAGCTGCAGAACGTGTCGCTGATCGCGTCGCCCTTCGACCGTCGGGCAAACATGGCCACACTCGTCGTGGACACCGCCGGTCACCACGATCCCACGCATCGGCTGGTCCTCCCCTATCTGCCGGCCGCCCAGGCCGAGGCGCTGCGCGACGGTTTGCTCAGGCGCGCCGCCCAAACGACGTTCCGGTGGTAGTCGCTCGCACGCGTACGCCCGTTGCCGGACCCGAGCATCGTGGCGCGTGGATCTGGAACCGGCGACGCGCCGGATTCGTTGAGAGGCGTCTTCGTTCACACGCCATCCGCGTGTTCCGGCACGTCCGTCCCAGAGAGGTCGCTCCATGCGCCGCCTGATCCGTTTCTTGCTTGCCCTGCTCAGCGTTGCCGTCGTGCTCGCCATTCTCTACGTCCGCGGCCCCGGCTTCGGCATCGATCCCCTATCCACCTGGATCGCTCCACCGGCAGGAGTCGAGGATCAGCAGGCCACCCTTGACGATGCGGAGGCCGGTGCACAGTCCGACGACGACGACGGCGGCGATCGCGTGGAGCGCGACGCGACACGCGGCGCCGACGTGGGGGCCGACGGCGTGTCCGACCTGTCCGGAGGGGTGCTCGGGCTATCGTTCTCCGTCGCTAGCTCCGCCCGGCAGCCGATCACCAGCACGGTGGATGGCAACGCGCTCACGGTTGTTGCGCGCGTCGAGAATCGGAGCGGTGTCGAGTATCGAGGGACGGTCCTGATCGAACTTCCGCCGCTGGGCGCGGGACGGCAGGCGGATTGCAGCATTCGCGTTGCGGCGAACGACTTCGCAACGTGCTCCGTGCCCGTGGTCACCGACGGCTGGGCGTGGCACGAGAATGGGCGACGCGAATCCACGGTCGCCCTCGAAGCGACCACGATCGGGCGCCTGGGCGGCGATCCGGCCCGCGAGCAGGCACGCATCGTGGTGGCCGTCGCTACGCGGCCGGTGGTGCTCGTGCACGGCTTCATCAGCAACGCGGGCACGTGGTCGGCATGGGCAGAGTCGGGCGGCTTCCTTGCCCGCGCTGGGCTCGCGGGCTTCGCCGTCGGTGATCCGCGCTTCGCGATCGAGCCGATGAGCACGGGCGACGCCGCCCAGCCGCGTGCCGGAGGCAACACCATCGCCCAAAACGCGGCGATCCTCGGCCGGACGATCGACGCGGTCCGCGCGGAAACCGGCGCCGAGCGCGTCGACGTCGTCGCGCACTCCATGGGCGGCCTGATCGCACGCCGCTACATCGCAGGCGAAATGGAGGTGCTCGCCCGCGCACCCTTGGCCGATGCACCGGTCGTAGCGCAGCTGCACCTGATCGGCACGCCGAACGGCGGCTCGCATTGCACGGTGCCGCTTGCGGCCATCGGAGCGCTGCTGCCGATGAGCGCCGAGATGACGCCCCACTCCGTGCGCGACGTTTTCAACCCTACGGCCGCCGACGCCCGCGGTGTCCCGTTCTTCGTCTGGGCGGGCGATCCGGTGCGCGACTACGCCGCGTTGATCTGCACACCGCTGCCGACGGACGCCTTCGTATCCGTCGCCAGCGTGGCGGACTCGTTGCCCGATACCGTGCCGTACGTCCTGGAGCGCATAGCCCAACGGCACCTAGCGCAGACGCAATCGACCACGGTCTTCGAGAGCGTATTGAAACAGCTCAGCCGCGCGCCGACGGCCTACCCGATCGTGATGCCGAAACGGCCGTTGGAACTCGATGGCGTCCGTCTGGCCGCGCACGAGGACATGCAGGTGGCGATGGCGCCCGCAGCCGGATCGGGGTCGTCGACACGGATTGAGGTCGGCCCCTTCGACCAAGCCAGCTTCGCGCTCTTCGGTGCGGAGTCGCCGTTCGGCGGACAGGCCGCCGTCGCGGAGCCGGTCGGCGCGGTCTCAAGCCCCGATGGGTCGGCGAGCGCTCCAGATTCCACGAAGGACGACGAAGACGACGATGAGCAGCGGCGAGCACCGGCCTCGCTGTCGGGAACCTGGGAGGTCGGCCTCCCCACGCAGGGAGCCCCCACCTGGGTCGCGGCGGCGTTCCTCGACAGCGCGCTGCGCCTGACGATCGACGACGCGCCGCTCGACGCTGCGGCCGACGGGTCCATAGCGGTCACGGCGAGCCTCGAGGGGTCGGTCGACGGCGAAGCGACGAGCGTGCGGGTCCGGCTGCTCGCGACGGACGGCTCCGTCGCGGCCGAGACCCTGTTGGAGCGCCCCACGGGGCTCGCCGGGTTGGCGTCGAACGACGAATACACGGGCGCGTTCCAAGCGCCGAGTTCGCCCGGCGCCTACGCCATGATCGTCCAAGCGGAGGGCCGTACGGACGCCGGCGAACCGTTCACGCGGGTGGTGGTGCGGGCGCTCACGGTTCGCTAGGCGCACCGCCCCTCCTACCACCCGCGTCCGCCGCCGCGGCGTCCGCTCGAGCCGCCGCCGGGCTTGACGCGCGTGGCACCGCCGCGGCTTCCGCCGCCGCCTCCGCTTGAGCCGCCCCAGCTGCTGCGCCGGGAGGGGCGGATGACCGGGCCAGGGGAGCTGGACCAGCCGCCGCCCAGTCCGCCGCCCATGCTGCCCCAGCCGCCGCCGATTCGGGGGGCTGGCCAAGAACGGCGGCCGCTTGGGATCGGTACCGTCGGGCCGACCCAACTCGGGCGCGGCACGTATTGCTTGCGGCGCTCGTCGGCGCGGGCCACGTCGCGGGCGGCGAGCTCGTAGGCCGTGTCTGCGCGGTCGCGGACCGCGTTCCAGCCTGCCGCGGCGCTGCGGAGCGCTTCGGAGAGCGCGTCTTCCATCTGCTGCTCCGCGGCATCTTCGGCGGCCTCGGCGCGCCGTGCGAGATCGCGTACGTCGGGCATCGCGGCGCCGGCTTCCGCGCCAAGATCGCGCCGATGGACCTTGGTGTACATGGCCAGCCGGTCCACCGCGGCCTTCGCTTCTTCCTTGGCCGCCAACAACTGGCGGCGCAGCGAGGCCATCCGTTCCTGTTCGGCGCGCGCGCCGCCGAGGGCGTCGTCCACCGATCGGTTGGCGGCCAGCAGCAGCCTGCGCACCGCCATCCAGTCCGGCTGCGGTTCCGTCATCGCGGCACGGGCATCGGCAAGCATCGCCGCCGCGCCGTCCAGGGCCACGTCCGGGGAGGCACCCACCTCGCGGTCGACCTCCGGACGCGCGAGGAACGCGCGCGCTTCGTCGAGCTCCGCTGCGAGCGATTCCGCGAGCCCCGCGGAGTCGGCGCGGGCCTGCTCGATATGCGCGAGGCGTTCCACGACGGCGTCGGCCAACGTGTGCGCGCGGTCGAGCTCGCCGTAGGGCACCTCGATGCTGGCGGAGAAGCCGTCGCCAAGATCGTTACCGAACTCCGCGGCATCCGCCATCAACACCCGATTGAAGAGGTCGAGGGCGGTCACGATGCTCTCTTCCGCCTCGCTGCCGTTGCCGCGAATGTCGGCCCAGCTGGTCACGGCATGATCGTCGATGCGCTCGAAGGCCGTGGCGGCCTCTTCGATTCGAGCCTCGGTAGTGTCGACCTGCGGTTGGAAGGCCGCGATCCGTTCCGCGATCCGCACCGCGTCCTCGGCGAGCTCGCCCGCCTCGAGGCGGCGGCCGTCGGTCAGCGCAGCTTCGGCGCGGTCCGCGAGCAGCGATGGCACCGCGAGCGCGGTCGTCTCGTCCGGCAACGTATCGCGCTGAGCCTTCGACCGGTCGGCGGCGTATGCGCTGCGTCCGGCCTCGATGGCCTTGCGGGCATCGACCGCGAGAATCGCCGCGTTGCGGACCAGCTCGTCGGCATGGTCGGCTTCGTCCGTCAGGCCGTGTACATATGCGCGCAGCGCCGTCGCTTCTTCGAGCGCCTCGGCGTAGCGTCGGCGGACCTGCGGATCACCGGTCTCCGGGTCGGCCTGCGCGCCGCGCACGAGGCCGGCGGCGGCGCTTTCGAGCGCTTTGCGGCGTTCGATCATCGCGCGATGGCGTTCGCTGAGCGCGAGCACGGCTTCGTCGCCCAGCGGCTGGTACAGCCCGACGAGACGCGCGAAAGCCGTGCTGTTGGGCACGAGGTGGCGCTGAAGGTCGGCAAGCGCGGTATCCAAATCTTTGACCGGCTGGAGATCGTCCGTAGCGGCGTTGCCGCCTTTTCCGTCTGCGTCGACGGATCCGGTCGCGGATCTTCGGCCTCCGGAGCCTGTTTCCTTCTTGCCGCGGCGCCACAGGAGAAAGGCTGCGACGCCGAGACCGCCTAGCAGCCAGCCCGCGAGCGGGTTCGGCCCGTCTGATTCGTCGCCCGCCAACGCCGCGCTTCCTTCCGGTAACTCGATCGCCGTTACGAACTCGTCCAGCCCACTTGTCACGGCCCCCGTGAAGTTACCCGCCTGCAGGCCGGGGGTCATCGCATCGGCGACCGCGTCGGCGTCGAAGCGATCGGCGAAGGGACTGTCCGCGCCCCAGAAGCTCCCGACGAAGCGGGGTTCTTGGCATACGAGCAAAGCCACGGCTCCGTCGGACATGACGCCGGGCGCGTCTGCAAAGCCGTAGTGCGTGAGCGCGCCATCGAGGTACACCTCGGGATCCGGCTCGCAGTTCTCGACCAACAGCACGATGCCGTCCAGCCCATGGGCATCGGCCAGGCGCTCCTGGAATTCGTTGTTGATGCGCGCTTCGCTCAGGGCGATATCGGTGCCGTTGGCCACGTAGCCGCGCAGCGGCGGGTAGGGGCTCTGGGCCCTCACGGCATCCGGCGCCGTGAGCGGCAAGCTAAGAGCCGTTGCGAGCACGCAGCTCAAGGCGGCGACACAAAGAAGGCGGGGCGATGGGGGGGCAAAGACGCGCACGGGAACTCTCCACAGTCTGGGGGTGGCGCAGGCTAGCACGCGCGCGGAGGGGCGACCAACGGTAGCCGGGCAACGTGCGAACCGGACGTTGCACTACAAGTCGTACGAAGAGGAATACGCAGCGGCGTTGGGATCGGTGCGCGCGGTTTGGACGCGACCCAATGGAAACGTTCGGCCATCGTGACATCCTATACGATACGCCGGTTGCACCGTGCGATTTCTACGCAACGTTGGGTCGAAGAGACATTGGTCGACACACTGCATGGTCGCGTCGGTCTAACGAGCGTTGCCGCATCCGACGCGTCCAACGGCCGGGCTTGCATGCGCATCGCACTTGACAGAACGTGGTCAATTCCCGTACACTAAGCGCCCCGCACTTAATGTTATCTTAACTTCGCGTGTCGCCCGTTCATCACGGTGGCCCGGGGTCCTTTGGGAGTGGCTGCAACCAGCCAACCTTGATCCAGCAGTGCAGGGAGAGAGACAAGATGAATCGAATACGTGACCGCGTCGGTCTGACGCGTACACCCAACGCGGGTGTGCGTGTGCTTGGCGTGTTGCTCGTTCTGGCCATGCTGATCTCACTCCCCGCGCGTCTCGCATGGGCGCAGGGTGATCCCGGATTATCGCTGGACAAGGAGATATTCGGCGGGATCTCCGTCGTCGAGAGCGGCGAACCGTTCACGTATTTGTTGTTCTACACGTGCTCCGGCATTACGCAGAACTGTCTCGACGCGGAGATCGCGGATGTGATCCCTGCCGAGCTTGAAGTGATCGACGTCGTAGCCACATCGCATGTCGATAGCGTCGACATCGACGGCGGCACGAACACCGTTACCTTTGACATGGTCGAGCCGCTGCCGGCCGGCTCGACCGGTGTGCTGCGCATCAACGTGCGTTTCCCACCGGGCACAATTCCCGATGGCAACCCTGTGACGAACACGGCCGACTTTACGGCGAGCAACGCGCCGTCGGTGACTTCCAATCCCGTGGACGTAACCGTCGAGGGCTCCTTCGAGAAGGTGGCGCAAAAGACAGGCCCCGCCACGATCGTCGTCGGCTTTCCCTCGACGTTTGATGTATCAATCTGTGATCCGGATCCCTTTGGTGGTATCCCGATCGCAAGCCCGATCTTGACCGATACGCTGCCCGCGGATGCCGTATTCGTAGGGGCCGAGGGCACGGAGGGCGTGGACTGGCTCTATGACGCCTTCGGGCACACGGTCACGTTCATCAACTTGCCCGACAGCGGGGTTGGTGGCGGTTGCTTGACCCGGCAAGTCACGCTGCGTTGGGATAGCGAGCCTGCCGGTCTGCAGACCAACACCTTGGACGCCGGCGGCACGCCAAGCGGCTGCGAGGCCGCCCCGCTGCCAGCGCACTGCAACGGCGTCGAGGGTCCGATCGGACTGTCTCCGGTCGGGATCGACTTCCCAGTGATTCCGCCCTTTGCGGAGATGAGCCCGGACAAGACCTCGGACTCTCCGTCGACCTTCGTGGAGGACAACCCGGACTCCGCGGATTCTGGAGACTACGGCACCGAGATCTTGGCTGGAGAGGTCGTCACCTACAACGTCAGCCTGGCAAACACCGGCTTCATCACCCTGACGAACGTGTCCGTGTTCGACGAGATTCCGACCGAAGTCGTGCTGGACGATTGGTCCTTTGGCCCGCCGACGGGTTCGCCCGACGTTCCGCCGACCGTAGATGCCTACTATGAGCGGAGTGACGCGCCCGGAACGTGGCAGTTCGTCGGCTCGTTCACGTCCGCGACCACGGTCAGCGTCGCATCGCTCGGCTTGCCCCCCGGCGTGGTCGTCACCGACCTGCGATGGGACATCGGAAGCTTGTCGCCGCTGACCGGCGCCTGGTCGTCCACCATCAACGCGACGTCGCTGATTACCCTGACGCCGGGCACCGTGTTCACCAACTGTGCCGACTTCAGCGCCGAGTACGTCGAGGACGGGACGCCGGATACATTCGCTCTTCAGGCTTGCTCGGATGTAGAGATCGTCGATGTGCGGGCTATCCCGCGCGTACGCAAGACGAACGCGACGGGGCCGTTCCTGCCCAACACACCGGTCGACTTCGAGGTCGTGCTCTACAACGCGGTCGAAGCCCATCTCCCGGTCTCGAATCCCGTGTTGGCCGACCTGCTGCCGCCCGAGTTGGTGCTGGTCACCCCCACCTTGAGCTATGACGGCGGCCCCGTGGGTTCGCCGGCGCCCAATCTGGAGTTCATCGACAACTTCGACGGCACGGGACAGACCCTGATCCGCGCGAGCTGGAACGACCAATCCGGCAGCGGCGGCACGGATGCCCGTTACGGGCTCCAGCCGGGCGAGGCCTTCACGATCTCGTTCCAGGCGGTCATCCTCGACGGCACGCCTCCGGATCGCTACTTCAACAAGGCAGCCATCGTCGATTGGGACGGCCCTTCTGATGCGGCCACGTTCCTGTGCAACGGTTCGATGGTCTATATCGACAGCGCCGACCTCGACGAAGATCTGGACACTTCCGAAGAGGGCTGCCAGAACTCCAACGCCGAAGGCTTCGTCGATGTCGGAATCTTCCTGCAGATGGACTCCGAGAAGTTCGTGCGCGGCGAGTTGGACGCCGACTTCAACAAGCTCGGCCTGACGGTTCAGGGCGGCGATGTCGACTATCGGCTGGTCATTACCAACACCTCAAACATCACGGTCAGCGAGATCTCCGTGATCGACATCTTGCCCTTTATCGGGGACACCGGCGTCATCGTGCCTCAGGCGCGTCAGTCGGATTGGCGACCGAATATGCAGGGTGCGGTCACAGACACGCAAGGCATTTCGATCACCACCTTTTACAGCACCTCGGCCAACCCATGTCGTCCCGAGGTTGTCGCGTCGGGCCCACCGGGATGCGAAGACCCGATGTGGTCGATGGACATCCCGGCCGATCCCACCTCCGTGCAGTCGCTGCGCTTCCTGTTCTGTGACGCGGACGTCGATGGCAACCCCACGTCCTGTTTAGAGTTGCCGCAAGATGCCTCGGTCACGTTTGAGTGGCCGATGGTCGCGCCCAACGATGCGCCGGGACACCCGAGCTGCTTGGCGGACCCCTTCGAGGTCGCCGCCAACCCCGACTGCGAGATCGCATGGAACTCCTTTGCCTTCACGGCTTCCGGCGGCGGGCTCCAGCTGCGGCCGGCGGAGCCGCTGCGTGTCGGCATCCGAGTCGTCGAGGACGATCTCGATATCCGCAACATCGGCAACTTTGTCTGGTTGGATAACGCGGGGCAGCAAGACGACGGCATCCAGCAGCCAGAAGAGATCGGCATCAACGGCGTGCGGGTCGAGTTGTGGGACCCAGGTCTCGATGGGTTGCCCAACACGGCTGATGACGTGCCGGTGGACTACGACGGCGACGGTGAGGACGATTTCCGATTTACGGGTCCGGACCACTTCGGCAACCCCGGCTACTACCTGTTCCCCGACGTGCCGGCCGGCGACTATTACGTTCGCTTCTACCCGCCGGACGGCTACATCGTCAGCCCGGCGGACGCGCCACCCGATGATGCGTTGGACAGCGACGGTGTCGGATCCGGCACGGGGCCGAACGGCGACTTCGAGTACACGGACGTCTTCACGTTGCCCGTCGGCCCGGGCAACAACCTGACCATCGACCAGGGTCTGTGGCTGCTGATGGACTACGGCGATGCGCCGGATACCTATCCGGTCGAGGCGGCCAGCCAGCCTACTCCCGCGGACGCCGGTCGGCACTTCATCGTGCCGGGCGTTACGATGGGCGCCGTCGTCGATGACGAGACGGACGGCCAGCCTTCAGCGGACGGCTTCGGCGACGACCAAGGAAGCGCGGGCGACGACGAGGACGGTGTGACCTTCGACCAATTCCTCGGCACGGCCGCGGAACCGACCGGGGTATTGGTCATCGGCGCGCTGTCGACGATCACGATCGTGGCCACCGTGGACATCACGTCCACGCTGCCCGTGACGGGCTTTCTCTCGGCGTGGATCGACTGGGACGGCAGCGGCACATGGGAGCCGGGCGAGCAGATCGCGTTTGACGAGGAGCTGCTCAATGGCACGGTAGACGGCACCATCGCCCTCACCGTGAACGTGCCCCCTGGCGCGACTACGGGTACGACCTTCGCGCGCTTCCGATGGAGCACCGAGCCGGGCTTGCTGCCCACCGGCACCGCTCAGGACGGTGAGGTCGAGGACTACCAGGTGCAGTTGGTCAACGATCCGCTCAAGTCGATCGTCGAGACGAGCGAGGACCACACGACCGAGGTTGGGCCCGCGCCGGTCGATCTAGCGATCGGCGAGATCGTGCGCTACCGGCTGGAGGTCTCGTTGCCGGAGGCGATCGTACCGAGCGTGCGTATCACGGACAACCTACCCGCAGGCCTGCTCTACCTGGACAATGGATCGGCGACCATCGAGATCATCGCCGATGGCTCGCTTGGGGCTGCGCCTGCTCCGATCGCCGCAATCGGTGGACCGTTCACGGACGGCGTGGATCCGGTCTTCGACGTCGGTACTCTCAACAACGACGACCTGGACGCGGACGAAGAACGGCTCATCATCGAGTTCGATGCGCTTGTGCTCAACGTGGCCTCGAACCAGGCCGGCGTGGACCGCACAAACAACTTCGACGTGTCGTGGGCATTCTTCGAAGGCGCTTCCAACGACGTGTTGGTCAACCTCGTCGAGCCGGCGGTCGATCTTGCGAAGTCCGCCACCACGGCGCCGCTCGACGCGGGCGACACGGTGGTCTTCGAAATCGTCGCGTCGCAGCCCGGCAGTGCGGACAGCACGACGGCCTTCGAACTGCGCATCACCGACACGCTCAGCGCGGACCTCGATCTGGTCGCGGTCGGGGTGATCGTGCCCGCCTATGCCACGGCAACGGACAACTCCGTCATCGCGTCGAACGACGTGGACATCGCCATCGACGAGCTGCGCTTCGGCGATAGCGCGACCGTGGTGGTAACCGCCACCGTGCTCGCGGCCGTGGAAAGCGGTCTGACGATTCCCAACGACGCGTACCTGCGCTTCACGAGCCTGCCCGGCACCGGCACGGACCCGAACGACACGGGCTCGACGACGCCGGGGGCATCCGGCGACCTAGACGGCGAGCGCAACGGCGACGACGGTCCGGCCGGATCGCCCAACGACC
>JAJCYU010000386.1 GCA_029262755.1 Anaerolineae bacterium
CCGCGCCGCGCTCGACGCGGCCCTCGACCGCCTCGCCGGCACCGTCGCGGAGGGTACACGGCTGGACCTCGGCCTCTCGGTCGGCGCGAGCACCCTCGCGCAGGTCGATGCCTCCCGTTGGCGCGCGATGGTCTTCCTCACGGACGGCCTACCCAACCGCGTCCCCTTCGGCCCAGGCTCCTCGAGCCCCGCGTGCCCCAACCAGGAATGCACGGTCCTCGATGCCGCCACGTCGGCACGCGCGCTCGACGTAACCATCCACACCGTCGGCTTCGGCCGCGCCGACGCGCCGGACCTCTCCGACCGCATCCTCCCCGAACTCCTGACCGACATCGCCGGCCACCGAGACCGCTACCACGAGACCGACGACGCCGGCGTGCTGGCCGTCGTCTTCCGCCGCATCGCGCTGGAGCTGGGCTGCGTGGGCGGGACGGGCTGGCCGTAGGGGGGAGATGTGGGATGGAAGTTGGATGGGGTTCGGGGAGCGCGTTGGATCCGGAGTTCGATGATTCCCGAAGTAGCTGGCGCCCAAGCCTGCTTTGATGTCGCGTGACCGCAATTCGCATCTAGTCTGCGCGGCCGGTCGACATGTTCTCGCGACGTCCAATCCCGTATTCCAAACGGTGAGGCAGCCATGACCCCCATCCCCGACGCCCCTACCTTCCCCGACCGGCACACTGTTCTCTTCGAGCGGACCTTCGAAGCGCCGGTTGAGCGCGTGTGGCATATGCTCAGCGAGCCGGAGGAGATGGCGCGTTGGTTCATGCCCACGACCTTGGAGCCCCGCGTCGGAGGGCGCTTCTCCTGCGAGGGCGGGTGGGACGGAACGATCAGCACGTGGGAGCCCGGCCGCTGCTTCCAATTCGACGCGGACGAGGGCGGCATCACGCGCTTCGCGATCGAGCCGGATGGAACCGGCACGCGCTTCACGCTGACCGACCGCTTGCCGCCGGACATCTCGCTCACGACGGAGGGCGCGACATGGCAGGACATGCCGGTCGGCGCCCGTCAGCCGGGCGGACCCGGTACGCATTGGCCGGGCGTCCTCGCCGGCTGGCACGGCTTCGTCGACGCGCTCGCGTGTCACCTGGAGGGGCGCGATTGTCCGTTCGACTACCCAGCGATGGTGGAGCAGTACGGGGCGTGGGTGGAGCATCGGTGGAAGTCGTGAGTGGCTGCACGTACTAGCGGTCGCGGCACGTCGCGTCGAGCGGGACGGAGCTGCAACGATGGTTCGATAGGCTTGCGATCATCACCGCCTACGTGGTCGACCGGCACCGCGTAGAGTATCGGTGCGCCCTAAGTTCATTTGAAAGGCTCGAAAATGTCGATACCCGAAGTCGCAGCGATCGCGAGTTCCGTGACGCTCATTGTAAGCATGATCGTGAGCCTGTTGCTCCTTAGCACCATCTGGTCCGGAACGTCCGGCGACGATCGATGGCCGGCCGATGCGACGAGCGCGAGGCCGGCCGCACTGCGGTACCTACTCTGGATCTTGTTGGCCGCGACCCTAGCATCGTGGGCCAGTTGGCCTGCGCAGATCCTGTACTTGATTGAGGAAGTCGGCTGGTACTTGGGCGGTACGTCGTCAATGGCCTCAATGCTGTTCTCGGCGAGCCTGCCTCTACTAATCGCAATCGGCTTCGCGATCTGGTTTGCGCGAGCCATCGACTGGTCGATGGTGTCCGACCGCCTGCAACTGCCGATGCCGACGTGGGCGCAGAAGCTCGCAGCGCTTTGGCTCGGCTTCGGCATCGCGAACGTGGTTTCGAGCGCCATGCTGTCATTGAGCCTGATTTTCGGCACCTTGAGTTCGCCGCAATCGATCGAGATTGCAGTCATGCAGCGCGCTTGGTTCTGGACTCGCTCCATCCCAGCTGTTTCGTTTATTGTTGCGGCTGCGGTGGCGTACTTCGCGATCGGCTGGGCGCATAGTTCCGAGCGCGAATCGAGGGTGGAACGTGCCCTGCGGTGGATGGTGCGAATCGGAGTTTCCGGCAGTCTCGCCTTCGGCTTCTATTGGGCAGCGGGATGGCTGGCCTCCCTACTGATCGAGGACCGGTTTTCGAGCAGTCATGGCCGGTCGTCGTCGAGTGGATTGAATCCGGCACGCCCGCCTACTGGGTTACCACGCTGATCGTCCTCGCATTTGCCCTGTGGGCGGTCGTCGTGTTGGAACGCGAAGCGACCCGGTTGGGCGGATCCGTGCGGCGGCGCCCTCTTCGCGTGCTCATCGGCGCACCTCTGCTCGTCGCGGTGCTCTTCGATCCGGTCGCACGCATGGCCGCCGCGCTGATGGACGCTGGGTCCACAGGGGTCGGATCCCAATCGCCAGACGCGCTACTGTCGTGGGCGATCCCGCTGGTGGTGGCGATTCTGGTTGCGTTCAAGCGCTGAGACACGACCCGCCCGTATTCTGATGCACGAGTTGGCCGAGCAGTTCCAAAAAGCGCGAACTCGCGTATATGGTCGATGACTTAGGCCTCGTCCGTCAACAATCTCACCAATTCGGCCGTCGCTGCATCCGCTGTGCCGGCCCGCTGTTCCTCAGCAATAGCGCTGCTAGTCCTTCGTCTCAGCGAACCAGCACAGCGGCGCAGCAACGCCCTCGGTTGGCGACCTTGTTAACGGACGAGCCCAGAGCTTTCTGTTAGGAAGGCGCGATAATGATAATCACACCACCCATGTGTAATTGGAGGCGGCGTACGAAGCGTACCGCTTGATGCGCAACTACTCTCAAACACTTGACAGACCGAAGCCTCGAAGCAAGATAAGGTCTGCACACAACGCCCTTTGCAATACGAGAGACATGCAACCACCCGTCACGCGTCGCTGCGGACGGACAAGATGCCCGCGCGCTTTCCCCCGGTTCGATCATCCTCGGACGGGGGGCCTTCCCTTTGCGGATGGCGCGTGTCCGTGAAGCGCTCCAGACCCCTGCGCTACGCCTCCGTGCCCGTCGCGACCGTGTTCGTGACGGGCGTTTTGTGGTGGTGGCTTTCGTCGCGCGCCCGCCTGGACGGGCCGGAGTCCATGGGCCTAGCCGGGCTTTGCTTCGGGGTCGCCGCGCTGCTGCTGGCAGCGCTGGGCGCCTACGTCTTGGGCGACCGCATGGAGCGCCTGGCCCGCGAGCCGCGTCTGCGCCTGCGGTGGCACCAGGACCCGGATAGCCAGGACCGGGCGACGGGCGCTCCGCTGCGGCTTTCGCGAGGCGGCACGCTCGCCCACGTTCTTGTCGCTCGCGATCGCGACGTTTGGCTCCACCTACCCTTCGCCGTGGAAAACCAGGGCCTCGGGGCGACCGAACGCTACCGGCTCGAACTTCACGTACCTCCTTCCCTCAATCGCAGGGCAAGCCCGTCGCAGGAACAGCCCTCCGTCGCCCTGTCCCGTAGTCCGCACGACCGCGAGGCCGGCGTCTGGCGTATGGAGTGGGCCGTCGATCGCCCCAACGGCTGTCGCTTCGTCTTCGACAGCGAGGATGCGCGCACGGTCTATCCCGGCTGGCCGGAGCCCCACGGCCGCCTCGACATACGTGTGCCGCGCGCCAACCCGATCCCGGTCGGCCGCTATGAGGTCATCGTGCGCATCGCGGCCGACGGCATGACGATGCACGAGGAGCGGCTCGGCGTGCTCGTGGGCGCGGTGGGTAGAGAAGACGGGAACGTGGGACTGGCAAGTCAATCCTCGACGCAGAGTCGATAACGGCATCGTCTACACTGGTTCGCGGCAACGTTCGCGATTCGGAGGTTGATCGATGAAGCGTTTCGCAGGAACCATGCTGATGTTGGTCTTCTCCCTGGCTTGGACGAGTTTGAGCAGTGAGTCGCAAGGCCTGACACGCACGGTCACGGTGCGAGGGACGGTAGTCGATGCACGGCAGGGGGCGCCGATCGAGGGCGCGTTGGTTTCGAACCATGCCGATCCGGGGCAGTGCGAATGGGCAATGTGGACGGGGTCGGACGGGACCTTTAGCCGCCGGTGCGAGGTAGTCGGCGAAGGCTCGAGGATCCGCGTTCGTGTTGATCGGGACGGTTTCCGACCGTGGACCTGGATTGTGGACGTCAATCCAGACGAGATCGAGGGCGACGACATCGTGCTGGACGTTCGCCTGGAGGACTTGGCCGCACCTGGTGACCCGGAGCCGAGCCCAACTCCCAGCGACGAACTGCTTTGGAGTCGCTTCAGCGGACATGTGTACGCGGAAGGCCGGCCGACTGCGATGGCACGCGTCGCAGTGAGCGCGAGCGTGGGTCGCGAATCATGCTTCTCGCCGGTCCAGACCGATACGAATGGTTATTTCGAGGTCTGGTGCTACGGAGGACATTCGTTGTGGGGTTCGGTGCGCATGACGGTAGAGGCGGACGGTTTCCTGACGTACGACACCGGCCGGATCTCGTATCAGGAATTGGAACGAATCCAGGTAATCGCACTGCGTTCACGCGGAATCTATCTACCGTGGATGGTAGCAACAGCGCCATAGCGGCCCGTTAGCCGGCGCAGGACGAATTCTCCGCAACGTTCGCCCCGCGCTCTCCGTTGACGAGAACGACGCGCTCGCAGCATCCTCAGGCCGCCCCCCGGCCGATGCATTAGGGGACCCTCCCCAGGGGCGTGCGCGTGCTCCCGTTGGACGCCGGGTCGGGGTCGCGCATGGCCCCGGCCCGGTCCGATGGCAGAGCATAGGACGATGGGCGTTGCGCTTGGTGGCGGGAGGAATGGCACCCCGATCGAGAGGCATGCGAACCGCGCAGCCTCCGACCGGGGGGAGCCCGGGACGCACATCGTCCCTCGCACGAGACGCACTTGCTCCGGCCATGACCCGCCGCCTACAATCCCATCCCGAACGGTTGTTCGACACCCCCCGCCGTCGCACACCGGGAGGAGTCCCCACATGCCCGACTTTCTCGATCAGCTCGGCGACGTCCTTGAGCAGCGTCGCGACGAGTTGTCCGCCACGTTGCGCGTGGAGGCAGCCGTGGGCGAAGGCGCATTGGGCGCGCTCGTTCGCGAACATTGGGCGCCATTGCCGGAGGCGCCCGAGCAGGGCGTGACGCCGTGGGAAGCCTACGCAGTGGACGGTTCGCTGAGCGAGATCGGGCTCGACAGCGGGGCGCACGTGATACTCGTGCAGGCCCTTGCGCTCGGTGAGAACGCTTTCGAGCGATCCGCGCTCGATCTCGAGGTGCTGCCCGCCACCGTGCCGCGTAGCACCGCGGCGCGCGTCGCGGATCTGCTGCAGCAACGCTACGAGATCGGGCTCGCGGCGGACGTCGCGGAGCAGGCGGCGCCCGGCAGCGTGATCTTTCTCGATGGCGCGCTCTATGGGCGCTTGCCCCAACTCTACGACGAGGGGCTCGAGATCGTACCGGGGCTCGCCGATCTGGCAACGCGGGTGCGCACGCACTACCTGCGCCT
>JAJCYU010000387.1 GCA_029262755.1 Anaerolineae bacterium
GATGCCGACGTATTGATACGCGCCCCACGGCAGAGGATTGATGGCCACCGTCGCCCCGGGCGGCACGAGGCGCTCGACGATGGGCATGGCGGCGAGGTCCGCGCTCTCCGCCAAGACCGTTGCGTCGTCCACGCTTCGCGCGATCACGGCAGCCGCGGCCAGGGCCACGACGAGGCCGAGCGCGAAGGCCATCCGGTCTGTGGCCGCGCGGGCCGACGCAACGCCCGTGGCGTGCAGCCGCGCGCGCAACCCCGCAACGATCCGGGCGGCCAACCAGCCCACCAGCACCGCCTGGGGCAGGAAGAGCGCGATCTCGACGGACTGGTTGCCGATAAAGCCGTGCAGCGGCAGGCCGAGGGCCTTTACGTTGGCCAGCGTGAAGAGCAGGGTCACCCAGCCAAGAATCGTGGCCGCGAGGCGAGGGGCAAGCCGCAGCGCGATCACGGACGCGGTGAGGGAGAGTGCGAGCAAGGCGGCGCCACTGCCGTCGAGCAGGTAGGACCAGTCGAAGTCGTAGAAGGCACCCTCGTCGGTGCCGGTCCATAGAGCCGCACGGGGTGCGAAGACCGGCGCCATGCGCGGGACGAACCATGGCCCAGCAAGCAGGGCCGCCCCGAGGGAAGCCGGTAGGGCGCGGCGCAGCAGGCGGACGCCTGCCGATTGGCGAGAGAGGTGGGCTGCTGCCCACGCCGCCAGCAGGCAGGCCGCGAAGACCGTCACGCGGTAGTGGACCAGGCTCAGGCCGGCCAACAGGACCGCACCGAGGACGGTGGATCCGTGGCGGCGCCATGTGGGGCCACCGTGGCCACCGGAAACACCGGGGCCGGCGGGCGACGCCATCCCCTCGTGTGCACCTCGCGTCCACAACTGGATCAAGCCAGGCAGCACGAGCAGGCCGGCCAGCTGTGTGTAGCGACCCCACATCGTGTACGCGGCGGGCATCGGCGAGATCAGCCCTGCGACGAGCGCGGCCACGAGCGCCGCGTGGCGCATTCCCGTTTCTGTCAGACCGCTGTGCCGCAGAAGGGCCATCGTCAACAGCCACGCGGCGAAGACGACGGAGGCATTGAGCAGCTCGCCGTATACGAGCAAGGCCCGCGGTAGCGACCCACCGCTCACGAGTGCAAAGGTCGCGGCGCCGGCGTGAAAACCGCTGTGGTAGCTTGCCGGGCCGATCCCTTCGAAGGGTGTGTAGTGCCAGGGGAAACGGCCGGCGCTCGTGATGAGCTCCACGACGAGCGCGTGGTTCACGCCGTCGACCCAGGGCGGCGCGGCCAAGGGCACGATGCGTAGCCATCGGGCGGCGAAGGCCAGGGCGAAGAGCGCCAGCAATGCGCCGTCGATGGGGCCGAGGCGGCGCAGCAGACCGTGGACGAGCGCGGTTGATGGATCCGGGGTCGAAGTGTCGGCGACACGTGGCTGCGCCCGCCCCCCATGCACCCCATGCGCCCCATGCGCACCAAGCGCCTGCGCCCCACGTGCCGCATTCCCCCGCGGCGCCCCACGTCCCCCAACCGAGCGGCGGGCCGCGGTACCCGTCGGTCTCGGCCACGAGACGATCAGGAACAGTACGCCGACGACAACCGCAATGCTGCCCTGATTCCAGTCGATCGCTGCCAGTGGCAACCACAACAGCAACAGCGGCCAGGTCGCCAGACTGAGGGCGAGCGCGCGCCCTGCAGAATGGCCGAGATCCGCGGGGTGGGGGTCTGATGCTCTCGAGGGCGCCAACCGGGCCCATGCCATGCCGGGCAGTAGCAGCACCACCGACGCGGCCAGGGCGGTGCGCAAGACCGGCGGGCCGTACGAGGTGGCGCATGCGGCGGTCAGCAGCAGCGCGCCACCGATCGCGAGCGCGCGGGAGCGTGTGCTGCGGGCGGAAGGGGATCGCTCGGCAAGAGGGAGCGTGGGCATGGGACCATGTTCCAGACGGGGTCGCCGTAGCTTCGCAGGACGGACGCGGGGATCGACGTGCTCGTCGGACGCGAAAAGCGGGCTGCCGCTTGCACTGGGCGCCCACCGCGATCGACTTGGCCTGCGCACGCGGCGCGATCGAACAGATCATTTCGCGCGAAAAACATCAGAGCGCCGAGACAGGGACATTCTCGCACGATCGAGAGTGTGCGCGCGACGGCGCGTGGCCCGTGGCGTATGTCCGGGGTTCGCGGGCGTGGCCGAAGCCCGCGAAGGGTAGCTGGGCGCGCCACGAACAACGCAGAGGCGGGGTTGGGAACATCCCTGATCGCTCCCAACCCCGCCCCGTACAGCGACGTCCTTGCTCACGCGTCTAGATCGAGGGATCTAGCTGAATGAGGTCAGTGCGGACGCGGACGCCTCCGCCATGACCACGGGATGGCCAGGCGGCAAGGTGTATGACACCGGAGACGGTATCCCGATCACCTGGGAGCGCTGACGGCTGGCCGACGGCGGGCTGACGGATCACTGACCAATGCGCGACGGCCGGCTCCGTGGTCCCGCGTAGGGCCGCGTCGCAATCCCGACCGTTTTGGCTCTGTCGTGACCGGAGGGATACACAGCCGCGCGCCGCGTGGCTAGAATGGCAGGCGTCGTTCGCCGCCCAACCCTCGGAGGCCCTTCGTGAAGCGCCACGCCCCGTTCTTTGCTTCCTGTTCGCTCGCGCTCGGCCTGTTGGTCGGGATTCTGTTGCCCGCGGCCGGCCTCCAGCCGGCTGCCTTCGCACCGGAGACGGTGTCCGCCCAACGCCGTGCCGGCGATCCCGTATCCGGCTGCAGCGCGGTGATCAGCACCACGGTCAGCCCCAGCTCCGTCCAGCTGTGCGAGCCCGCCGAGGTCCAGGTGACGATGGCCCTGACCTGCCCCGTCGCGCTACCCATCCACCTTGTGGTAGCCGTCGACCGCTCGCAGTCGCTCGAGCCCTTCCTCTCGGACATCCAGCGTTCCGCACGCAACGTCATGGAGGAGGTCGATTTCGACATCCCCGAGACCGAGGTGGGCGTGCTCAGCCACGGCTTCCGGGTGAAGGTCGAGCAGGACCTGACCGATCAACGCAACCGCGCGCAGAGTGCGATCAACCGCGTTCGCTACGACCCGAGCGACATCGGGGAAGACCCCGGCGGCGCGATCGACAAGGCGATGCAGCTGCTCGAGGACAACCGCGAAGACGAGAAGGGCAACGTCATCTCGCCGCTCGAGATCATCCTGCTCTACGGCGACGGCTGCGACCCGACGGAGAACCAATGCCGTAGCAAGGCCCAAAACGCGGCATCACGCGCCAAGGGCAAGGGCGCGATCATCATGACCGTGTGCTACGACACCCCTCGCGCCAACTGCAACGATTACCGCGCCATGGCCACCCTGTCGCGCTATGCCTACCAGGCGCCGGCCGGGCGCCTCGCTTCCCAGGTGCGCGAGCTCCAGGACGAGGGGCGCAACATCGGCATCGACGCCGCGACCCTGGTGGAGATGCTCAGCGCCAAGATGGCGCTCCAGGGCGTCGGCGACGCGCCCGCGCCCACGGTCAACGGCCAGGAGCTGACCTTTGCATGGCCCAAGGGCGAGGAACTCGCGCCGGGCAAGACGATCACGGCCACGTATCAGATTTCCGGCACGGAAGCGGGCATGCTGCCCATCCGCGTCCCGGGCGACGGCGGGCTGGTCCTCCAGGACAGCTACGGGCGATCGACGAACGTGATCGCCCTCCCCGAAGCGATGCTCGAAGTGACGGGCCCCTGCGAGGGACCCACCGCGACCCCGACCGCCGTCCCGCCGACCGCCACCGCGACCGAGCCGCCCGAAACGGCCACCCCGACCGCGGTCCCGGCCACCGCAACGCCCGTTCCGCCCACCGCCACTGCGACGCCCGCTACACGCTACGCCTACCTACCCGTGACCTTGCGCCAGGCGTGCAAGCCGGGCGAGCTGCGCACGGACGTCACCTTGGTCCTGGACGCCAGCAACTCGATGCTCCAGCAGACCGGCGGCGCCAGCAAGCTCGACGCGGCGAAGAACGCCGCGATCGCGTTCGTGAAGCAGCTGCGCGCCGGCGACCAGGCGGCGATCATTGCGTTCAACAGCCAGGCCGCCATCGTGGCGGGCCTATCCGAAGATCTCGGCATGATCGATGCGGCGATCCGCGACATCCGCACGTCGCCGGGCACGCGCATCGACCGCGCGCTGGCGGCGGCACGAACGGAGATGACGGGCGATCGCCGTCGTGCGCAGAACAACCCGGTCGTCGTGCTCCTGACGGACGGGCTGCCCAGCGAGAACAGCGCCGCAGCCACGATCGAGCAAGGTCGGCTGCTGCGCGCGGCGGGGATCACGGTCTTCGCGATCGGTCTCGGCGCAGACGTGGACGCCGGCCTGCTGACCGACGTCGCCGGCTCTCCGGCGCGCTACTTCGAAGCGCCGAACCAAGACGACCTGACGTCCATCTACAGCGACATCGCCGGCGCGCTACCTTGCCCCGGCGGTGTGGTGTGGCAGCTCGGGCGATAGAAGAACGGCCGCCGAGCCTGAAGGTGCGGGTTCGGCGGTCACGGTACGCGTGCCGGCGGCCGGTTGCTGTTCGGCCGTAGCGCTGTACTGGAATTGCACCCCTGTACAGGGGCTGCAACGCTGTACAGGAAACGTCGCAAGGCATGACCGCGCGGCGCTCATAGCGACAACCGACGAGCCCCCGAACGTCTGCGTTCGGGGGCTCGTGTCTTGGTGGATCGTCGGCCAGCGGCGAGCGGTGCCGGTCGAAAGCAGAAGCATCCGTGTGACCGCGTAAAAGCGTAACAACGCACTAGTCGCGCGGAGCTTCCTTCCCCGTCGCCGTCCCCTCATCGTCCAGCAGGCTCGCCACGAGGCGCGCCGCCTCGCGCACGAAGCGGCCGCGCGGCACCACGAGGGCGGCGCCCGCTGCACGTGCTGCGCCGAGTACGTCCTCAGCCACGTGCGGGCCGTAGGCAAGGACGGGCACCGCGCGCTCGACTGCCGCGGCCACGGCCTCGACCGCACCGGGCGCGGTCAGGTCGACCACGGCGAGGCGCGGCCCGGTACCGGCGGTAGCGGGGGTCTCCGCGGTCGCAGCGGCAGGCGCGACGCGCGCGACGCCGCCGAGGGCGTCGGCCCAGCCGGCCTGCGGCACGACCGCGGAATCGGTGCCCGCGGCGCGCATCGCCTCGGTGAAGCGTACGTCGGCCATGATGTCGGGGATCAACGCGATCACCGTCGGGGAGGGGGGCTGTGATGGAGACGAGGACGGTGAAGCGGAAGCGGAAGCGGTAGGGGAAGGGGACGAGGATGATGAGGGCTGGGCCGGTGTCGGGGACGATGTGCGGCTCATAGAGCGGATTCCTTTGCGGAGGGGGCTGCCGAGAGTGACGTCGATCTCGAATGCGACGTCGATCTCGACCGTGACGTGGATTGCACGTGTGACGTCGATTGCGACTGCGACGTGGATTGCGACTGCGACGTGGATTGCGATTGCGACCGCGACAACGACGGCGCAGCGGAAGGCGGACACGGGTCTGGGACGTGGACATCGAGAACGAGAGCTAGATCGTGTGCCGCGCTTCCTTCGGTCCGACCCGCCCACGGGATCCAGAGCCGCTGCCCGGGCGGTGGCGGGGACGACGCCGCAGTCGGCGACGGAGTCGTGGTGGCCGTCACGGTGGCCGTCGCGGTCGCGGTCGGCGTGACCGTGGGCGTGCGGGTCGCTGCGCCGGGTGGCGGGCGGTCGGGCCGTGTGGGGCCTTCGAGTTCCAGGACGTAGAGACCGCCTTCGCGGGCTGAAACGAGGATCCGCTCACCCACGTTACCGATGTGCCGGGCGTTGCCGGGCAGCGCCGCCGCGGCGATTTCGTCGATGGCGCCGCTGCGGCCCACCTCCATCACCCGCACGCCGCCCACGTCGTCCGCCACTACGGCGCGCGGCCCGAGCATGTGCACGGAGACGGGCAGCACGGGCATGTCGATCAGGCTGAGCTGAACGGGGTCGACGGGGTCCGATACGTCGAAGAGCCAGAGGCCTGTTGCGCCTGGAATCCACAGTCGGTCGTCGTGTACGGCGGGTAGGCGGAGCGTCTCGAAGAGCGGCAAAGTCGAGAGCTCTTCCGGATCGCCGCGCCCCGGCCAACGTAGGATCCGCATCCGGTCTACTCCGCCGCCTTCCACGACGAAGAGTAGGTCGTCCTGACGTACCACCCGCGTGATGAAGCCCCCGACCAAGGGGTCCTGCTCCCGTCCGGGATAGCCACGTACCGGGAGCGCGTGAAGTCCGATCGGGCCCAGGGCCATGAGGACCGTATCGTCGGTGATGTCCATGTGGTAAGGGCGGGCGCTCGTCCATTCTTCGTGGACGACGAGACTAGGTTCCGCGGGGTCGGCGGCATCGACATGGATCAGCCCGGCAGCATTGCCAGTCTGGCCGCCGCCCAAGGGCACCCGCGTCATGCCGAAGATCTGGTCTGGGCTGCGAAGGCTTGCGCTCCAACGGAGGTAGTTCATCTCTGCCGGCGTGCCGACCTCGCCCGTCACTGTGACCAAGCCCTGCGCATCCATGCGGATCAGCGTGACGCCATGCCCCGCGGCGAGGGCGATCTGCGGCGCCGATCCGTCGTCGCTCGATTGCGCGAGCGACGCCGTGGACGATGAGGCCGAGACCTCCGGCACCTCGCGCGCGTCGATATGGCGGGCGATACCTGGGGGCCGGGTTAGCACGTGCTCCGCCGCTACGGCGGGCGGCTGCCCGTCCGGCGGCATCGTCGCGACGGCCGCGAGATCGTAGAGCACGACGCCGTCTCGCTCGCCGGCAACCGCGGCACGGTCGCCGCGC
>JAJCYU010000388.1 GCA_029262755.1 Anaerolineae bacterium
GGGCAGGGGCAGCGTGTGGCGGATCGGCTGGTTGTGGGCGAGCCAGGTGCGCAGATGCGTCAGTGCGTTCTGGGCGACCTCGCGCTCCGGGGTCGTGTCAGCCATCAGGGTGTACTCGCCGCCGCAGGCCTGCTCGGCCACGGTGGCCATCCAGTCCGTCGCGCCCTGGATCGAACCGTGAATGTCGGAGAGCGAGCGCGGGGCTGTCAAGTTCGTGCCCTCGAGGTCGCGGGCAATTGAGCGACCGCGCTTGGCTACGTCGGCGACCTGTGCGTCGCAGGCCATCTCCGGCTTGATCGAGACCAGCTCGGCGACCTGCTCGAAGTCGGCGTGCCATGCGGTGACGATCGGCTCGAAGGTGTTCATCGCTTCGACGTACTCGGCCGTGTCGGCGAAGGCGGTCGTTGCGGCGGTGTAGAAGGCGAGGGCGGTCAGGAGGGCGGTCATCATCGTGCGGCGCATGGTTGTTTCCTTTGGGTGGGCCACCGGCGAAGCGGCCAAACATCAGCGTACCTACAGTATCGGGCTCTTGGGCGGGCTATGCTTGACCCCACTACGACCGCGGATCGACCCATTGAGGACCGCGTGCCGACGGGAAGCTGACCGGACGCTGACGCGGGGGGAAACTGCACCTATTCCGCGGTGTTTGAACGCCGAATGACTGAATCCAAGCTCGCTGTGGCATTGCTCCCACCGAGCTATCTCAAGGAGATTGTCGCGATGTATTCACCCCCCACTCCCCACACTCCCGCTACTTGGTGCTCGGCCGCGCTTCGCCGTCGGCGCGCGCCGATTCGGGGCTCCGCAATTGACATCGTTCGCACGAGCACGATGCTCGCGCTTTGGTTCGCTGCCGCCACCGCGATTGGCGCGGCGAATCCGGCGGCCCGTCCCATGCTCGCACAACCAAGTCCCGGCGTGGTGGCGCCGGGCGCAAGCGTCGAGCTGCTCGCGGACGGCTACACGTTCACGGAAGGTCCGGTCGCGGACAACCTCGGAGGGGTCTACTTCTCGGACGTGCGCACCAGCCAAATCCATCGTTGGACACCTGAGGGCGGCGCGAGCCTCTACCGGGCGGACTCCGGGGGCGCGAACGGCCTCTACTTCGACAACGACGGCATGCTGATCGTCTGCGAGAGCGCACGCAAGCGAATCGTGCGCGACGACCTCGCGGGTCAGCTCACTGTCGTCACAGGCGAGTACGACGGTAACCCGTACAACGCCCCAAACGACGTCTTCGTCGACGCAAAGGGCGGCATCTACTTCAGCGACCCCAACTTCGGTGGCCAAGATACCCAGGACGGCCATCACGTCTACTACATCCACCCGGACGGAGAGACGGTCACGCGCGTCACGAACGACCTCGTCCAGCCCAACGGTGTGATCGGCACTCCGGACGGCACCTTCCTCTACATCACGGACTCGTCTGGACCGACATGGCGCTACCGGATCGCTGCGGACGGGTCGTTGAGCGACAAGACGAACATCTTCGACCAAGGCGGCGACGGGATGTCGCTCGACGAACTGGGCAACCTCTACCTGGCCAGCGGTGTGGTTTGGGTCTTCGACGCGGATGGCAACCAGGTGGACACCATCACGATCCCAGAGCGCCCTTCCAACATCGTCTTCGGCGGCCCCGAGGGCAAGACGCTCTTCGTGACCGCCCGCACCGGCCTCTACCGCGTGGAGCTCATCGTGCGCGGCGCCTACGCACCGCAGATCGAAGACCCCGGGCCGACACCGGTCGGTTCGCCCACCATGGTTGCAACCGGAACGGCCACGATCGCGCCCTCCGCGACGACGGCACCGAGCGCGACCGCGCCTCCGGCCAATACCCCGACACCGGGCGCCTCCGGCACCCCGTTGCCCACCGAGTCGCCCACGGAGCTTCCCAGCCGCTGGTACCTCTACGCGCCGATGACCGTCCGACGCTAGTCGCGGCAGACCATTGGCAAGGTTGATGGCATGAGACCGTATCAGCGATCGCCAGAGGCCGTCGATCGCGTCGATCAGCGATGCCGGCCCTAGGCACCTGTCCAACCCCGTCCATCACTTGGTGGTTTTCACCAAGCACGCAGGCGAGAGACGAACCACCCCCTCCGCCAGATGCATGCTCCGTCCCGGCTACCTTTCCCAAGAACGTTGTGAAGCGGCTCGCCCGCCTTCACCTTAGGGGGCGTCCAACAATAACCTGACCAAGTCGGGAACCGCTGCATCCGCACCAGCGCCCTTCTGTTCCTCAGCAATAGCTCCGCTATTACCTCGTCTCATCAGAACCCTGGAGCGGCGCTTCGGCACCCTTTGTTCGGTCAGCTTATTATTGGACGCCCCCTTAAATGCGAACCGGCCGGCGGGCTTGTTGCCCCGCCGGCCGGCTCTCGCCGATGCGCCGGTTGTAGTCGTGTAGGTCCTCGACCTGCGTCCTCACTGCCGTGCTCGGTGTTTCTTGCGACCCCTAGGTCCTTGGACCTAGCTGTCTCTGGTTGCCGCGGTCTCTAGTTGTTGTCCGCGCCGGGCAGGGGCAGCGTGTGGCGGATCGGCTGGTTGTGGGCGAGCCAGGTGCGCAGGTGCGTCAGTGCGTTCTGGGCGACCTCGCGCTCCGGGGTCGTATCGGCCATCAGGGTGTATTCGCCGCCGCAGGCCTGCTCGGCCACGGTGGCCATCCAGTCCGTCGCGCCCTGGATCGAACCGTGAATGTCGGAGAGCGAGCGCGGAGCGATCAAGTTCGTGCCCTCGAGGTCGCGGGCAATCGAGCGACCGCGCTTGGCTACGTCGGCGACCTGTGCGTCGCAGGCCATCTCCGGCTTGATCGAGACGAGCTCGGCAACCTGCTCGAAGTCGGCGTGCCATGCGGTGACGATCGGCTCGAAGTCGTTCATCGCCGCGACATACTCTGCGGTGTCGGCGAAGGCGGTCGTTGCGGTGGCGTAGAGAGCGAGGGCGGTCAGGAGGGCGGTCATCATCGTGCGGCGCATCGTTTGTTTCCTTTGGGTGGGCCACCGGCGAAGCGGCCATCAACATCAGCGTATCTACAGTATCGGGCTTCCTGAGCTTTCCTGCTTGACCCACGTATGGCCGCAGATCGACGCAACGAGGACCGCCGACGGACCGGATGCTGACCGCACGCTGACGAGGGGGCGTTGAGGGCGGATTGCAGGCATTCCGTCGCCAGGAAGACGTCGTACGGAACCGACTTGACGCCGCGGATTCATGGGGAGTACCTTCGCCCCGGATGCCCGTACGTTCTAGCGAATACATCCGCACGTTGCAGCGGTGATCCGAACTCGGGTCGCCGCAACCAATCACCTAGGGAGGCACTGCCCCATGACATCGATTCTCGGCCTACCGCTCACCGTGTTCCTGCAATCCGACGACGGCGGGGTGTTCGCCGCTCTTTTCGGCGGCGTTTGGCTGTTGTTCAGCCTGGCGATCACGCTCTTGATGGTGGTCGGACTCTGGAAGATCTTCACCAAGGCCGGCAAGGCCGGGTGGCTGTCCCTGATCCCCCTGGTCAACATGGTGATCCTGGCGCAAATCGTCGGCTGGGACGGACTCAAGATCCTCGCGCTGTTCGTGCCGTTCCTCAACATCATCTTCGGGCTCATCCTCTTTCTCGATCTCGCGCGCGCCTTCGGCAAGGGCAGCGGCTTCGGCGTCGGCCTGTTCTTGCTTCCGGTGATCTTCATCCCCATGTTGGGCTTCGACAGTTCGACGTATCTAGGCCCACAGCCCGGCGGTGTGCTCTCGGCCTGAGGTAATGGGCGTGCGCCCTCAGGCGATGGCCCAAGGTGCTCGCAACTCGATGACCCAATCGACGTAGTCCGGACCGCAACCGAATGACATCAAGGAGCCCGTGGAATGGAAGAGCACGTCGACCCGCAAGAAGAGCGCACGATCGCGTCGGGACCCGGACCGCGAGATCCCGGCGAGCTTGCCCCGCTTTCCCCGGAGGATGAGCGCATCTACGCGATGGCAGCGCACGTCACCGGACTCTTTGCACCGCTGATCGGGCCGATCCTTGTGATGGTCATCAACAGGCAACGGTCCGAGTTCGTGGACGATCAAGCCCGCGAGGCTCTCAACTTCTTCTTCAACGTGATGTTCTGGTCCGTCGTGAGCTTGATCGGCAGCCTTGTGTTGATCGGAATCTGCGGCTTCGTGATCGTCGGCATCGCGGCCTTCATCCTGCCGATCATGGGCGGGATCGAGGCGTACGAGGGACGGCCATACCGCTATCCGATGATCGTCCGCCTCTTGAAGTAGAGCTACGGCGCCACACGTCGGCGGGCGACAGCCACGAACCAGCAATCAAACGCGGGGGCCCCGAAATCTCGGAGCCCCCGCATTTGTTGTCGGCGAACGTTCGCGCAGTTCGCGCCGGCGTCGCGCTACGCGCGCACGCCGCTACGCCTACGCCAACTGCACATCCAACGTGATCTCACCCACGCTCGCCAGCGCCTTGCTGACCGGGCAGGCGGCCTTGGCTTGCGCGGCGAAGTCGGCGAGCTGGTCGCCGGTTAGATCCGGCACGTCCGCGACCGTGGCGAGCTCGATGCGGTTGATCGTCGGGCCATCGCCGAGGTGGACGTTGGCGGTCGTCGCGATGCTGGTGGGCGTGTAGCCACCCTTTGTGAGCAGCGCGGAGAGGAACATCGAGAAGCAGCCCGCGTGGGCCGCACCGATCAACTCCTCGGGGTTCGTCGCGCTCGTGTCGTCGGCGAAGCGCGACGCCCACCGGAACGGGCCTTCGAAGCCGGCGCGTGGCAGCGACATCGTGCCGGCGCCTTCCTTGAGCGTTCCGTTCCAGCGGGCGTGTGAGGTCGTGACGGTCATGGTGCCTCCAGGGCGTTCGTACTCGGTTGCACTGAACCTTCAATGCGCCCGCGCACTTGGTGGGGGCGGCGGCAGGATGGCCGCCCGCGTCCGTGCACCGCGATGATTCGAGGTCGCGGGTCGCTCCTCATGGGGGAGCGGGCCGAAGGGTAGAACCGGGCGCGCCTGGTCCGAAATATCAGCGCATGCCCGTGTTGTCGATCGTCGCGCTATCCTTTGCACACTGCAGCGCCCGGGTGGAGGCTAGCGACACCACGCTCCCCGGCGCCTTTTACGCAGCGCACGCACACGCTCCTCGTGTTTGGAACGCCTCGTCCAACCCCCTCGAAGCGCACCCTTTTCTTGGGTTGCCTAGCTCGAGTCGTGCGCCGAACAAACACTGCCCGTTCCCAATTCGGAACCGGGCCACGAGGTTTCTCCACATGACTACCACCTTCGCCGATCTCGGCGTTCCTTCCGAGATCCTGGACGTTCTGCGCGCCCAGGGCTTCGACACACCCTTCGACATCCAGATCAGCACGATTCCCGACGCTCTCGCCGGACGCGACGTCTGCGGGCGCGCGGCAACCGGCTCCGGCAAGACCCTCGCATTCGGCATTCCGCTCGCAGCGCTCGTCGGCAAAGCCCGGCCTCATTATCCGCGTGCGCTCGTGTTGGCGCCGACGCGCGAGCTGGCCGAGCAGATCCGCGAAGTCCTCGCGCCGCTTGCCCGAGCTCGCGGCCGCAAGGTCACCGCGATCTACGGCGGCGTGGGCTACGGAGACCAACGCAAGGCGCTGCGCAAAGCGGTCGATATTCTCGTCGCGTGCCCTGGCAGGCTGACCGACCTCATCCAACAGGGCGATGTACATCTAGCCGAGGTCGAGCATGTCGTCATCGACGAAGCCGACCGCATGGCGGACATGGGCTTCCTGCCGGAGGTCCGAAGGCTGCTCGATCGCACGGCCAAGAACCGGCAAACGGTCCTCTTCTCCGCCACCCTCGACGATGAGGTGGCCGTGATCACGCGCAACTACCAGCGCGATCCGGTCGTTCACCAGGTCGGCGAGGTCGAGCCGGACATCCACTCCGCCCAGCATCATTTCTGGAAGGTGCACCGCGAAGAGCGCCTGAACACGGCCTTCGACGTCGTGATCGCCTTTGAACGCACGATTGTGTTCAGCCGAACGCGACGCGGCGCCGATCGGATCGCCAAGCGCTTCAACCGCTACGGGAACGTGGCGGCGCCGATCCACGGGGCGCGCACGCAAGGGCAGCGCAACCGCGCGCTCGAAGCCTTCTCTACCGGCAAGGTCCGAGCGCTCGTCGCAACGGACGTCGCGGCCCGCGGCATCCACATCGACGGCGTAGATTGCGTCCTGCACTTCGACATCCCCGGCGACGAGAAGGCCTACCTGCACCGCTCCGGCCGCACGGCGCGCGCCGGTGAGACGGGCGTCGTTGTCAGCCTGATCCTCGACGATCAGCTCGACGACCTCTACGACATCCAGTCTGCGCTCGACCTATGGGGCCCACTCGTCGAGCCGAAACCGAAGCAGCTCCTGGACGCCCACGGCGACCCAACACCCGCACCGATGGGCGAAGCGCCGGCAGGCGGACGCCGCCGAAGCGGCTCGGGAGGCGGTGCGAAGGGGAAGAAGGGCAGGGGCCGACCGTCGCGCGGTGGTGGCGGTCGCCCGCAGGCCCGCTCACGCTCGGGCAACGCCGAACGCAATCACCGGGGGCGCCCGCCCGCCGGTCGCAATGCGGACAGCCCCGATCAAGGCGGCCGCGGCCAAAGCGACACGGCCCGTGACCGTGCGAGCGATACCGACCGCACTTCGAGCAACGACCGCACACCCAACAACAACCGTGACCGTACCCCCTCCACACCCAGCAACGAGCGTACTCCCAACAACAACCGCGACCGCGACCGTGCGCGCAGCAACGATCGCAACCGCACCCGCGGCAACGGTCGCACGCGCGATAACGAACGCAGTCGCGACAACGACCGACAAAGTCGCACGCGCGATAACGAACGCAGTCGCGACAACGATCAAGATCGCACGCGCGACAACGACCGGACCCGCGCCCGCCACGAGCGCCCGGCCCGCGGGGATCGAGCCACCGACGATCGCGGGGCCGGTGGTTCCACCGGTCGCGATGCGTCCGAAGAGCGCAGCGGCTCTGGCGAGTCCGGCGGCTCGAGGCGCGGGAGCGGCCGTCGCGGCGGTTCGAAGCACGGCGGAGGATCGCAAGGCGGCAACCCGTCCGGAGCTTCGAAGGGCCGGCGCCGTCGACCGCGTCGAAAGAAGAACACGGGCGCAGCCGGCGGGCAGGGCTCGACAGGGGATGGTGCGACCAGAGGCTCGACCGGCGACGGTGCGACCGCAGGTAGCGGGGGCAAGAAGCGAAAGAGCCATCGAGGTCGCGGCGGAAACGGTTCGGGCCCGCGAAACGGTCCGAACACCACCGGTGGTGGCTCGACGGAGGGCAACGGCGGAGCTAAGGAAGGCGGCGGCGGCTCGTCCAAGCGTCCTCGGCACCGGCGACGCTCTACACCGGAGTCGTAGCGGGCGAACCTCAGTCACGCAAGCGTCCATGCCGCACCCGAAACAAACCGATGGCGAGCACGGTTCCCCGTGCTCGCCATTCGTTTGTCGATACCCACCCTTCTCGGCTACCCGGCCGCCGCTTCCGGATCGAAAATCTCCTCGATGGCCAGCTCGAAGAGCGCGGCGATCCGAAACGCGAGCGGCAGGCTGGGATCGTGCTTGCCCTTCTCGATCGCGTTGACGGTCTGGCGCGAGACGTCGAGCTCGGTGGCCAGCTGCGCCTGCGTCCAATCGCGTTCGGCGCGTAAAACCTTGAGCCGGTTCTTCATGCGTAGTGCCGGCGACCCGCTAGCACGCCGAAGACGTAGGCGCCGATCATCGCCATGATGGGGACTTCGGACCAAGCATCCACCGGTACGCCTAGCCTGCCAAGCAGAGTGTATGCCGGCCAGATCGCGAATCCGGCCCCCACGGCCAGGGCCAGCGCTCTCAGCTCGATGGCGCGTACCAGCTCATCGGCTTCGCGCAGAAAGCGCATATACGCCAACGCCGCGATGATGCCGAACGCCGAGGGCATCAGCGCCACGAGCCAACCGAGCGCACCGCCTCGCACGACCTCGTTCGTGATGACGAACGTAGCGCCGAGAAACACAAGCATCCAGACGAAGAGCAGGACGGTGTAGCGGTTCACGTTACTCTGGTCGCTTGGCGTGAGCTGGCCGCGGCAAATGTCGATGAAGGTCCGACGTCGGGTCTCGGTCATGGAAAACGTCCTTTACTGGATGTACAGGATACTTGACTATGCGCAGTGTACGGACTTCGCGACAAGATGTCAAGCATAGTTTACATAGCTCAAGAATTTTCCTGCCTACATCCAGTCGCCGCCGCCTCCGCCGCAACGGCCTCCGCGTCCGTCGCAATGACGGCGCTCGGCGCGCCGACACGTAGCGGTGCCGTAACGGTCGTCCGATACCTTCCGAGCACAAACGACGACGCCGCATCCACCCTCGGAGTCTATGCTCGCGGTCTCGGACAATCGTCAAACGCGTCCGACCCCGCAGGAAATCTTGCGCCCGCCTTCCGCCCGCCGGATAATTAAGGCCCGGTGACGCTCGCACGCGCGGCGTTACGGCCCCCCAACCTGCAGGACCGACCCGAGGTATTGATTCCCCTATGCGTTTTGTGCTGCTGCTGTGTGCCCTGATTCCATTCTTCGCCATCGCCGCCTGTGAAGCCCAACCCGAGCCAACTTCCGAACCCGCGCCGGCCACGGCCGTTGCGCCGGAGCCCGCCGTGGAGCCGTCGCCCGTCGTGATCGGCACCGCGCCCGGCCGTGATGCGCCGGCCGACCCGGTGGTGGTGTCCGACCTGACCCTCGGTGTGCCCGGTGCGTATACGAACCTCACCTACGGCTACCAGCTGCGCTACCCGGAGAATTGGTTCACGGGCTTCGGCAACCGCCCTATCTTGGCCAGCTTCAGCGACCTGGACCCCGGCCTCCACAACCGCGACAGCATGCGTGCGGGCGGGTGCCTCGTGGAGGTGTCGACGTCGACGAACGTCTTCGACCTCTCGCTGGTCGACGTCGTGGCGCAGATGCCGCGCAGCTTCCCGGACGCCGAGCTCTTCTCGCTGGACGACGCCCCGGCCGTGCGCAGTCGCCGCAGCGCCGATGACGGCGCCGGTGGCGAGCGCGTACAGGTCGCGCACGGCGACCAACTCTTCAACCTCACCCTGGACCACGCCCCCGACGCGGCCGAACGCTGCGGCGAAGCGTGGCAGACGCTGCTCGACAGTTGGACGTGGATCGAGCCGCAGCTCACCGTGTATCGCAACCCGGAGCGCGGATTCGCGGTGTCGTACCCGAATAGCTTTAGCAGCCTGAGCGAGTCCGAGGACGGTCTGCAGGTCAGCAGTGAGGTCCCCGCCGAAGGCGAAGGGGCTACAGCGTTGTCGCGCCGAGGCATGGTGCTTTCCACGCAGTTCTTCGCCAATGAGAGCAACCTCCCGCTCAAGGAGTGGTTGGCCGCCAACACGGATGGCGCGGGTCGCACAAACGACATCCCGCTCGACACATTGATCGGCGTCCGAACGATGCGTGAAGGCGCGGAATTGGGGACCCAGGAGATGGTCGGTACCTATCAGGGCCCGGAAGGCAACATCATCGTGGTCACCTGTGCCTATCCCCTCGATCGGCAGTGGGAGTTCCGCCCCATCGCCAACGCGGTGCTCTACAGCTTCAATTTTTAGGCTTCGATTCGAAGCTTGATTCGAACGTCGAGGACGGCGCTCGCGCGGCGCTGAATCGCGAAACACTCCCGGCCCCCCGTAACGGCAGCCACCGTACGGGGGGTCGGTGCGTTGGCGGTGGATTCGCAACGCGCGCGGCCCCGCAATAGCCCATGTGACACGTGTCACACGGGCTATTGCGCGTTGGTGGTACACTGCATCGAAGGTCCACGCCCAATGGTGTGTCGTCGGCGGTCCAACCGTGCGAGACGCATCCATCGATTCCACAACTAGGACTCGCAGGACTGCTGACGTCCGGGCCATCGGGGGAGATGGAACGGCGCTCGGCATGGGGAGAACATCGTGATCCATATCCATGACCCCCTGCCTCCGGCGCAAGCCGGAAGTTCGGCGCGCGCGCCCGAGCAAACCGCTACGCCGCCCACCTTGGCGCCGAAACCCGCCGCACCGCCAAAGATCATCCCGAATCATCGCCGCGCGCACGCCTCACGCGTCGACACGGCGCTCCTCGAGATCCGCTGCCTCGGCGCTTTCGAGGTCCATTGCGCCGGCGTGGCGATCCCCTTGCATCGCCATGTGCGTGCCCAATCCGTCCTGAAGTTCCTCAGCCTGCATCGCGAGTCCCTCATCCAACGGGAGGTGCTCGTCGAGGCCATCTGGCCCGACGTCCCGCTGAGCGCGGGGCTCGATTCGCTCAACACCGCCGTGTCCACCCTTCGCAAGGAACTCGGTTGCGGCAAACGATCGTCTGCCCGGCCGCTCGTGCGCTACCGCGACGGCTGCTACGAGCTCGCTCCGGACGTGGCTGTCTCGCTCGACCTCGACACCTTCGAGCGCGCGGCAGCGGACGGGCTACGTGCGGATCGCGTACGGTCCCACGGCACCGACCTCGCGCCCACGATCCTCGCCTTCGAGGACGCCGTACGCGCGTATCGCGGCGACCTGCTGCCGAGCGACCTGTACGCGGAATGGACGATCATGGAGCGCGAGCGCCTGCTCTCTCTCTATCTGACCATCCTGGGCCGCCTGAGCGCGCTACTCGTCTCGACCGGCCGCTTTGCCGCGGCGATCGACACCGGCTTCCAGCTACTCCAACGTGACCCGTGCCGCGAGGACGTTCACCGCCTCATCATGCGGAGCTACAGCCGCATGGGGCAGCGTTCCCGCGCGTTGCGTCACTTCGGATTTTGCACCGCGAGTCTGCGCGAGCACCTCGGCATCGAGCCCGATGCCGCGCTCGTTGCGCTCCACGGTGCGATCGCGAGCGGTGAGTCGGTGTAGACACGGTTCCCGCGGTCGGGTTTTGTCGGGTCGCAGACTCGGACCGCATGGGCTCGCTGCGACATCGACATCCCCCTGCGCATCCGCCCGACTCACCCCTCCGCCACGTTCCGCACATAGGCGCGCATCGCGTTCACGAGCTCATCCCAGCTTCGAAAGCGCGCTACCGTCCGCCCGTGCGCATCCAGCACGACGCCTCCCCGCAGCGCGCCGTCTTCCGCTACCAGAAGCCGCACTCCGCAGCTTGTGTAGCGAACACGTTCCTCCGGCGTTCCTGCGCCCGGCTCCTGCACGCGACCTCCGTGATCCGCTGGGCCCGGCGTGTCCCCCCGGTGGACCCGTTCCGACGAACGAAGTGCTCGTCTAGGGGTAGTGAACCCGAGCACGACGTGGGGCGAGGAAGCGAGGGTCGAGGGATGGGGAAAGCACAGGGAAACCGGGCAACCACATTCGCCACATCGCCCAAGCGATCTGGGGTACATTGTTTCCATCCGTACACCTCCCCCCACCACGACATCGAGGAGCCACCCATGTCCTTCACTCCGGACGAATGGTCGGCAATCCGCGAACGGCTCGCCGCCGATCCCGTGCGCTACGGGCTTCCGACGCGCGTATACGGCTCCGCGATCGCGGGCTCGTTCAACATCCGCAAACTCGGCGCCGTCGCGAAGCGGGACGAGGACACGTGGCGCTTTCTGGCCGGTCTCTGCAAGCACTTCGATCTGCTGGCCATCCAGGAGGTCATGACCGACACCGAGGGCGTCGAGCACATCGTCGACCGCATTGGCGACGACTTCGGGCTGATCGTCTCGGACACGACCGGCACGTTCCCCAACGATCCCGGCCTCGACGAGCGCCTGGCCTTCATCTACAACCGCAGCGTAGTGCGCCGACGAGGCGTGGTCACCGACGTCTCCTGGGACCGCACAAAGGTGCTCCAGACGCTCGCGGAGAATCTCGACGACTTCCACGATGCGCTCGCGCCGCTCGCCGGCCAAGGCGGCGCGGAAACCGGGGTGACGGCCGGCGACATCGGGCGGACGAAGATGCCGACCTTTCTGGCCTTCATCCGCACCCCCTTCGGAGTCGAGTTCGAGCTCTTCGGCCACCCCGGCTCCGAGCGCTTCCACTTCATGGCCGTCAACGCCCACTTGAACTTCGGCTCCTTCATCACGGACCGGCGCCAGGAGTTCGAAGCTCTGCTCGATTGGCTCGTCGCAACCGTTCACAAAAGCGACCGGAGCCGCTCGCGCAACCTGTTGCTGCTAGCCGACCTGAACCTGGACTTCGACAACCCGGTCGGCGACCGGCCGCGCATCATCGACCGCATCCTCCACCTCAACAAGCAAGCGGGCGATGCCGTGGACGTGCTCTTCCCGCTGCTCGACCCGCACCCGCGCTCCGGGCAACTACTGGCCGAAGCGGGCGAGCCGATGCGCACGAATGCTCGTATCAGCGAGACCTTCGACCAGATCGGCATTTTCTCCCGCGACCCACGCCTCGACGCCCGCCTCGCGGTCGCGGAGATGGGCAAGCACGAACGCGGCCCCGACTACGGCGTCATCGACTTCGCCAACCTCTTCGCCGAGGCCATCCACGGCCACGCCATGGACGCCTTCGCGAGCGCGTCCGAGCGCGCCGCGTTCATCGCCCGCTTCGAACATACGGTCAGCGACCACCTTCCGGTGTGGTTCCGCTTCCGCCTGCCGGAGGTGAAGGAGGGGCTTGGGACGTGAGGGGCGTGAGGGGCGTGAGGGGCGGGCGACGGTAGGGGCGGCGCAGCTTCCGCTGCAGTAGCCCGACCAGCCCACACCGGTCGCCACGGTAGATCCACGCGCTGCGTTCCGCACCCGGATTTCCGCACCCGACTTCCGCGTTCCACCGTCCCCTGGACGCTGCAGTCCGTGTCCCTGTACGCAAGCCGTTCCATCGGCTGCTCCCCAAAACAAACACCAGTGTATTGACCACTGGTGCCGCAACCTCGAGAGGGCTTGGGCGCATCGCGTCCCGGCCAACCTGAGGGAACCTTGGGAGGTTTTCCGATGCGAGCCTTCGCCCCCTGCATTCTCCTCGCAACCCTCGTCACAGCCGCCTGGTCGCTGACATCCTCGACTCTTGCAGGTTCGCGTTCCCAGCCCTTCGAACCGCCCTCGCTCCAAGCTGCCCAACCCGCCCAACGCGCCGGCGCCGCTTCACTCGAACGGGTCGCGCAGCATGGCGGCTACGTGGAAGGGCTCGCCGTCGAGGGCGACCATATCTACGCCGCGGTCGGCGCCCGCCTGCTCGTGCTCGACGCGGACTTCGCGGAGGGTGCGCTACCGCTGGCCACGGTAATGCTCGACGTTGAACAAATCTATCACGTCGCCGGCACGGGCGACGGCCGGCTCGTTGTGTACGCGCAGACAGATGCTGAGGTGTCGGCCCTGCTCGTGCTCGACCTAGAGGATCCGCTGGCACCGCACGAAGTCTCGCGGTGGCGTCAGGAGGGAGGAGGGCCCATCGCCTTCCGAGACGGCTCGCGTCTGATTGCCCGTCCAGGCCAAGTATGGTTGGCGAGCTTCGACGGCGTCCGTGCCTTCGACCTCGAATCAGAGGGAGGAATACGGGTCGCATCACGCTGGAAATTTCCGTTGGATGGGCGATTCGTGAGGGCCAACTGGCACTCGGTCGGACTGATCGGGGATCGCCTGATTGGGGCCACGAACCAGGTAGACTTGGGAACGCCAGGGCCGCCGCCGACACCTTGCCCAGGCGGAGGGAGCAATCCGGCCTGTCCGACACCACGTGTCAAGCCGCTTGCGCGGCAGAGGCTGTGGACTCTCGACGCGCGGTCGGGGGTGCCGCTTACACAAGTCGGCCAGGCCCCCATCGACCTCATCGGAGACGACATTCCCGTATATGTCGGAGATCGCTGGGTGGCGACAACCGTTGGAGAGACGGGAACAGTCGAACTATGGACGATCACCGAGGGTACCCTCGCGCGCGAGAAGGTACTGTCGAAAGAATGGTTGCGGGAGGCCGGAATCACGCGCGTGGCCGGGCTGAGCCTGGCCACGTCCGGAGATCTACTCTGGCTTGGCAATAGCAGACAGCTGCATGCCGTGGATCTGGGGCGGCCACAGCCGCAACATCTGGGCGTGATCACGGGGCCGAATCTGGGCACGTCGCAGTACGTGCGGCCTGCGCGGGCGCGACTCTTTCCCGTGCCCCAGGGTGATCTTCTTCTGGCAGGGGCGGGCGTACGGCGTGTACCTCGCGACCACCTGGGTCGACCGCTTCCTGTACTGGAAGCCACTACGGCAACGGACCACGCGCTACGGGTCGCCGCCGACCCGGATGGGGCGTGGGCCGTATTGGGTCCAGGACACGACGATCTCTCAAGACTGTGGCGCATTCCGGAGGAAGGCGCAGCACGATTCGTCACGAGATCCCTGCACTCCGCCATGGCGTTCCAAGGAGAGCGCCTGGTCGTTGCCAATACCGATGGGCTTCGAGCGTGGCGGGAGGTGGACGCCAGTCGCCCGTTTCAGACTTCATCGATCGAGCTCGATTCAAGCGCCCCCGCCAGATTCGATCGGCTCGTCGCAGGCGCACCGGAAGACGGACTTCTGGCACGCGAGGAAGGTTGGGGCAATCTATGGCATTGGCTCGCGCCCGACGGTGTAAGGCGGCGTGTCGGGTTCGGTAGCATGCTTACGTTGAGCGCCAATCACCCCGTGCTGGCTGAGGGAGTTCCATGGATCCTGCGCTCCGAAGCGGCCGGTAGCATAACGATCGTCGCCGGCGAAGTCGATGGCAACGTCCTTCAGCCGCGTCCGCCGGGGATGGTGTTGCCCCCGTCGGCCCTCGCGTGGGCAGGGCATGAAAAACGGATTGTCGTCCTCCACGATATGGCCCTTCGTGCCGGCACGATGCGGCTCGTGGTAATCGGGTGGGACGATCCCGCCCGCCCACGATTGCTCGGGGAGATTACCGTTTCCGACGACCCCTTGCGGAGCGGCACCGGATCCGTCGTGTTGGACGACTCGATCGCTTGGGTGGCGCTTCAAGAGGTTGGCGGCGTTGTGGTGTCCGCAATCGACCTAACCTTGCCCAGCTTCCCGGAAGTAATCGCCCATCGAGACCTTTCCGGCGCAACGTTGCGCCAAGGCGGGCCCGTCTTTGCTGCCCGCGGCGAAACGGCATGGGTAGGCGACGACCTCACCGGCGCAATCCACCAGCTCCGCCTACAACGCCCCGCAACCCCCTCGGCCCCAACCCGCCCCCCACCCACGGCCACACGAACGACCCTTCCGAGCGCGACCCCGACCCCGACGGCCGAGCCGACGCCCACACCACCGTTCATCGCGCTCCCGTGGGCGGCGCGCTAAGCGAGCGCGCACTGTCGAACCTCCACCGAACCCTCGTTCGACCCTAACCGCTACCCCAACCTACACCCCACCCACCATCCAGCACCAAGCGCAACCCCGTGTTGCGCGACGTCGATAGGCCGTACGCTGCGTTGCGGCGGAACGCGAACGTCTCTGCGGCCGACGTGGAGTACGCGCCGCCGCGCTCGACGAAACATTCGGCTTCACCGGGGTCGGCCATCTCCCGTCCGTCGCCGGGATCATAGGGGTAGGGGAAGTCGGTTTCCGCGAGGTTCGAGCCCCACCGTGAGACGGATGCGTTGAGGACGTTGCCCATGAGATCGGCGATGCCCTCGGGGGTATCGGACTCTGGGAATACGCCGATGGGGGTCGGGCCGCCGGTCCGGAGCTCGATCGAGTTGCACACGAGCGCGTGCGGGATCGCGTCGCCGCACGCGTAGCGGCGTCCTTCGAGGCCGCGGGTGGCCGCTTCCAGCTCAACCTCGCTTGGAACACGGTATGCGCGACCGCTGTTGGCGGACAACCACGCCGCGTAAGCCCGCGCCTCGATCAGGCTAATGCCGACCACGGGCTGGCTCGGATGCCGGAGGAGCGGCTGGTCCCAGAAGCGGGGCGCCTCGAAGGCCTTCGAGGGAAACCGTTCCGCGAGCTGCTCGGCAAGCGCATCCGGCTCCAACGTGAGAAAGTGCGCCATCCGATCGCAGACGGCTTCGGGCCACGAACCGGAGTCGCGCAGTTCGGCGAGGAGATGCTCGTCGACCCGGAAGCGCTCGAGCCAGAAGTACACCGTCATTTTGTCCGGCAGCGACGTGTTCTCGCCGCGGATCCACCGCTTGGCCGTCTCCGAGCGCCACCACCGCGGATCCTGATATCCGCCCGCGGCCATGAACAGCGCCCACTCTGCGTTGGTCACGTGGAATTGGCCGATCGCGAACGCGTCCAGCTGCACGGGATGCGCCGGGCAATGCACGCGCACCTCCATATCGTGAAAGCGCAGCGGGTCGTCGTCGCCGATCATGTACGTACCGCCGGGTAACGCGATCACCGGCGGCAGCAGGCACGATCCGAGCGGGCCCTCATGGCGCTCGAAGCGCGGATCGCCCAACCGTGCGAGCGTCCTGCCGGCCGCGATGCGCTCGCGCGCGTCGGCCGCCGGATCGCGCGAGCGTTCGACGAGCGCCCATCGCAGTCGGTCGCGTAACGACTCCGCCGTCTCGCACGCGAGCGCGGCGCGCGCGGCAAGCACCAGGTTCGGCTCCATCAAGGCTTCAACAAAGGCATCCGGGGACGGCGCCATCTGCGCCGCGAGCAACGTGGTCTCCTCCCATCCGGTGGCGGGCAGACCGGGCAGCGACTCCGCCGGCGGGAGCGCGGCCACGGTGGTCGCTAGATCGATCTCGACCTCGTCAGCGCGCCACGGTCGCGCGACTCGCTCGAAACGTGGCGCTTTGCCCATCGAACGTGCCGCGAAGTACTCCTGGAAGCGTTGATGCGCGAAGAAGACGGCCTCGCCCTGCTCGTCCTCGTCGAGCACGCCGAGCGCGGTGCCGGCGTCGAGGATCGCTTCCGCATGGCCGGCGCCATCGACATCCGCCGACAAGATCGCGATAGCTTCGTCGTACGACACCCGAACCTGCGCCATCTCCCCCACCGTCATGCGCGATTGCATCCCGGACGCCAAGTGCTCGAGGCTCCGGATCAAGGCCCCGCCATCGGGCAGAGCGTGCGGTCGCCGCCGTCCCCGTCGCTGGAGCAACCCGCGCCGATCGCGCGTGGTGAGCAACGCGCTGGGCTGCAGGGCCGGATGCCCGCGCTCGATCTCGCGCAGGAGCGCCCGGCGCACGAAGCCGCCGAAGAGCGCGGCCTCGCCCGCCGGTAGACCGCCTTCCGCGGCGGCCTGCTCGATCAGCAGCCGCAGCAGAAAGGGTGTGCGCACCAGCTCGCGCAACGCAGAATCGCGCTGCTCGAGCGCCTGCCAGATCGCATCGGCCTGCGCGGGGAGATGGACGTGCAAGAAGCGTCGAACCAGCTCGTCGCCGAGCGCCTC
>JAJCYU010000389.1 GCA_029262755.1 Anaerolineae bacterium
CGGCAAGCAGGGCGCACGGCTAGCAGGCGCAGGGCTAGAAGGCGCACGGCGCGGCATCTATGCGAGAACCAATATGCGAGACCCAACGGGCAACAGAGACCCAACGGGCTCGCACGGTGTGCCCGTGAACGTTAACGACGAAGTGGGGCGCCAAAGCGCCCCACATCGAGCCGGTTCCGATCTGTACGTCGTCGATCGCTCCGCTCCCCAACCGAACGACCAACGTTCACGCACGACTATCGGTGTTAGGACTTCATCCTAGCCGGTGCCGTTGTGCGGTGCTGGACCGCGCCCTGGCGGCTGCCTGACGAGAAGCTGACAGCGGCACAGATACGCCACGTACCCTAGGGAGCGTTCGCTCGCAGTGCGTCGGCGACCGACGCGCCGGACTCCAAGGCCGCGAGCGCCGCGGACGCGGCCTCGAGAAACGGGTTGACCCGCAATGCCAGGCGCACGTCGGCGAGCGCTGCCTCGCGATCGCCGGCAACGTCGCGCGCGGCGGCGCGCCACAGCAGGGACTCTTCGAGGTTGGGCGCATTGCGAAGGTTGGCTTCGGCAAGGGCGAGCACATCCGCCCAGCGTGCCTGGGAGGCGTAGGCTTCGAAAATCGCGTGCTGATACCACAGCATGCGCCAGGGCAGGCCGATGGCACGGGCGCGGTCGAAGGCCGCCGCGGCGTCGGCATGCGCGCCGAGCGCGACCAACGAGGTTCCGAGGTTGAAGTAGCCGTAGGGATCCGCCGTACCAGCCGCCTCGGCGGCGCGGACTTCCTCCTGGGCGGCAGCCGCGGCGATCGTCCACATCGCCTCAGGCTGGTCAAACGCGGCCCCGACGATTGCGCGAACGTCGGCCTCGCGGTCCAGGGGATACACCGGCACGTACAGTCGGTTGAACACACGCCAATCCCGGTCGACCTCGTCCTCGTCGAAGACCAGGTTTGGTCCCAGGTAGGAGTCGTGGAAGCGTAGGCGCGCGCCGCCGTCTTCGTAGCCGCTAAGGAGACGGTAGTGGCCCATCTGGTCATCCGGATCCGTCACGAACCAGGTCTCGAGGATCACGGGGATGCCGGCCGCGGCCAGTGAGCGCAGTTGCGCGAGCGTTCCGCCCACGAGCACGCGCGCGCCGAGCCCGCGCTCCCTCGCGTAGCGCGCGAGCTCGTGCGGCGCCACGTTCTTGTCGTCCGGATCTGGCTTCAGCCGCGTGGCCGCCAACGCCTGGTCGCCCGCATAGCCCCACGCGGAAAGCGCCATGTCGATGGTGGCCGGACCGCAGTTGTTCCACGTCTGGTAGCTGTGGCGCAGCGCGTCGAGGCTTGCTTCTGCGGGAAGGACGGCGGAAGGCGGGGCCGCTAAGGTGGGCAGCGGCGGCGGAGGGCTCGCGCCAGCCGGCGTCGGCGGATTCGGCGAGGACGACCCGGCAGCCACGGACGCTGCGGGTGCCGGGGATACGTCGCCGGTGCGGCGCGCTTCCGCCGTACTCTGCTCGCCGGTTGCGGTTCGGGTCCCTGCAGCCACGCTGGTCGTAGCGTCCGAACGTTGGGTGGCCGACCGGGTTGCGCCCGAACCTTGGGCGGACCCTTCGTCCGGGTTGCCCACGCTTTGCGCATTGCTCTGCCCGTTCCCACCAGGCACGACCACCGTCCCCCACGGCTGCGTGCCGGCCGCAGGGAGCGGCGTCGGCAGCGGGACCGGGGTGCGGGCGGCGCCTGGCAGCCGCGCCCGAACTCGATACGGCGCGCCCTGCACCGCGGCGGGCAGATGGGGGTAGGCGGCGCGCCAAGCGCGACCGGCAAGGCCCGTCTGCCACGCTAGGGCGAGCGCGAGGAGTGCCCCGATCGCCCCCGCGACCAAACGCATCCACGGGGTCACGGTGCGTTCTCCGAACCGGCGTCACGCTTCGGCGGCGACGCGGCGGGTCGCGCATCGCCGTAGGTGGCGGTCATCATCGCGCCGAGCTCGCCGGCGTCGCGGCATTGGCGGCGCACATCGAGCACCCGCTGCGCCACCGTCACCCAAGCACCGAGCGCGACGAGCGCGACGGTCGCCGCGGGTTGGTTGAGGGCGAGACCGGCCACGAGCACCAGCATTCGTTCCAGGCGGCCGAAGATGCCGGCCCTCGTATCGCGTCCGATTCCCTCCGATCGCGCCCGTGTGTAGCTGACGAGCAGCGAACCGGAGAGCGCGATCAGGCTACCGAGGCCCAGCGCAGGGTCCTGCGTCGCGAACGCGCGGGCCAGCAGCCCCAGAAAGAGCAGCACCTCGCTGATGCGGTCCAACGTACTGTCGAGAAAGGCTCCGAAGGGCGTGTTTCGGCCAGACTCACGGGCCAGCGCGCCGTCGAGCGCATCAAAACTTGCCGCGCCCGCAAGGGCGATCGCGCCCCACCAAAGCGGCCGCTCGGTCGCGATCAGCCACGCTACGCCGACATGCAAGAGCGTGCCCATCACGGTGAGGGCGTCGGGCGTCAAGCCCAGGCGACCAAGCCCGAGCGCGATGGGCGTTACAAGACTACGCGTCGCGGCGCGTGCACGCGCGGTGAGCACCGGCTAGCCCGCGTCGTCTTCGCCGGCAGCCACGAGCGTATCGTCCGCCGCTCGTTCGCCGACTTGCGCGCGCAACCAGGCGTCGATCAACCCGTCCAGCCCGCCGTCAAGGACGGCGTTCGGGTTGCCGATCTCGTGCGAGGTGCGGTGGTCCTTCACCATCTGATAGGGCTGCAACACGTAGCTGCGAATCTGGTTGCCCCATCCGGCCTCCACGTGCTGACCCTTCAGCTGGGCTGCCTCCGATTCGCGCCGTTCCAATTCCGCCTCGAGCAACCGTGCCCGCAGCATCTTCCACGCGGTCTCTCGGTTCTGAGCCTGCGAGCGTTCGTTCTGGCAGCTGACGACGATGCCGCTGGGTTCATGGGTGAGCCGCACCGCACTCGAGGTCTTGTTGACGTGCTGCCCACCCGCGCCGCTCGCGCGGTAGATGTCGACGCGAACTTCCTCTTCCTTGATCTCGATCTCGACGTCGTCGTCGATCACGGGCGAGGCCTCCACCAGCGCAAAGCTGGTATGGCGTCGCGCGCTGGCATCGAAGGGCGAAATGCGCACCAGCCGGTGGACGCCTCGCTCTGCGCGCAGAAGCCCGTAGGCATGGCGTCCGGAAATCTGAAGCGTCGTGCTCTTGATGCCGGCCTCTTCACCCGGCGTCAGGTCGAGGATCGTCATGCCAAAGGCGCGCTTCTCCGCCCAGCGCGTGTACATCCGCTGCAGCATCTGGGCCCAATCCTGGCTCTCCGTGCCTCCAGCGCCGGCGTGGATCGAAAGCAGGGCGTCGTGGCCGTCATACTCGCCCGAGAGCAAGAGGGCCGTTTCGCCGGCCTCCAGCGCCTTCTCGAGTTGATCGAGCTCTTTGGAGAGCTCTGCGCCCATCTCTTCGTCTTCCCCGACCAGCGGGGCGAGCTCCAAGGCATCGGTCACGCGTGTCGCAAGACTGCGCCAATTGTCGATGTCACCCTGCACGTCGTTTAGTCGCTGCATGACCTGGCGCGCACGATCCGGATCATCCCAGAGATCCGCGGCGCCGGCGGCTTCCTGCAGCGCGTCGAATTCGGCGTCCATGGCGGGTAGGTCAAAGACGCACCATGAGGCCCTGGATGCGCGTGTCCAACTCTTGGAGGCGGCCGGTGATATCATCCATGTTCGTAGCTCCTGCGGGGCCGTCGATCAAGGCCCAAGGCGAGCGACGGGGGACGCTAAGTCTAGCAGACCGACGTGTCGCGTCGTCCGTTCGGCGGTCTGGGCAGCCCACACGACAAACGGTCGTCGCCCAGGTCCGGCCGGCATCACGAACGCGTGGGAAGGTTGCCGGAGGGAGGACTCCGGTTTGCCGGTGGACGCAGCAAGCACCCTCACACAAGGCCATGGAAGATCGCCACGTGACCCCGTCATCACCAGAGCAACGAGTCCCATCGACCGGCGGTAGCCCCGCGCCGCGGCGCGACGGGCAACGACCGCTGCGCGGTACGGATCTCAAGCGCTTCCATCGCACGGTCCGCCGTGCTCACGAGTCGCCGCGCCGTATCGCGTTCGTTCTCGAAAACGTGGCCTATCCGGTCAACGTCGGATCGTTCGTGCGCATCGCGGACGCGCTCGACGCCTCGTTGGCGCTCGCCGGCACCACGCCGCCGCCGACGCAGCCTACGGCCGCCAAGGTGGGACGCGGCAAGCATCAGCGCGTTCCATGGGCGCAGCACCCCGACGCGCCGACCGCCATTGCGACGCTGGTGGCCGATGGCTTCACGCCGATCGGCCTCGAGATCACCTCCGACGCCGTGCCGTATCACGAGTTCGAATGGCCGGATGCCGTTGCGCTCGTGGTCGGCAGCGAGGATCACGGGCTGACGGCGCGTGCGCTTGCCGCCTGCCGCGCGACCGTGTTCGTACCGATGCTCGGCCGCGGGCGCTCGCTCAACGTACACGTCGCCGCTGCGGTGGTGGGCTACCGGGTGCTGTTGGCGCCGCGCGGGGGTGGAAGTGCGTAGCGGGGCGCGGTGAGGCGAATCAGGGCGAGGCGAGATTCCTGATCGGACCGCCTGCTCGCGCTGCGTGTTCCATCAGCCAGAACGGCCAACGTACCATCGTGGCTTGCGCCAGGCTTCGTCACGTCGCGGGCACGAGCTACGCAGGCCATCGCATTGCTCGTCGCGCGGTGATCGGCTTCGGGTCGCGTTTCCCGGCGCCGGGGACGGGAAAGATTTTGGCACTGCTAGCGGTTGGCGCGCGATCCACCGAGGAGGCCGTCGACATACGCGGCCGCGTCGAAGGGCGCGAGGTCCGTTTCGCCTTCGCCGGTGCCTACCCAGCGGATCGGGATGCCCAGCTCGCGCGTTACTGCGAACGCGACGCCACCCTTCGCGCTGGAGTCGAGTTTGGCCAGCACGATGCCGGTCACGCCCGCGGTCTCCGTGAATCGTTCGGCTTGGCGGAGCCCGTTCTGCCCGGTGGTCGCGTCGAGTACGAGCAGCGTCTCGTCCGGCGCTCCCGGCATCTCGCGCTCGACGATGCGCCGCACTTTGTCCAGCTCCGCCATCAGGTTCTTCTGTGTGTGTAGACGGCCCGCCGTGTCGATCAGAATCACATCGCTCTGGCCCGCTTTGGCCGAACGAAGGGCGTCGAAGACAACCGCACCCGGATCACCACCCGGCGTACCGCGCAGGACGGGAGCGCCGACTCTCTCGCCCCACGCCGCGAGCTGGTCGATCGCCGCTGCCCGGAAGGTATCGGCCGCGACCAGGTACACCCGTTGATCGGCGTCCATCATGCGCCGTGCGAGCTTGGCGACGGTCGTGGTCTTGCCGCTGCCGTTCACGCCGACCATGAGGATGATGTGCGGCCGCGATCCATCACGAATCTGGGACCATTCCGGCTCGGTTGAAACGGGCGACCTTCCGCCCCGATCGCGAGGGCCGCGCTGCGTATCACGATCACTGTCCGCCCCTGCGTCCTGCGCTTCGTCCGGCTCTCCTGTGCGCTCCAAGCGGCGAATCATCACGTGGCGCAGCAAGCGGGGAAGCTCCGAAGCACGGCGCACTCCGGCGTGGCGGGCCTGTTCGCGCAGCTCCTCGACCATGTCGACGGCCGTTGCCGCGCCCACGTCGGCTTGGATCAGCACCACCTCGAGATCGTCCCACGTCTCATCGGTGATGTCCGCGGCGCCCAGCAGCGCGCCGAGCGCTCCGCGCAGCCCGCCGCTCGAGCGAGAGAGGCTGTCGGCGAGGGCCTGCTGGTCGTCCGGCGTAGCCTCATCGCGGCCGAAAATACGCTTGAACACGGTAGGCTCCGGGACGTGGGCGTAGGCGCGGGGTGAATGCAGACCTGCGCCGCGTGAAGGGGGGCGATTCTAGCATGGCGTACCCGATCCGGAGTGCGGGGCGCACGGTCGGCGCGGGCCGGTCCCGCGGCGATATCACGGATTGCCTCCTCCGGCGGGACGCGATGTCCGGGCGAAGGCCACGCCGCCGCACGCCCCCAGGGACGGGCGCGGCCGCGTGCTATAATCCGCGCCTTGTCTTGCCCATACGCGGCGCGCGTCGCAAGCGCGCCTCGGACCGGATCCGTCCGCCCCCGGAGGCGCCGTCGTGGAAGCCATCGATCGCCAGCTGGCCGCGTTGCTGCGCGAGTCCATCGGTCGCGTTGTGGGCGAGCCATGGGAAGGCCCCGTGCCGGTCGAGGTCTCCAACCGACCGGACTTGGCGGACTATGCATCGCCCGCTGCCTTCGCGTTGGCCGGTCGGTTGCGCCGTCCGCCGCTGGAAATCGCGAACGAGCTCGCGGCCGATCTCACGACGCATGGCGCCTCGATGCTCGCCTCCGCCGAAGCGGCAGCGCCCGCGTTTCTCAACCTGCGACTCAGCGACTCGTTTCTCGCCGGCTTGGTCGAAGAGACCGTAGCGCGCGCGGGACGGATTGCGGACGACGGCACGGGCGCGGGACACAAGATTGTGCTGGAACATACCAACATCAATCCCAACAAGGCCGCGCATGTCGGGCATTTTCGCAACGCTTGTCTCGGCGACACCGTGGCCCGCATGCTGCGCAGGCTCGGACATCCGGTCGAGGTCCAGAACTACATCGACGATACGGGCGTGCAGGTGGCCGATGTGGTTGTCGGCCTGCGCTACCTGGACGTACCGGAGCAGGGCGACGAACCCTTCGACCGCTATTGCAGCGACGTGTACGTGGCGGTGCAGCAGGCCTACGCCGCGGACGAATCGCTCGTAGCGCGGCGGGCCGAGGTGCAGCACGCCATCGAGTCCGGCGAGGGCGAGTTGGCTACGGCCGCGCTGGAAACCGCACAACGAATCGCCGCATGCAATCTTGCGACGATGGCCCGCGCGGGCATCGGCTACGACCTCCTGACCTGGGAGAGCGACATCTTGGCGCTCGGCTTTTGGCAGACCGCCTTTGCGCGATTGCAGGAACAAGGCGTGATCGTCGCCGAGACCGAGGGCCCGAACGCAGGCTGCTGGGTCGTGCCCTTTGGCGTCGGCACGGTGGAGACCGAGGAAGGCACCGTCACCGAAGACAAGGTGCTGGTCACCAGCCGTGAGACCGTCACCTACACCGCGAAGGACATCGCGTACCAGATGTGGAAGTTCGGCCTGCTCGGGCGTGACTTCTTCTACCGGGTCTGGGGCGAGCAAGGAGACGGATCCACCCTGTGGACGAGCACGCGGCACGAGCTGGAGCATGACCCCTCCGCGCCGCGTTTCGCGGACGGCGAGCGGGTCATCAACGTGATCGATGATCGTCAGAGCTACCCGCAGCAGGTTGTCTACGACTGCTTGCGCCGCATGGGCTTCGAGGCCGAAGCGGATGCGAGCGAGCATCTGGCCTACGCGGTCGTCAGCCTCAGCGTGGAGGCGGCGCGCGAGTTGGGCGTCGCGGTGGACGAGGATGCGCGCAAGGTTGCGATGAGCGGCCGCGGCGGTATTCAGGTCTATGCGGATCAATTGCTGGACCGGCTCGCCGCGCGGATTGCCGCGGCCAGCGCAGAGCGCGCCGAGACCGACGAAGCGGCGGCCCAGTCCGGAGCGCCCGCCCGGACTCGGCCGAGCGACGAGGAGGCCGCCGAGACGGCGGAGCGCGTGGCAACCGCGGCAGCGCGCTATTACATGTTGAAGTTCGGGACCACGCAAGAGATCATCTTCGATTTTGAGGATGCGCTGCGCACGACCGGAGAAACGGGCGTGTACCTGCAGTATGCGTTGGTGCGCGCATCGGGAATCGCACGTAAGCTCGCTGCGGGCGACGCCATTGGACCACGGCCGTCGCCTGCGCCGACGGACGGCGTGCCCGATGCGGATCGCGCGCTGCTGTTGCGCATCGCAGACTACCCGCGCGTGCTGGCAACCGCCGCCCAGCAACGCGAGCCGCTGGCGCTGGCCAAGTACGCCTTCGACCTCGCTGTGGCCTTCAACCGCTTCTACGACAACACGCCACCCATCGTGGCCGAACAGGACGAGGCGCTGCGTGCATGGAGAGGCGGTCTCGTGGAGTCGTTCCGACACGTCTTCGGCGACGTGCTCGATGTATTGGGCATCCCCGTACTCGAGCGACTCTAGTCCGATCAGACGGCGCCTGCCGTCCAATCAAGATGCCCGGCACGTGATTGCCCGCGGCGAAGGGAAAGAAGCTCGTGACCATGGACCAGCGGGAGGTCGTCCGACAACGCATCCTCACCCTCGACGGGCTGCTCGCTGATCCGAATGGCCCGTTCGGAACCTCCGGTGGAGCGCTTGCAAAGCGCCTGGCGGACGGGTGGAATACCGAACGCCGCCTGCTCGGCCGCATTCTCGCCGAGACCAAGGGCGATGACGTGCGCGCGACCCTCGGACGCTGGCAGGAGCGAACGGCCGCCTTCGCCGAGAAGAGCGAAGCGGACGAGCCTTCCTGGAATGACAAGGAAGGAACGGTATGGCGGGCGGAGGAAGTCTTGCGCTTGCTGGACGATTTCGCGCGACGGTTGGACGCATGGATTCAGTCCGCAGGCGGCCAAGGCGCCGCGGGAGCTTCCCCGCACGCGAGCGCAGGTGCGGGTGGCGGATCCGGGTCAGGTACCGCCGGGACTACGCAGCACGCGGCGGCCGGGGGTGCCACAGCAGGTGCAGGCGATGCCCCGAGCGTGCCCGCCACCGGAGCGCGCGATGCCATCGATCGGGAGACCTTGCGCGAGATCGTCGGCGACGATTTCGACGAGGAGGATCTTGCCGTCGACGAGGCATCCGATGACGATGATGACCGCTACGAAAGCGTATTGGGCTCCGGTCCGGGACCGCGGTAGCAGACATGCAGACTTCTACGCCCTTCGTATTGCGCAATGCGCGCATCCACACCTTTGGGCCGGCCGGTACGGCCGAAGCCGTAGCGCTACGCGGCGGCCTCGTCCTCGCGGTGGGGTCGGAGGCCGATGTGTATGCCGCGGTCGGCAGCGACGCGCCTTCGGTCAACGTGGGGGGGCGGACCGTCTTGCCGGGGCTCACGGACGCGCACGTGCACTGGGGCGGCTACGCTCTTCAACGGCGACGCCTCACGCTGACGGCCGCGGACGGACTCTCCGACGTGCAACGCAAAGTGCGCAAGGTAGTCGCCGACGGCGATGCGGATTCGTGGTTGCTCGGACGGGGATGGGACCACGCCACGTGGGGTCGATGGCCGACCGCGGCGGACCTCGACGCCGTGGCGCCAAGCCGGCCCGTTGCGCTGACCCGCAAGGACGGCCACGTGGTGTGGCTCAACAGCCGCGCACTGCAGGCTTGCAGCATCGGCGACGCTACGCCGAACCCACCCGGCGGCGAGATTGAACGCGACGGCGAAGGCCGGGCGACGGGAATCCTCAAGGAGACGGCGAAGGAGCTTGCGAACGCCGTGATCCCGCCCGCCACCTCCGCGCAGCGGCAGGCCGCGATCATCGATGCGTGGCCGGAAGCGTGGTGCCGGGGCCTGACCGCCATGCACGATATGGGCCTGGGTCGCCAATCCCTCTTTCACGATCTTGCGACGCTGCGCGACGCGGGCGAGCTCGGCGCGCGCTTCGTGTGGTATCTGCAACAGGATGAGCTGCCCGAGGCGCTTGGTTTGGGACTGCGCAGCGGGCTCGGGGATCCGTGGCTGCGCATCGGGGGCCTGAAGCTCTTCTTGGATGGCACGCTGGGATCGCAGACAGCGGACATGCTGGCCCCCTATGAAGATCAGCCGAACAATCGCGGGCTGCCCATCATCGAATTCGAACACTTCTGCGAATTGGTCGATCGGGCGGCCGAAGGCCGGCTTGCCACGGCTGTGCACGCGATCGGCGATGGCGCGAACCGCAAAGCGCTCGACGCATTCGCCCACGTCGCCGCACGTCATGACACCTCCGCGCTACGCCAACGGGTCGAGCACGTCCAGATCCTGGACCCGTCCGACGTACCGCGTTTCGCCCGCGAGAACGTGATTGCTTCGATGCAACCGATCCACGCTACGGCAGACATGGACGTGGCCGATCGGTTTTGGGGCGACCGCGCGGCCTATGCCTACGCATGGCGATCGGTGCTGGATAGCGGTGCCCATCTCGCCTTCGGCTCGGATGCCCCCATCGAGCCGCTCGATGTATTCGCCGGCGTGCACGCGGCCGTCACGCGTCAACGCGCAGACGGCGAACCGCGGGGCGGATGGCGCCGCGAGCAGGCCATCACGGTCGCGGAGGCGCTGCGTGCGTATACCGTGGGCGCAGCTTACGCTGGTGGCGTCGAAGATGAGCTTGGCAGCCTGGAACCGGGCAAACGAGCCGATTTGATCGTTTTGGACCGCGACCCGTTCAGCCTGCCGTCTCAGGATCTACCGCACGTTGCAGTTCAGGGCACGATGATCGACGGCGTTTGGGTTTGGCAGGACTCCGGTGCGCGCCTGAGCGGCCCACAGGCAACGTGAGGTTCCGCCACCTCCTCGTTCTCACGCTCGGAATCATCGCGATCAGCACGGGTGCGCCCCTCGTCCGCTTGGCTGAGGAGGCGCCTGCGTTGTCGAAGGCCGCGTGGCGGTTGCTCTTCGCGGTTGCACTGTTCGCCCCTCTCGCCCTGTCACGTGCACGGTGGCGATCCGAGCTCGTGGTGCTTCTACGCGAGGAGCGACGTGCCACGCTTGCCGGCGGGTTCGCCCTGGCCCTCCACTTTGGACTGTGGATCCCTTCGCTGGACTACACGAGCGTCGCGAGCTCCGTCGTGTTGGTCACGCTTAGCCCGCTCTTTGTCAGCTTGCTCGCCCCCCGTTTGTTGGGCGAACGGGTCGGAGGGATGCTGCGCGCGGGCGTGATGCTGGCCGTCGCGGGCGCCGTGGTCATCGGCTGGGGGGATGCTAGCCTAGGAGCGCGCGCGCTCTTTGGTGACGCGCTGGCGCTGGGCGGTGCATTCGGCGCTGCACTGTATTTTCTGGTCGGTCGTCGCCTTCGCGGACGGGTTGGCGTGGTGCCCTATGCCTGCGCCATATACGGCGTCGCCGCGGTCGTGCTCACGGCGCTCGTCGCGGCGACCGGTCAGCCGCTGGCCGGCTTTGCACCGCGGACTTGGGTCTGGCTGATCCTATTGGCGCTATTGCCGCAGGTCGTGGGCCACACGAGCTTCAACTGGGCGCTGGCGGGCCTATCCGCGACGTTCGTGACCGTGGCCACGCTGGGCGAGCCGATCGGAAGCACGTTGCTCGCCTGGTGGTGGCTCGCGGAAGCACCGCCCGTTCGCACCGTGCTAGGCGGGATGCTCGTGCTCGCGGGGCTCGCTCTGGCAGCCCGCGCGGAATCCAGCGCGATGAGCCGGCGCGGAAGCGATGGCGGGGCAACGGTCGCCCCCTTGGGCGATGCATCGCACCGTGCGGTAGACGGCGAAGGGGACGTAGCCGGTGCGGACGCGGATCCTGGCCCCGCGAAGCGCGCAGGGATATCTTAAGCACATGCCTCACGCCGACCGGATTCACGAGATGCCGCTTCGCGTCCGCTACGCGGAGACCGATGCCGCGGGCCTGGCCCATCACGCGAGCTACGTTCCGTGGCTCGAGGCCGCGCGGATTGAGTGGCTCCGTGAGGCGGGCGTTGCGTACGCCGACTTGGAACGGGACGGCTACCACCTGGCCGTCGTCGAGCTGCACCTGCGTTACGTCAGCCCCGCACGCTTCGACGACGAGCTCGTGGTACGCTCAGCTGTGGTGAGTGCCCGCAGTCGCGAGGTCGTCTTCCGCTACGAGCTCGTGCGCGACGAAGAGAACGCGCGCCAGGTAGCCAACGGCACGTCGCGCCACCTATGCCTCCGCCACGGCCGAATCGCCAAGCTGCCGGAGGCAATTCGGGCCATGTGGGACAACGGCTGACCGAAGGCGACTTCCTGGCCCCTATGGGGCCGGCTCCAGGGCGGTAGCACGCCGGCTCGCGTTATCGAGTTGCGCCAGCGCCGGCCCTGATCGTGTTCGAATACAGCGCAGATGGGCCGCTAGTGCGGCGGAGCGAAACCCGTCGCGGCCCAGATACGCGCGCGCACACATGCCCTGCCCCAGCGTCGCGATGCAGCATCGGTGCAACGGGCCATGGTAGCTACGAAGCGCTAGGCCTTGTCCTCGACCACTTCCGGCTCCGGCTCCGGTTGGTGGTGTTCCAGCACCGTGTCGATCTGCGCCAAGGCTTCTTCGACTTCAATGTCGAGCGAAAGGGCCATCTCACCGCTTAGCATCGAGCGGGCCTGCTCGTACAGCCGTGCTTCCGTGGGAGAGTAGGTTTTGATGATCGCCCGGACGGCCATATCGCGAACGACCCCCGTCAGCGAGTCAATATCACCTTCTTTGAGACGCTTTGCGATCAAGGTCTGCCGCTTCTTGAAGTCGTCCGGCAACTCTTCCGCGTCGGACTTCAACAGCTTGAAGACGGCCTTCGTCTCCTTCTTCGTCATGACCGCCCGCAGACCGATCTCTTCCGCCGTGCGGACCGGTACGAGCACTCGCATATCCTGCGCGGTCAACTCGATCACGTAGTATCGATTGAATTCGTCGAGAATATCCGGCTGCTCGATCGCACCGATGATGCCTGCACCATGAGCGGGGTGGACAATCTTATCGCCTGGGGCGAAGGTGTCGCTCATGCCAACGGCACGACGTCGACCGCTTGCGGGCCGCGTGTTGTGCGCTCGATTTCGTATTCCACCGGGGTACCCTCCAGGAGTGTGTCGTAGCCTTCGACGATCAGGCCGGTCAAGTGAACGAAGAGCTCACCGCCCTCGTCCTGCGCGATGAACCCATACCCGCGATCATCGTCGAACCACTTCACGGTGCCCATATGTCGCACCCGAAGCTCTGTTTGACGGGCAGGCTCCCGCCGTTGACCCTTGCGGCCACCGCCGCGCTTTCCTCCGTGCCGGGTGGAGCCTTGGCGACCTCCACCCCGACGCTGCTCGCCTTGACGCCCGCCGCCGCCTTTTCCGCGCCCACCACGCCCGCGCGGACGTTCGGCGCTGGAGCGTGGCGCCGTGTCGTTCTGCGCACCATCGCGTGAATCGCGGCGTCGCTCGGGCGTACGTTCAGCGGCTGGTTCCGGCTTCGGATCGGGCGTTCTCTCCGGCGCGCTCTCTGGCTTGCGCTCTGGCCTTCGCTCCGGTCTTCGAGACGTGCGATTGACCGGGCTCTCTGCCTGAACGCCAGGCGACAACTGCCCGTGGTCGGATTCCCGGCGCGCGGGATCGACGATTGGGATTTGTTCGTCCGCATCAACCTGCGCCTCTTCTTTGCGCGGCGCTACGGGGGCCGTCGGCGAGGGACCGAATCCCGCCAGGTCCGCCTCGATCACATCGGCGCTCTTGCACCGGGTGCAAAAGAGCATCGCGTGGTCGTGCATGCTCATCTCGGCGCGCTTGCGCTGGTCGGCGACCGTATTGAAGAAGCGATGCCCACATGCGTTGCAGCGCATGGGGAGATCTTTGAAGGCCATGATGGTCCTCTCGTGTTCAGATGGGCGCAGGCTCGGGATAAGCCGCGCACGATGCGATGCGGTGCAGTGGAATACGGTGCGGTGCAATACGGTGTGGTGTAGTGCGGCGCGGTGCGGTGCAGGTCAGGATCGTTG
>JAJCYU010000390.1 GCA_029262755.1 Anaerolineae bacterium
GGTGTCGCCGGGCGGCACAGTTGTGTTTTTTTGCTACAGGTTACAATTGGTTGTTGGCATAAAAACTTCGCTTCTCGGCCTAGAAAACTGATTGCGTTTACCAACTTTCATCAGCGGGCTGCGATTGTTACGTCAAGCCGGCACGTCGCCGGACTTCAGGCCAATACGTTCGATGGAGGTGGGGCAATGGCACGCCGGGAATTTTCTGAATTCGAGACAACGGATACGATCGGGGCAGGCAATTCTGCCGAAGCGCTTATGGCCATGGGCTTACAGTATTGTTGCGGTCGCAATCGCGAGTACGATCTTGTGCAGGCGCACAAATGGTTCAACATCGCGGCCTTGCGCGGCAGCGCGGATGCACGCCGGTTGCGCCATGAAATCTCGACCGAGATGAGCCGCCAGGACATTGCTGCCGCACAGCGTATGGCTCGCGAGTGGTTGACACGTCACTGAAACCGTTGGCCGGTTTCTTGAACTGGCACCGCTACGCCGACGCAACGAATAGGCGTGAAAGCGGTGGGTTTCGTGTCAGCATTTTGAAAACAATGAAGAGACGCAGTCCCATGTTTTCTTGGCTGCGTTTCCGACGGCCTTGCCGGCATTCTCGATGGTCTTGCCCGTCGACTTCGCCGTGTCGGTGACGAGTTCGCCGGCCTGCTTCAAGCCCTTTTGCGAATCTTCAGCAGCACGTTTGGCCATTTCTTCGACCGTCTTTGGCGGCTTGTTGGAACGCTTCTTCGGTTCGTCCTGCACGGTCTGGTCGGCCTGGCCTTCCGGGCCTTGAGATGGCGGTCGGTCATGCTGCTGATTGGCAACGTCGCCGTTATTTCGCTCATCAACGGTCGTGCGGGCTTCGTCTCGTTGCGGTGCGGGTTGCGCTGGGGCGTAGCGATAATCCTGTTCGCCCTGGCTTCCTATCACTTCGGAGGGCCTGCCAGACGGCAGTGCGTTTGGCGGCATGGCTGCTGGAAGATTGGCCGGAGGGCTGTCGGGGCCAGCGGGTATGGCTGAGGGTGGAGCAAGAACGACGGCCTCGCCTTCGCATGGCACATCGTCATTGCGCCGGCTGACGCTGCAACTGCGGTGGGCTCCGCGACGTGCCAGTTCTTTGATGCAGTGCAGTTTGGCTGCAGCTTCGGCGGGCAGCGTAAAGCCGGTCTCCACCTGGCAACTGTAAACGGCTTCGGGTTGCGAGCATGAGATGCAAAAATCGCGTGCGGCTACCGGGGCTGAGACGAAGCCCGCGCCCGCCAACGCAACAGCGATCATTGTAAGGACAGGTTTGATGAACCGTTGATGGCGCGCTGGCGAACCCAAGCCGCAAAAAGCCGCTGGTCGATGGGGGGCCTCACATCTTCGCTGGGGGCGCGATCTGATTGCGGATGTCTGTGCCGATGTCATTGCAGCCTCACGTATGGTTCTTGAAAGACTCATACCGGTTCTGATTTCCTGTTGTAATCGGGCGCGGCCCCTTGGGGCTTGTGCGTGCGCGGCCTGCGACAATGCATTCCAGTTGTCGGGCGAAATATACGGCCCGTTGTTTGCTCAAATGCCGGGACGGTCGTTTCCAGGCGACATCCTGGCAGGTTCGACCGGCACTGATAGCCCCGCGAATCAGCGCTAGCGGTCTTATGTCGGTCCGTCCTCGTTGCTTGACCGATCCTTGGTTGGTGCAAACTGTTGAGGTTGCACAATGCGGCGGTTCAAGGGCAAAGCGCCCAGATGGCAAACTGGTCTGACATTGATCGCCCTTGGGATTGGGTCAGCTTACACGCGTCAACTGGCGCCGGGCGTTCGATAAATTTCCAACCGGGGGCGGCATGGGGTTGCCAGAGTACGTCTGCGGCCCTGTCTTTTCAGCGTTCCGCCTCTGGTGAGCGGCCGGTAAGATCCGGCCGCGTGGAAGGCTGCTTCTGGTCGCTTGCATTCGAGAGAGCGCACCACTATACGGAGTATTCTTTCGCGTAGGAGACGTGGCCGAGTGGCTGAAGGCGGTGCTTTGCTAAAGCATTATACGTCAAAAGCGTATCGAGGGTTCGAATCCCTCCGTCTCCGCCACAGTCTAAGTATTTGATATTAAAGAATAAATTTAGAAAATGCCGACGTGGGAAGCCCGTCAATTAGGGGGGTTTCCGGGTCGCGTTTTCTCTGTTTTCAGTCTGCGTTCAATTCGCAGCCGAACGCGCTCAAATTGGCCGGTTTTCTCTGTCGCTGAATTCAGCGGTCCGCTTTTCCGCGAGCATTAGGGGGATGCTGTGACGCCGCAGAACTACACGAACGAGATTGTCCTGCCAACAATCGAGGAGCTCGGTCAGCATCGCTGGAACCGGCGGAAGGCCTATCTTGCGTGTATCGTCACTTTCCACCTCAGGGATCATGTTTCAAAGGCGCTAGGCGAGCCCGCTGGCGCCATTAGCAACCGTATGAAATCCTCACGAGCATTTCGCATCGTTGAGGCAATGGCTTTGGCTGTGAAGCATGTGGTGCCACAGAATGAAAGACCACGAAAAACAGGACTGCGAGCAGGAGACGGATTCGTTCGTCCTGCAGCTATGGCTGGGGTCATGATGTGTGGAGTATCAAGACTGGGAGATATTCACGGCGGTGTCGACATACACGTACGCGACGGCCCGGACAAAGGTGTTTACGATGCTTACGAACTCGTTGACTGCTTGCTTAGAGAATTCATTGCCGCCTATCCTGGTTTGATTACTTTCGTTCGGCCTTCCAAGCACCAAGGCTGACCAGATGCCACAAAGCCAAGGCGGCGGACCTGGGCGTCCCAATCAAGTGGCAAGTCGATGCGGTTGAGCAGATCCCATGTAGTCAGCTCAGTCGGCTGCTTCCCGGCAAGGATCGCTTCGACGATGCGGGGAGAGAGGCAGGCCAATGGCAAATGGCGAGCGACATAGCGCGCGTCCGTTTCGTACGCTGCAGCGAGTTTCGTTACAGTAGGAAATCGGCCCTCGAGAAGCTCTGATAGCCAGCGGCGGGCCCTGGCCACGGCGCGGATCAACGTTTGATCTGGTTCAACAGAACAGTGGCCTTGGGCATTGACGATCAGTTTAGTTTCGACGCCCCTTCGGCGCAGGGTGATCGGGACACTGAAGTGGATCGGCTGGCCGAGCGGCGCGCCACTCTCAAGCCCAAACGCACTTGCGAGATTGAGCCGATTGACCATTATTGCGAGGCGATCATTGCCAATCTCAATACGTTCGATCAGCTCGATGATTGTTTCTCGTTGGTCAATCACGTCTCCGCTTGAGAGCTGGACACATAGATTTGCAGCTGCACTCGTGATGCGCTCGGTTTGAACACGAGACAGCTGTTCAATCCCGAGCAGAAGCTTGGCGGTATCGAAAAGCCAGATTTGATCGCAAAGCCGTTCGCGCAGCGCTTCGATGATTATTGGCTCGATCTGATCGGCGGGCAGCCTCCAGCCACTCGGGGCATCGCCTCGATTGCTTCCGGGTCGCCGTCCGTCCTGCAGCGACCGCGAGACATAGTAGCGATAGCGCTTGCCGCCTTTGGTCGCGTGGCTAGCGACGAGCTTTTCGCCATCCGTATCCAACAGAAGTCCCGCCAGCAGGCTTGGATTTTTCGAGGTGCGACCATTCCGATGGCCTCGGGTGTTCTCGCAGAGCAGTGTCTGGACACGTTGGAAAACATCGACGCAAACGATCGCGTCGTGCTGGCCTGGATACCGCTCGCGTTTGTGGCGGATCTCTCCGCAATAGATCGGGTTGCCGAGCAGCTTGTAGAGCTGCCCGCGGGTGTAAGGGCGTCCACCGATAATGCGGCCGGAGCCGGTTGTCCGCGCTGGAGCCAGCACTTCGCTGGCAATCAATTCAGACTCCAACCCACGCACGGTTCCGAATTCAAGATAGCGCCGGAAAATCAGACGTATCAATTCCGCTTCCTGCGGCTCGATCACGAGCGAGCGACCGCTGGCGCGATAGCCGGCGGGCACAAAACCGCCCATCCACATTCCCTTTTTCTTGGACGCCGCAATCTTGTCTCGAATCCGCTCACCGGTAACTTCGCGCTCATACTGCGCGAACGAGAGCAGCACGTTGAGCGTCAGCCGCCCCATGGACGTCGTCGGGTTGAATGCCTGCGTGACCGAGACGAACGAAACTTCGTGCGTGTCAAAGATCTCTACCATCTTGGCGAAGTCCGACAGCGAGCGGGTCAGGCGATCGACCTTGTAGACCACGACCACGTCGATCCTGTGCGCACGAATATCAGCGAGCATCAGTTCAAGCGCGGGCCGGTCCATCGAACCGCCTGAGAAGCCTCCATCGTCGTAGGCTTCGCGCAGCAAGTGCCAGCCTTCGTGCCGCTGACTTGCGACGTAAGCCTCGCAGGCCTCGCGCTGGGCATCGAGCGAGTTGAAGTTCTGCTCAAGGCCTTCTTCTGAAGACTTGCGCGTGTAAATCGCACATCGTCGCCGGTTCATTCGAGAGCCTCCTGCAGTCGGTCCAGTTGCCGTTCGATCCGGCACAAGGCCTTCTTGATCTTGTCGGCAGCTTGATTCGCTTCTGCAGGGTTCCAGACACATTGCGCTCCAGCCGCCAGCACCGATGCATCTTCGAATTCGCCGGTCAGCGCAGCAAAAATCTCTCTCACCTCATCAGGGATCATCGCAGGGTCTGGCATGTTACGAACCGCCCGAGGTTCTGAGCCCAAAGAAAGCGGGCCCATTCCAGCGCGTTCCGGTAACGGCACGCGCGACGGCCGAAAGTGACCGGTATGCATTTCCTTGCCAAACAAATCCAGCCTCGGTGACGCAGACCTCATGCACGATCCCGCGCCATTCCCGCAGCAACCGGGTGCCAGTCGACAGGTGATTCCTCGCGGCGAACGAGGACCTCTTTACAGTTTCACCAAACTCGTCAGCTGCGACCACATCAAGTCTTCGTTCGGCGGCTTTCGACACGCCACCGAATGCGCCAACTTGAACCTGATGTGCAAGAACACGGGCAAGCAAGTCGCGCCGCATTCGTGCCGGTGCAGGAGGGCCAAAGTGTTCCGGCCAGATCGTCCTGAGTTCGGTCGCATCGAGCGACATTAGCCGTTCGAGTTCACTGGCAACGGCATCAGGCGAAAGCCATTTCGTCCCGGCCTTGCGCTTACCCTTCGACATGATAGCGTCGCGCCTCGCCGTCTTGCTTTTCCGAGCGCATCTCAAGGCCGAGCTTTCTGCGCACCGTTCCAGATAGGAAACCGCGGACGCTATGGGCTTGCCAGC
>JAJCYU010000391.1 GCA_029262755.1 Anaerolineae bacterium
CCCGGGTGGCGACGACATTGACGCATGGGCCCCGGGTGGCGACGACATTGATGCATGGGCGCCGGGTGGCGACGACATTGATGCATGGGCGCCGGGTGGCGACGACATTGATGCATGGGCGCCGGGTGGCGACGACATTGATGCAGCGGGACGCTCGCGGTAGCGAAAACCGTGGTATGGTGGGCTCATCAGGTAGGCTGATGATCGTACCCAAGGTGGACGACCGTCCTCTCTGATCGGCGTAGCAGCCTTTCGGAACCAGGACGGTCGTTGCCGTCCCAGGGGATGAGTTGCTTTGGCCGCTCTGCTGTACGCGGAATCGCGAACCGACACGGTGCGTGGGCGCAGCGTAGAAAACGCCACTTTGATGGATGCCCGGAAGCGGGACGCGGAAACGCATCTTGCCGGCTTGTTCGCGACCGTCGTCCGATCCCGGGGTGGGGAGCTTGAGCTGGTCGACACCCCCGCCGACATCCTGCGCGGTTCCGATACCTCGATCTACCGTGCCGTGTTCCCCGCGGCGGACAACGCGGTGTACGCCGCGCACGCGCTCGTCGAAGGATCGCCCGGTCTTCCTACCGAGGTCCGCATCGCGATCGGTCCGGGCTCGCCCGACGAGACGGGAACGTACGATTTCGGGGACTGCCAAGCGTTGTGCGCGGTCGCCCTCGACCGACAGATTCTCGTGCGCGGAGAAGTTCAAGGCGACCTGAGCGCGCCGACTCTCGCGGATCATCCCTCACGTCCGCTTGGAGACTTGCGCCCCCTGGACCTTTCCCCGCCCGTGGCGACCTTCCTCTCGCAGCGGGATGGCAGCGATCCTTTTCAGGCCCCCGTGGGACTCAACGCGGTCGCTCACAATCTGCCGATCATTCGGACGCCTTTCGTGGGGCGAGTGCGCGAGCGCAGGGACCTGCGATTGTTCCTCGAAGCCCACCCGTTGGTCACGATCGTTTCGGGGGGTGGCGTAGGCAAGACACGGCTCGCGCTCCAACTCGCCGGTGAGGTCGCGCCATCCTTCGCTCATGGCGTGTTCCTCATCGACCTCGCCATGCTCTCCAACGAGCAACTGGTTGCCGAAACCATGGCCGCCGCGGTCGGCATCGAGGAGACGTCCGATCAGACGTCTATCGATGCTCTTGTCGAGTGGGTCGGACGGCGGCGCGTATTGCTGCTGGTGGACAACTGCGAACACGTACTGGACGCCTGCCAGGCGGCCGCGGCACGCCTCGTGAGAGAATGCCCCAACGTACGCCTTCTCGCCACGAGCCGTGTCCGCCTCGGGTTGCCGGAGGAGCATGCCTTCGAGCTGCCGGCACTGAGCGTCGAGACGGACACCGAGCATGGCCGATGTGTGCCCTCCGAGGCGGTCGATCTGTTCTTGAGGAGGGTGCGTGGTCGACGGGATCATGCCTCGCTTCCCGATCCAAAGACCTTCAACCCCGCGGTGCTCGATGCGCTTTGTCGCCTGTTGGAAGGCAACCCGCTGGCGATCGAGCTTGCGACGGCCCGTATAGGCCGATGGTCGATCGAGGAAGTTTTCGATCGCGTGTCGGAGCGGTTCGCGGCGTTGGGAGAGGATCCGGATGCCACCCATCCGCGTCAGCGGTCGCTTTGGGCGACGATCGAGTGGAGCGTTCGCCTGCTGAGCGAGCCCACCGCGGTGCTCTTCCGACGCATGTCGGTGTTTCGTGGCGGCGCGACGGCACATGACATTCTCTCGGTGGTTACCGATGAGATGCTTCCCGAGTCCCAGATCGAGAGCGCTTTGAACGAGTTGGAATCTGGCCATCTGATCGTGCTGGACCGCACCGAGCAGGGAAGCGTCCGGTTTCGCCAACTGGAGACGATCCGCACGTTCGGGGAGGAAGCGCTGGTGGCGGCTGGCGGCGTCGAGGTCTTCAACGCGCGCCATGCCTCCCACTTCCGCGACATGCTCATTGCCCAAGCGCCGGCACTCAACGGACCGCAACAGGTGGCCGTCCAGCGGGCGTTTCAGGAGGCCCACGGCAACATCCGCAAGGCGCTGGACTGGCATGTAGTCTCTGGCGAGACGGAGCACGGATTGCGGCTCGGTGTCGCGCTGCGGCGCTTCTGGGCAACCGCCGGCTACCTCAACGAAGGGCGCCACTACCTTTCGCGGCTGCTCGCGATCGACGATGCCTCGGTGCCGAAACCCGTGCGCGCCAACGCCCTCCATTGCCTCGGGACGATCGCCAAGCGGCAGTCCGCGTTCGACCTCGCCCTAACGAGCCTCAACGAGAGCATGGAGCTCGCGGAAGCGACCAACGACCTGGCGCTGCTTGGTAAGCTGCGGAACTCCTTGGGCAACATCGCTTGGGCGAAGGCGGACATGCGCGAGGCGAAAGCGCATTTCGACGCATCACTGCTCATGTTGAAGGAGACCGAGCACGAGGTAGGGATTGTTACGGTCCTCAACATGCTCGCGGTGACCCAAATGTTCATGGGTGACTTGGACGAGGCGACGGAGAACCTGAACCAGAGTCGCCACCTAGCGGAAGATATCGGCAACGAGCGCGGCGTCATCGACGCGCTGAACAACCTGGCGATCATTCATGGAATTCGCGGAGAGTACGGCAAGGCGCGCTCCATGCTCGCACAGTGCATGAATGCCCTGCAGCACTTTCACGATGCGCGGAGGGCGGGACTCTCCATGACCAACCTTGCCCACATTGCGTTTCGCCAGGGGCGGCACGAGGACGCGCGCCAACTGTGCCACGCCTCAATTCGCGAGCAGCTCCAGATCGGCGATCACGGGGGGGTCGGCCTTTCTCATGTAACCCTGGGCGCCGTTGCGCTCGCCGACCAGGACTACGACGAGGCGTCCCGCCAGTTCGGGGCATGCCAGGCCATCCTGGAGGAATACGGGGAACGAAGCTTCGAAGCGGACATCCATCTGGGACTTGGTAAGGTGGCGTTTGCTCGCGGGCAGCTCGAGGAGGCGAGACGTCTCTTTGAGGAGGCGATGGAAACGGCGCTCGCGATGCCCCATTGCAACATCGAGGCTCAGGCCGCCTACGCCTTGGGCCGGCTCGAACTCTCCGTGGGCCGTGTGGACGAGGCCGCGGCGCATCTGCGGGCCAGCTTGAGACTTCGCGTGGCAATGAGCAGCCCGCGAGGTATTGCGGAGACTTTGGAGTCCCTTGCCGAAATCGCCTTCCTGCGCGGCAACCCGAAACGAGCCGTACACTGTTTGGCCGCGGCTCACGCGATGCGGGAGACCATCGGATCTCCCCTCCCTGGGGGGGAGCAACGGGAGATCGACCTGCGGATAGATACAGTCCGAAACCAGATCGGACCCATGACCTTCGATTCGGCGTGGGCTGTCGGGCTCAAAGAGGACGGCCAAGGAGTCGTCCGCGAGGAACTGGAAGCAATCGCGACCTGATCGGTCAAGCCCGCGCAGGGGCCACGCGCGGCCCAGACCCCAGGGCGACGCACTCGACCCTTGACCGCGGCGTCGGCGTCCGGATACCGTAGCGCTCGTACAGCCCTTGAGTATTGCATTCCGCACGCTGCCCGGTCACGTCGGGCAGTGGTCCGGCGTCGCAGAGTACGTGTCCATCGGTTACGCCGAGCATCCAAACGCGGTCGACGACGTTGCCACGGTGCGCGTAACCCTATCTCGGGCGCGCTTGCCCCTTGCGAGGAGAGTCGAGATGTTTCGTGCCCGTTTCCGTTCCGCCCTGCCGGTTGGTATCCCCGCGCTCTTGCTGATCCTCGGCGGCGCGCTTCTCACGCGTCCGGGTGGTGGTGCGGTCGCATCACCGCCGCCGCCGGATGTGCGACCCGCACCGGCACGGGCGGTACCCGTGGCCAGTTGGCTCGTGACGCTGGACGGACCGAGCGTGTACCGCCGGTACGCGTCGCTGGAGAGCCTCGACGCATCCGGCGCAGCCGGGCGGGACGCTGCCGCGACCGTTGCGCGAGCCAAGGAGCTCGCGCCGGAGCTCGCGGCCATCGAACGCGCCGTGCAGGAGGTGCAGGCCCCCGTCCTCGACGCCATCACCGCCTCCGGCGCGCAGGTGATCAGCCGCTACACGACCGCTGCCAACGGTGCGCTCATCCACGCGACCGTAGCCGAGGCCATGGCCGTCGGGGCGCTGCCCGGCGTCACGCGGATCGAGCTCGCCCCGATCGTCCGTCCGATGCTCGGCCAGAGCGTGCCGCATATCGGCGCCACGGCCTTGGCCGCGGAACTCGGCTTTGACGGGTCCGACTCCTACGTGGCGGTCATCGATACCGGCGTGGACTATACCCATGGACATTTGGGCGGGCCGGGCACGGTCGAGGCCTTCCAGGCCGCGGCCGCGCAGCGCGAGGTGATCACCGACACGTGGGAGGGCAAGCCGCTCTACCCCAACGCCAAGGTCGTGGCGGGCTGGGACTTCGTCGGCCGGCGCTACAACCCTCCGCACATCTGCACCGACGTCATGATGGCGGCCGGCACCTGCACGAACGTTCCGGAGCCGGATGCCGACCCGCTCGACGGCGCCAGCCACGGCACGCACGTCAGCGGGATCGTTGCGGGCAACGCCGTCGCGAACCTCGCGGACGGTGTAGCCCCTGGGGCAAAGCTGGTCGGACTCAAGCTCTACGGGCTCGGTGGCGCGGATGAAGCCGCCGATGTGCTGGTCGACGCGCTGGAATGGCTCGCGCGCGTCAACCTGGGGTTGGAGGACCGCGGAGTGCTCCCGCCGCGCGTCGACGCGGTGAACATCAGCTTGGGTGAAGGGCAGGCCATCGCCAGCCATCTCTTCGACGAAGCTGCGGAAGCAGCCGTCGGCGCGGGTGTGATCGTGGCGGCCTCCGCGGGCAACAGCGGCAACCGCCCGTACGTGCTCGGATCGCCGTCCGCGAGCCCCTCCATCCTCAGCGTCGCCAGCTCCGTGCCGCCCTCGGAGGGCCTCGAGATCCTCACCCAATGGGCGGACGCCGGCGGTGACCAGGAAGAGGGCCTTCTCGCGATTGAGAGCAGCATCGCGCGGCCCTTGGGCGAGACGGGGGTGATTACAGCGCCCTTGGCTTGGTTCGGCCGCGCATGTGCCGACGACGCGCAGGAGCAGGACGTCACGGAACGCATCGCCCTCGTGGAACGGGGCACCTGCACCTTCAGCGAAAAACTACTCAACGCCCAGACCGCGGGCGCGATCGCGGTGCTGATGTTCACCGATGGCCGTGGCAAGAACGCGATGGGCGGCGATGGCGCGGGCGTCGTGATCCCCGCCGTCATGATCGACAACGCACCGGGTATCGCCCTGCGGGACCGCGTCACGAACGATGTCGCGGTCACCGTCTTGATCGATCCGTCCCGGCGTACCGTAGATGACTCGAGCGCCGACGCGATCTCTGGCTTCAGTTCCCGCGGACCAAGCCGCAACGGCGCGCTCAAGCCCGATATCACGGGGCCGGGCAGCGGGATCCTGTCTGCGGCGCGGGGTTCGGGCACCGGGGGCAGCAGCTCGAGCGGCACCTCCATGTCCAGCCCGCACCTCGCGGGAGCAGCGGGGGTCGTCCAGCAGCGTAATCGCGAGCAGGAGCTCGGTCTAGGCGCAGCGGATCTTGGCGCGCTGCTGATGAACTACGCCCGACCGGTCATCGATGGCGGCGCCTCGCCCGTCGTGCGACAAGGAGCGGGACGGGTCGACATGATGGGCGCGGGCACGGGCATGTTGCTCGTTCGCGCGGGCGAGATCGCCAGCCTGAACATCGGCGCGCTTGCCGTGACGACAGGCGAGGAGCGGGAGCTCAGCCTGCAGTTGCGCAATCTGGGAACCGATACCGAGCTGAACGTGGCGCTGCGCTCCGTGCTGGTCGATGAGGGCGATCTGGACACAGGCATCACGGTCGGGCTGCCGGACGCAGCGATCACCGTCCAGCCGGGCGAGCAGGTCCAGGTATCGGTACCCGTAGCCATCGATCCGGAGACGATGCGTCCGTGGCGGTTGCTCGGGTCCGCAGGCGCCAATGCCGCGGACGTCCAGCTGCACGAGATCGACGGCTATATCATCGCAACCCTTGTGGATTCCTCAGGCACGGCAGTTCCCGATGCTCCGGAGGTGAGCGTCCCCTTTTACGGCCTGCCGCGCCGCGCATCGGCGCTCCAGGCGTCCGACCTGCGACCGCAGGCGGATGACGCGGGCGAGATCGCGCTGGTGAACACGTCGGCCTACACGGGCACGGCAGAGATCTTCCTCTTGCCCTACGAGGGATCACTCGCCAGTGACGAGTACCCCGATGCCGCCGCGGATGATCCTGACGAGCCGGAAGTCGGGCTCGAGCTTGACCTGCGGACGATCGGCGTGCGTTTTGAGCCGCCGGTGGACGAGGACTCGGAGGGTCGCCTCGCCTTTGGCGTTGCACTGCACGAGGTTGCGGCCATCCCGCAGCAGGCATCGACGCATATCTTTGTCGACACCGATCTCGACGGCGCGCCGGACTACCGCATCCGTGAGGTGACCGCGGGCGATGCGATCTCGACGCGCTACGCCGCGTGGGATGTGGTCAGCAACACGATCGCGGGCACCGAGCTGCTGACCAAAAGCCTGCACGTGACGGACCTGCACACCCGCGTGTCTGTCCTGTCGGTGCCGCTATCGGCCGTGGGGCTCGATGGCCCCGCTCCGATCGCGTTCTCCGTGCGGCGCGAAGGCAATCACGAGGACTGGCGACACATCGGGCTGCCGGATTGGGCGCCCAACGCTGCCGCGGCGGCGGACGAACCATGGCCGCACTACACGCTACCGCTCGACCGCCTTTCCCGGATGCCGGCACGATGGACCGCCGTGCTGCCAGGGGGAAGTCGCACGGCCGTGCCGATGAAGGCCGGCGCGCAGAAAGGCGATCTCGATCCGGAGCTGCTCGTACTCTATCCGTCCAACGACTTTGCGCCGGCAGGGGGAACCAACGGCTCTCAGATCCAGCGCCTGCGTGCCACGCCGGCGTCGATCATCCTGCCGCTGCTGATGCGCGATCACGTGCTGGGCGGTACGTCCGTGGAACCGTAGGCCGCGAACGATTCTCCCGCCGGGCCTGACGATGTAGGCTCGGCGGCTTGGCAACCACGCGCGCTCCACAAGCGCTCCACGGGCCTCGGGTCAGAGCGATCAGGCAACCTGCTTCCGCGGGTCGTTGGTCCCATGGGTTGCGTCTCGGTATGATGGGTTGCCCCCGCGTCGCGAACGCGACGCCGCAGGCACGAGGAAGGATCCACGATGCAGACCCTTCGCAGCATCGAGCAGGTCCTGGCAGAAGAGTATCCGCAAACCGTGACAACGCGTGACGGGGGAGCGGTGCTGCTTCGCCCCCTTCAGCGCAACGATCAAGAAGCGTTGATCCGAATGTTCCGCACGATTCCCAGCCAGGAGCAGGGGCGGTTCTTTCGCGATCCCGTCACGGATCCGGTGGTCGTTGCGGAATGGTGTAATTCGATTGACCCGACGTCCGTGTTGGCCATCGTGGCCCTCGACGGCGAGCGCATTGTGGCGGATGGGACCGTCCACTGCTCCAGTTCCCAAATGAAGCATCACGTCGGTGCGCTGCGCTTGTCGGTTGATCCGGCCTATCGTGGTCGTGGTGTCGGCGGCGTCGTCGTGGCGCATCTACTCGACCTGGCACCCTACGCCGGATTGGAGTGGGTGGACGCAGAGGTCAGCACGAACGAAGTCGGCGCCCTGCGCTTCTTGGAGCAGATGCGCTTCGAGCGCCACGGGGTGTTGCCCGACCATGCGCAGGACGGACTGGGCGGCGTGTTCGACGTCGTGCTGATGGCACGCCACGTCGGGCGCGAGATAGAGCGCGACATCGGCGGCCAAGGCTAGTTGGGGCTGTTCTCGGTAAATGCCCACTAGCACCTACTTCAAACCTGGGGCGCCCCATTCCTCTTCGGGGATGTCGTCCTCGTCGTCCCACACGTCCTCGACCACGTCGTCGGCCTTGTCGCTGTCCGCGCTCTTTTTGGCACCGGTTCCCGGCCTTCCGCCCGTGCTCGCATCGCCCTCCATGCCCAAAAATACCAGGGTGCGGTCACCGGCCGGCGCCAGCAGGTAGCGGCCGGGTGGAAGCGGAGGCGGGGCGACGGGCTGGCTGGCGCGATGGACCGCGACGGCCTGCGATTTGATAGGAATCGCGCCCTGAATCTCGGGCAGGGTCGGCGCGATACGCAGGCGGCCGACCTCGTCGTGGTAGAAGCGAATCGCGGGCGGATCGCCCATGGCCATGGCGGTCGCCTCCGGAACCTGCAGGCGCAGGCCGGGGCCGATCACCTCGATGCGAATCTCGTAGGTTGGACGGCGGGCCGAGTCGGACATCGAAGGCGCTCCTGGGCGACGGACACAGTCGGGCAACGGTAGCATTCGTCCCGGAGCGCGGACAACGCGGACTATTGGGGACGGGGGAGGGGACGACGCGCGACGAGATACATAGGTTGCGCGACGCTGGCCGATCTATCCTGGATGGCAAGAAGGCGTTGGACTTAACCCGATCGGCGACCACCGATCGCCCACCACCGACCACAGCTCGTACCGCTCGTACCCGTCCGCACGTGCCGTCGCGCCGAACCAGCATGCGCGATCCGAGGAGGCCAAGATGACCGCTGCCACCGTTTCCCGTCGACAACTGTTTCGTCCGGACCTGTGGTCCGCGAGCATCGGAGCGGGTGGCGGCGTCGGTTGGCAGGCCCGCGCCGCGGCAGAGATGCCGGCGCCCGACCTGACCGTGCTGATGCTCTCACGCGCCGGATTCGGCGCGCGTCCCGCCGAGGTCGAGGCGGCGCGCGCGATGGGCGCGCAGGCGTGCCACGAGCAGCAGCTCGACAGGGAGGCGGTGGAAGACGACGCGGAAGACGCATGCCAGGCCGACACGCAGCCGACTTAGACGAAGGAAGAGCGCGCGTTATACGTCGTCTAAGAGGACAT
>JAJCYU010000392.1 GCA_029262755.1 Anaerolineae bacterium
CCGAGACTCATCAAGTTCGCCGACATCCCAAACATCTGCATCAACACGAACGTCACGAGTGCAGCAAACGGCAACGTCACTGCTACAACCAGCGCAGCGCGAAGATTTCCGAGGAACAAAAGCAGCAGGATGACAACAAGCACGGTCGCCTCAAGGAGCGCTTTCGTTACCGTGCCAACCGCGCGCTGGATGAGATCTGACCGGTCGTAGAAGACCTCTAGAGTGACGCCCTTCGGCAACCCCGGTTGGAGTTCGGCGAGGCGAACGCGGACAGCCTCGACGATTGCGCTGGCATCGGCGCCGCGGAGCGACAGGACAAGCCCTTGTACCGCTTCGCCCTTGCCGTCCTTTGTCACTGCTCCGTAACGGGTCAGGCTGCCGATGTGAACGGAAGCGACGTCGCGCAACCGCAGCACACGGCCGCTGAAATTCTTGACGACGATCTGCTCAAGATCGGCGGGCCTGGTGATGGCGCCTTCCGCGCGCACCACCAAGGCCTTTTCGCCTTCACTCAGCCGTCCCGAACCGTCGTTGCGATTAGCGGCCTCGATTGCGGTAATCAGGTGGGAGACGCCGAGGCCGGCTGCCGCCAGGGCCGCGCTGTCAGGCACGACCTCAAAGGTGCGCACCAACCCTCCCAGCGCATTGACGTCAGCCACGCCGGGAATCGTGCGAAGAGCCGGCCGGATCGTCCAATCGAGTAGGCTGCGGCGCTCTTCGAGTGAAAGCCCGCCTCCCTCCACGGTAAACATGAAGACATCCGATAACGGTGTCGAAACGGGCGCCAGACCACCGGTGACGCTTGCCGGAAGATCGCCACGCACACCCGCAAGGCGTTCTGCGACCTGCTGGCGCGCCCAGTAGATGTCGGTGCCGTCCTCGAAGTCGAGCGTGATATCGGCAACCGCATACTTGGCCATCGACCTCAGGATCGTCTGGCGCGGAATTCCTAAAAGCTCCATCTCGATAGGAGCGATCACGCGCGTCTCCACCTCCTCCGGCGTCATTCCCGGCGCCTTCATGATCATCTTGACCTGGACAGGCGCGATGTTCGGGAATGCGTCGATCGAGATCGTGCGGAAAGCATAACCGCCGGCACCGGCAATGAGTAGCGAGGCAAGCAGCATGAAGACCCGCTGGGTCAGCGAGAACTCGATCAATCCGCGTAGCATCATGGTGCTCCTTCGAGGATGAATTCGAGCTGCGGCAGGCCGCTCGCCGCGACCATTTCACCGGCCACCAGATCTCCCGTGACCGTTGCCATCGACGGTGACCGTCCGCGAACGGTTACGGTCGCCAGCCTGAAACCCTCGGGCTGGCGCACGAACACGGCGTGACGTTCGTTGATCCAGCTGACGGCGGACGACGGGACTTCGAGGCTCCCCGTGACGGCGGGGCGCAGGACGCTGATGGTGACCATCTGACCAGGAAGCAGGCCGGTGTCGGCAGGCAGGGAGGCAAACATCGTGGCTGAGCGTGTCATCTTGTCGAGACTGCCACCAATCGATACGACGACGCCTTCGGGCCCGTCGATGACTTGGACTTTATCGCCGACCTGGATCTTGCGGACGAGATCCGCCGACACCTGGGCCTCGACCCAGATCTGTTCGCTCGAATCGAATGTGACGACAGGACCCATGGGCTGCACTGCGTCGCCCGGCATTGCTGTCACTTCGTCGACGCGCCCGTCGGTGGAGGCGACGATGGTATAAAGGCCGTTTTCACCACGTTTGATGCCGGCCAACGCGACCGTGTTCCGGTTCTGGTTGATCACAGCCTGGATCTTGGCAACCTGGGCTTCGGCCTCGTCAGCCATTGTCGGGCTATAGATCTTCTTGTTGGCCAGCGTGCGCCTGCGTTCGGCGATCGCCTTGGCACCCTGCAATTCGGCTTCCGACTGAGCCAGCTGACTGAGCGTTTCAAGAAGTTCGCGGCTCGCAAGGGTCGTCAACGGGTCACCCTTCTTGATATATTGACCAGGTAGGACGTGAGCCTGGACCACCGTGCCGGAGAACGGAGCCGTCGCCGCGATGTGAGCATTCATCGCCGGCACCACGGTGGCCGGCATCAGCGCGATCGCTTCCGTCGTGGCCGGACGGGTCTGCGCGATCTTGATCTCCATGCGCTCGATCTGCTTTGAGCTGACTCCGATATCCTTGGCCTGGGCAGCAAGCGCCTGCAAAAGAATTACGGCTGCTAGAAGCAATCGGTACGACATGACAAATCCTCCGACGGCGGTATTCGAACCGCGACTGGAGAGGCAATGACATCCGAACCTGAAACCGACCTGAATTCCACCTGCGCCAATTTGGCAAGCCATATTCAGCTTGGTTTCAGCTTGCGAGCGTATTGCGGCACAAGCATCTAAGGGCGTCGGCTGAGCGCAAACGCCAGAACGCCGCCTGAGAAGATCGCCGCCCGACGACGAAACGCCACGAGGCCATGCTGGAAGGACAGCCAATGCGCATTCTGCTGGTCGAGGACGATCAGGATATCGCTGAACGGCTGAGAACCGGGCTGGAGGCGCTCGGCTTCGCGGTCGAACACGCCACCGATGGCGCCGACGGCTATCTGATGGGCAAGGAGGAGAATTACGACGCCGCAATCCTCGATCTCGGACTGCCTAAGATGCAGGGTCTCGACGTGCTGCGGCGTTGGCGCGCGGAGGGGTCGAACCTGCCGGTGCTGGTGTTGACCGCGCGCGGCATGTGGTCGGAGAAGGTCGAAGGCCTCAACGCCGGCGCCGACGACTACATCACCAAGCCATTCCATATTCCCGAGGTCGACGCCCGGCTGAAAGCACTCATCCGTCGCAATTCCGGATTAGCCGCCCCCGTTGTCACCCATGGTAACGTTTCGCTCGACACGGCTAGCGGTCGCGTGACGCTCAATGGCGAACCCATCGATGTCACCGCAAGGGAATTGCGCATGCTCAATTACTTCATGCACCGGATCGGCCGGATCATCTCCCAGGCCGAACTCACCGAACATCTCTACGCCCTCGATGACAGCCGCGAATCCAACACCATCGAGGTCTACGTCAGCCGGCTGCGACGCAAGCTTGGCGCGGACATCATCACGACCGTGCGCGGCCTCGGCTACAGAATGGATGAGCGCCGATGAACAGCCTGAAGAACCGGCTGATTGCCGCGGCCGTATTGTGGATCGCCGTCGGGATGGTGACGGCGGGTTTTGTGCTGTCGGCGATTTTCCGTGAGCACGTCACAACGCAGTTTTACGAGGAGCTTTACGTTCATCTCGACGAACTGCAGCGCCTCGTCCATGTCGACGGCGATACAGCCAAAATGGATCGTCAGCTCAGCGACCCCCGCTACGATGTGTCCCGCTCCGGGTTCTACTGGGAAATCCAAAAGGACGGTCGCGTCCTCGCGCGCTCGACGTCGCTGCAAGGCGCCATGCTCAAAACGCCGCTCGATACCATCACCGATGTCGGTGTTCATACCCACGAGATCGATGGCCCGACGGGACACCTGCTCATCGCCGAGCGCGCCGATTGGAAATCACCCGACGACAGGCCAGCGCGCTACATCATTGGCACCGACAGGCGGCATCTCGAATCCGTCCTG
>JAJCYU010000393.1 GCA_029262755.1 Anaerolineae bacterium
ACCGCGGCCGCGGGGCCGACGCCCGTGCCCGTGCCGTCGAGCAGCACCGGATCGCGCACCCAGGTCAGGCCCGTCCCGACGTCGAGCACCACGTTCTCCGCCGCCGTGTCGATGACGCCGTCGTCGCTCCATGCGTAGGCCTGCTCCTCGCCTGGACGCAGGTCGCCGTCGTCGCCGTTGCCGGAGCCCGGCTCGCCGCGGATCCCGAGATAGCCGACGGCCTGCCCCGTCCGGTGGATCGCGACGTCCGGCGCGGGGTCCGCTTCGATCGCGCCAAGCTCCTCGGCCGACATGACGCGCATCGGCCGCACGGAGAAGAGCGTGCTCTTGCCCCAGGGGTAGCGATGACCGTCGCGGACGTTCACGTAGAAGGCGTGCCAGACCGGCTGTGGCGTCGTCGTGGAGCTCCAGAAGTACGCGGACGGCAGCGTCTGGTAGTCTTCGGGGAAGGCGTGCGGATCCAGCGCCGGTTCGCTGAAGCCGAAGTCGATCAACGAGTCCAGCTCGTGCACGGTCGGCAGCCGCCAGTCATCGTGGCCGGCGTATTCGAGCGCCGCCGCGGCGTCGAGCGCCGCCTGCCAGTCCAAGCTCCGGTCCAGCCGCACGTTGCCGCGCTCGCCCACGCCGTCGACTCCGCTCAGCGCATCGAGCCGCCGCACCCACATCCGCCGCGTGCGCCGGTCCACGACGACATTCTGCGCCTGCGTTGTCGGCGTGAGCACGTCCGCATGGACGAGCGCCGGCAGGCGCCCACGTACGGTATCGCCATCGTCCCCGTTGCCGTCCGCCGGCCGCCCGACATCGCCCACGAAGCCGCGCCCGACGCCGGTGATCGCCACGCGCGGGGGTGCGGACGGTATCGGATCACCCTGCGCCGCGACGGCGCGGGGCGCACGGGGATTGGTAGCATCGATGCGCGATGCTTGGCCGTCGACCGAGATCGAGGCGGGGATGCGGGCCGCCGTGGTGGCCGTGTGCGCGCCGGTCGTCGCGGCCGCAACCAAGCCGAGGGCGATTGCGATCCGCAGTCGACGCGCGCAGCGGCGGGAAGCGGTCGGACGTCTGTCGGACCAGCCCGTTGAAGGTGTCATTACAACATGGTACGCCCTGCGCGTTGCGAGCGTGACCTGGAGCGTGTCACGAATTGAGCCAGTCACGAATGGCGCGCGATGCGCGTAGTTGCCGATGCGCCGGGTTTTCCGATGGAGGCTTATCCGGCATTCAGGGCGGGTCCCGCTGGGGCGGCGGGGCCCGCTCTTTAGGTCGGTGCGGGATCGCAGCGACCCGAAGACGGGAACGAGGTCCACGCGGACGACGGCCTACGTTCTCGTGGTCGTGTACGTAGGGAACCAACGAAGAAGGAGCGCGATCCCTGGGATCGCGCTCCTTTTCTGCAACGGTTTCTAGCGTTCCCGCGGCCTTCGTTGTGCACCCAAACGTCAGTACGTTGGCGGCTTCCGATGCCCACGGGGATGCATCGAATGAGCTACGCGCGAACCGCTTCGTAGCGCCGGCGGAATGCGCCGACACCGATCAGGACCGCGCCCGCGACCATCAGCATCAGCATCGCGTTGTTCGCGGCGCCCGTCTTGGGCAGGGTCTTCGGGGCGCTCATACCGTGGGCTGCATCGGCGCTCGCAACCGCCGTCAGCGCCGGCTCGCCGCCGGCCAGGCCCATGGCGAAGACCGTGTACACGGTTCCTTCGTCCAGCTTCACGCCGGGCACCGAAAGCGCCACGGTATCCGTGCCGGCCAAACGAACATCCAGGTCGTAGCTACCGGCGTCCACGGGCGTGTAGTCGCCTGTGCCCTTGAACGAAACGTCGCTGAATAGGACCGGCCCACCATTGGCCACAACAATGTCGACGGCCGGAGCGTCGGGCGAGGCATGTACGAAGCGAACGTGCGCCTTGCCCGCCGCCGGTGCCGCATTGTTGTCGACCAGCACGAGCGGCTCGATGTTCGCCAGCTCGCCGACGGCCACCACGGTGTAATCCATGCCGCCCTCGAGCGTGAGATCGGCGTCGATCACAACCGGCTCAGTGGCGCCGGACGGTACGACCTTGACGTTGTAGCCCTGGGCCTCGAGAGTCGCGTAGTCGGTGACGCCCTTGAAGGTCGCATTCGAGAATGCCACGCTGTCATCGACAAGGACGTCCACAGCGGGGCCGTCCGGCGACGCATGGACGACGCGCACGCGCGCCTCGTGTCCGGCGGCGTCGACTACGCCGGCTTGGGCAGCGCCAAGACCGAGTACAGCAAGGGTGATCAGCAGGATGGAGAGACGATTCATGATGGGTGAAACTCCTCGTATGGCTGTGCGCGTCCGGCGATCCACAACGGAGCACCGTGTGCAGGGAGCACGGTTTGGGGATGCCTCACCAAAGCACTTCGACCTTGGCACGGGGAGTGTAGGGAATATTCATTAGTTTGTCAAGGTTTTGACCAGAATTGCTAGTCAATAGCTGATCTGCGGAGCGTCGGGTGCAAGGTCCGGCGCATGTTCTCTGGACAAAGGCTTCGGTCCAATGGGGTGGAGAAGGGGCTCATCGACCGGTGAAACCACACGATCGCAGCAGCCTGACAGCATCCCGCGGGCCAGTTTGTCGAAGTCTAGGCATGCCTTGGCCTAGATTCCGTCAAGGTATTGTATACTTTCGCCTGGACGCGCTGGAGGTGCCTCGACGCGAGCCCTCCACTCCCGGCGCGCGCCGGAATGCCGAATCCATGGAGATCGTGATGAGCACGACGCAGATGCATGCCGGCGACGATACGGCGCTTTACAACATCGGCGTGGTCTCCCGCATGACCGGAATCCCGGTCGCCACGCTTCGGGTGTGGGAACGCCGGTACGGCTTTCCGGAATCCGAGAGGACGAAGGGGGGCCACCGCATCTATTCGGGCCGCGAGGTAGATCGCCTCCGGTGGGTCAAAGAGCGCGTGGATTCCGGCATGCAGGCGGGGCGGGCGGTCAAAGCGCTCCACCACCACGAGACGCACGAGGCCGGCGAGCGAGAGCAACGCGCGTCGACGACGCCCACCATTGCTCGTGATCGCCCCGTGGGCGCGACGGCCCTCGCGTCCCTCCAAGAACGCTTCGCCCAGGCTGTGTTGGCGCACGACCCCGCGCTTGCCGATCAGGTGTTGGCTGAGGTGCTCACGATCGTCCCGGTCGAGGACGTCATCCTGCATGTCATTCGTCCGACGCTCGTGGCCCTAGGTCAGGGTTGGGTGGCGGGAGAGGTTTCGGTAGCGACTGAGCACCTGGCGTCCTACTACATTCGACAAAAGCTGCTCTCGTGGCTGGCCACCGGTACCAACGCCCGCAACGCACCGTCGACCGTCCTGGCCTGCGCGCCGGACGATTGGCACGAGATCGGCCTCCTGATGTTGGGGGTTCTGGTCTCGCGCCAGGGTTGGCCGATCCTGTACCTCGGCCCCGCGGTTCCGCTGCCCGACCTCGCGAAGTTCGTGCGCGATTCCCGACCCGCCGCCGTCGTCCTGGTCTCGACGGCCGCAGAATCGGCTGAGCCGCTCCGCGAGTGGCCGACGCACATGCCGTCGGTGGCAAGCAGCGGCACGCCACCCGTGTTCTTCGCGGGGCGCGGTTTCGCACTCCGCCCGGACCTGATCGAGTCCATGCCGGGGCAGTACCTCGGCGACTCGATCGAGATGGGCGTGGAGAGGCTCGTCGCGGCCCTGGCAAGGGGCTAGGGTAACTTCGTCCGCCTTTCCCGTTTCGAACGTACAGCGATCCCGGCAAACGTACGGCAAGATCGTGGCAACGTAGAGCCGAGATCCAACTCGCTACTCGAGGTGTTTCCAGGGGTGGCGCACGATGAGAAGGGCCGGAGCCGTGAATCGTGGCTCCGGCCCTTCGTTCGATTGCCCCCCGCCGTCGACGGCGAGCCGGCTACGCGCTACCTACCCACACTACCCGTCGACGGTCACCAGGGCGTCGAGGTCGCGCAGCATGTTCACCGCCCACACCGTAACGGCCGTACGTCCGGGCAGCTGGGTATCGGGAAGGGCAAGGGCGACGGTGTCTGTGCCGCTTACAACGGCGCGCACGTCGTACTTCAGCGCCGGTAGCACGAGATAGCTCGAACTCTCGCCGAAGCGAAGTTCGGGAATCAGCGTAATCCACCTGTCAAAGAGTTGGACTTGGATATCGACAGGCGGAGCATCCGGACTGGTATGCGCAACGCGGAGGCGGCTCAGGACGCGCCACCACGGACCGCCGCGGTCACGATAGACCCTTGCCTGCAGCGCGTTGCCACCCGACCCGCTCAGCGAACCTATGGCCGCGACGGTCAGGGCACTGCGGCCGACGGTAACGTTCGCGGAAAGCGCCGCGGGATCGGACGCAGAGGAGGGCGCTACCTTGATCTCGATCGCGTACTCGCCGGCGGGAAGGTCGATGTAGGCGCTCAGATCACCGTAACGCACGCCTTCGAGGGTCTGCTCGTCGTTGACCCAGATGTCGACGGCCGGGGTGTCCGGCGAGTTGTGGAATGCACGGATCTTCCCCGTGCTGCCGCCGTATGCCTCCGCCGACGAGCTGAACGCGAGACCGACCAGAAGGGCGGCGACAAGTGCGAGCGATATCCTTCGGATACATGTGTTCATAGCTATGGTCACCTCGTGGGGTGGCCCGAATCGAGCGAACGTAGCCTGATCGAGCCGAGCGCGGGAGTCGTCAACCCGATCGGAGACGCTGTCGGATCGTTGACTGCTTGTCCAGATATTGTACAGATAATCAGGACGCCTGTCTAGTATTTGCCTAACTGTGCCTGCTCGAGCTTTGTGCTAGGGCTGGTACGGCTCGGTATCGGTCGAGATCTTCCGTGCCGAGAATCGCGGGTCCGCTCCGAGCTCGCCATGGGTGTTTCTCGCACAAACCACCATGAGCTTCTTCGTGGGGAGGGCAACGGAACGCCCAACCTCTTGGCTCTGCCCGCCACGTGGGCCCGCACGATCCGTTTCGCTTCCTAGTCGGCTCTCGTCGAGCCGGCTCGCCTTCGCATCGGCACATTGTTTCTGGGGGGCGTGTCGACCCAGGCGATGGACGGTCTCAGTCTCGACGACCGGGCGGCATCGAAGGGGGAGCGCTCGCTTCCTCTACCGGGCCACGCCAATCCATTCCGTACGGGCGACTAAATCACGCTGCGGATCAGGACGCTTACGTAGACTAGAAAACCACCCACCAGCGCTAGCCCTTCGACGCGGTTGATGCGCCGGCCGGAGTGCATCATCGGAAAGATGATCACCGAGGCGGCGACCATCCACCAGATGTCGCGCGCCAGGATGGCATCCGGGATGGAGAGCGGAACCATCACTGCCGTGGCACCGGCGATGCCGAGCACGTTGAAGATGTTCGAGCCCACGACGTTCCCGATGGCAATGTCCGCTTGCCCGCGCCGGGCGGCTACGAGCGACGTGACGAGCTCCGGCGTACTCGTTCCCGCCGCGACGATCGTCAGCCCGACGACCACATCCGACACCCCGAGACCCGTAGCGATCGCCACGGCTCCACGGACAAGGAGCGTCGAACCGAGCGCAAGAAGGCCGATCCCGAGCAGGATCGCGAACACGTTGAGCCCGACTGCCGCGATGCCATGGCGGCCGAACGATGCCGTGGCGAGGTCGCCTTCCTCCGGCGACCCATCTCCTTCAACGGTTCGCCCAATCCAGACGACGTAGGCGACGAATGCGATCAGGGCGGCGAGGAGGAAACTGCCCTCGACCCGATCGAGGATGCCATCACGGGAGAGGAGGTGGAGCTGGAGCGCGGCAAGGAGCATCACGGGCCACTCGAGCCGGAGCGTGCTGCCCTGGATCCGGAGCGGGATCAAGATGGCGGTCACGCCGAGGATCATGCCGATGTTGAAGATGTTCGAGCCCACGACGTTGCCGATGGAGATGCCGACGTTCCCACGCGTCGCCGATTGGATGGAGACCACGAGCTCCGGCGTGCTCGTCCCCGCCGCGACGATCGTCAAGCCGACCACAGCCGGCGTGATCTTGGCGAGGAGCGCAAGACCGCTCGCGCCGCGAACCAGGGCCTCACCGCCTGCAACAAGCCCGGCGAGGCCGACTGCAATGAGGATCCACTCCATGGCAAGGGTTTCTCCTGGCGCGTACGTTCAACGCCATCATGGACGAGCCGGCTGTAACCTGTGACAGCCGCACAATAGCCGACCCTCTACCTATCGCTTCAACGACGCTACTGCCGATCATGATTTCACGTTGTATCTCGAAGCCGAGATTCGGCCGGTGCGTGACCCGTTTCCTCGCAGTTCGGTCGTGGGCCCGGTCAACGCGACATCGTCCGTTGCACGTCGACCAACGTGAGTGCGCGAACAGAGGTGCAGCCGGAGCAACGCGACCTGACATAGGTTGACGACGAGTTTCCACTCTCCGTCTTCGCGAAACGCCATCTCACACCCTTCCAGCCCCATTTCCCAACCCCCGAGCCAGCGCCGCATATCGCCCATCCCGCGTCCGCCGCTATGCTCCGGTTCTTCGCGAGCGACCCTCGATCCGACACCAACGGATCGCCGCCCGCGCCCCAGCCCACGAGGCACGCCCCATGCCCCAGCCACGCTACTCGGCACGCGCGCAGGATTTCGGCTGGCTCTTCCTGACAGCCGCGTGTTGGGGGCCATCGTTCCTGTTCATCAAGGTCGCGATCAACGGCGGAATGCCGCCCGCCAGCATCGCGACGATCCGGGTCCTGCTCGGCACGGTTGCAATGGTCGCCGTGCTCTATGCGCGTGGACAACGCCTCCCACGTGACCGCGAGACGTGGCTTGTCATGGCGCCGATGGGCGTCTTCGCGACCGCCGTGCCCTTCTTGCTCTTCACCTGGGGCGAGGTCCACGCCGACAGCGGTCTTGCCTCGATCCTCAACGGCACCACGCCGATCTTCACGGTGCTCATCGCCCATCTCTTCTTGGCCGACGAGCAGCTCAGCGCGCGCAAGGGGCTGGGCCTGTTCCTAGGCTTCTTGGGCATCGCGCTGACCTTCTCCCCCAAGATCGGCGACGCGTTCGCCGCGGTGGATGGAAGCACCGCGCCGCTGTGGGGGCTGGCTGCCTTCCTGACGGCCGCGGCCTGCTACGGCGGCTCCACCGTATACGCCCGACGTCGCCTGATGCGCCTACCGCCGCTCATGGCGCCCACGCTCCAGCTGATCATCGCAAGTGCCGTGATGCTGCCGGTCACCTGGTGGTGGGACTGGCCCCTCACGGCGGCACCGACGCCCACCGCATGGGCCTCGGTGGCCTTCCTGGCCTTCGTCGGCACGGCAGCGGCCTACGTGGCCTTCTACACCGTCATCGCTCGGACAAGCGCCACGTTCGCGTCGCTGGTGACCTATCTCTTGCCGCCGGTCGGCATCGCGCTCGGCGTGCTGGTGCTGGGCGAGGTCGTAGGCTGGGAAGAGATCGTGGGCTGCACGCTGATCATTACCGGCGTCGCGGTGGTGTCGAGCCGGAGGGCGGTGGAGGTTCCTGCCGCGGACGATGGTTCGGAGGGCTAGGTCGCCCATCCAGCCTGCATTTGCCGTCGCAAGCCAGCGCACACGCTCCAATCAACGTTGGACGCGGCTCACCGCTCTTCTTGTCACCGAGCAACGCGCAGGCCCAGATGCTCCTCAAACGGGTCGAAGTCGCGGTCGTCGTGCAGCAGCGTGAGGTCGTGCTCGATCGCGTACGTGGCGATCAGGCAGTCGATCGTCTTGCGCACCGTGATGCCGCGTTTGCGTAGCCGGCGGACGTTGCGGGCGCTCTGAAGCGCCATACGCTGCCCGCCGGAGGCCAGACACGGGAACCGCATCATGGCGTCGCGAGCCTCGTCGAAATGGGCGTCGCGGCGGAAACCCTGGAGGACCTCTGTTAGGACTAGGTCCAACACGGCGAGCTCGCGCGTGCCAAGGGCTGCATCAAGACGATCCGTACGTGGGGTCTGGGTGCCGGCGAAATAGTCGATCCAAACCGAAGAATCAACGATCCACATCGACGAAGCGGTCCGTGCGCATGGCATCGAGATCGCCGTCCCATGGCAGCCGTCCACGGAGCTTGCGCACCCCGGCCTGCCTGCGCATGCGAACGAGCGTGCGTAGCGCTTCGTGCACAACCGCACGCTTCGTGGGCAAGCCGGCGAGGGCCATGGCCTCCGCGACCAAATCGTCGTCGAGCACAATGTTTGTACGCATTAGGCGCTCCGTTCGGCGAGACCGTGGAGAAGTCGTCCGGCGACCGAGCCTCGTGAGAGTTCAGGCAGGCGCTTCATCAAGCTACCTGCGCGACTCGGCTATGTGTATAGATTATTGATACGATGTGTATAGGTCAATACCCCGTGCGCCCCGATTGCGCCCCGATTGCGCCCCGATTGCATCGTCGCTCCGCCAGCCGCCGCCCCCCATCCGACTCTCGTTTCTGGACCCAACCCCGGCCATCCGATATCTGTTCGGCCTGCCGCCTTGCCCGCCAACGGACCCAACGATGACCGAAGATCGCTCGCAACCGACCGAGCCCACCTCCCCGACCGATCCCACGCGCTTCCCGCGCGCCACGTACGCGGACTGGCGGGCGGACGTCCAGGCCACGTTGGGCGAGCGCGACTACGCGGACGTCTGGCTGCGGCCGGACGAAGACGGGACGATGCTCGAGCCGCTCTACACCGCGGACAACGCGCAGGTCGGCCCGGTCGGATGGCCGGGCGAGTGGCCCTATGTGCGCGCCTCGACGCGCCTCGGTGCGGCCGAAGGTGGCTGGACGATCGGAGGGCCGGAGGATCTCGATCCGACGCGCGACGGCACCGCGGAAGCAGCGACCCTGGTCGACGCGCGTCCCTGGCACGGCGCCGGCGCCACGCGGCCGCAAACGCTCGGCGCGTTGCTCGCGGGCGGCGTTGCCGCCATGCGCGACGCGATGGCCTCGGGAGCGAGCCTCGCGGAAGCCGCGGGCACGTTGCGCTTCGTCGTGCCGGTCGGTGTCGAGGTCGTGCACGACGTCGCGATGCTGCGCGCCTTGCGCGGAGCTTGGGCGCGGGTTCTCGCTGCAGCGGACGCGCCCGACGCCGCCGCCGCGCTGCACGTGACCGCCGTCGCCGCGCCGCGCATGATGACGCGCCGCGACCCCGCCACGAACCTCGTGCGCGGCACGCTGGCCGGCGTGGCAGGCGCGCTCGGCGGGGCGGATACGATCGTGCTCTGGCCCTTCGACATAGCCACGGGTGACGGTAGCGCGCTCGCGCAGCGCATGGCGCTCAACACCCAGCGGATCCTGCTTCAGGAGTCCGCACTCAACCGCGTGATCGATCCCATGGGCGGCGCCTACGCCGTCGAGCACCTGAGCGAGCAGCTCGGCCGTGCAGGCTGGGCCGAGATGCAGCGCATCGAGGACGAGGGCGGGCTCGCCGCTTCAAGCGCGGTCGGCGGTGGTCTGCGCGCGCGGATCGACGAGGCAGCCGCGCGCCGCGAGCGCGCCGTGCGGCGGCGTAGCGCGCCGATCACGGGCGTAAGCAGCTTCGCCGACGCCTCGGAGCGGCTCGATGCGGCCTCGCTCGCCGCGCAAGGGGTCGATGTCGGCCCGATGGCGGACCCAACGTTCGTCGCACCTGCACGCCACGATCTGCCCTTCCGCCCGGACGCCGCGCCTTGGGAACGGCTGCGCGATGCCGCGGACGCGCATGCCCACGCGACCGGCGCTCCGCCGCGCGTCTTCCTCACGCGTATCGGCGACCCCGATTCGCCCGGTGCCACGCAAGCGCGGGTCACCTGGGCCCAAAATCTCCTCGAGGCCGGCGGCTTCGTGGTAACCGTCGGGGACGCGATCGTCGGAGACGAGACGCTGCCCGCGGCGATCGCGAACGCCTTCGCGGCAAGCGGCGCGTCCGTCGCGCTCCTCGCGGCGACCGACGCGGACTACTCCGCCCACGCGCCTACCGCGGCCGCCGCGCTGCGCGACGCTGGCGCGCGCGCGGTCGCGCTCGCCGGACGTCCGGGCGCGAACGAGACCGCGTGGCACGCCGCGGGCATCGACGCCTTCGCCTACGTCGGCGCGGATGTCTGCGCTGTGCTGGAAGCGCTGCTCGCCGCGGCGGGCGTCGCTCTGCCGCAGCGGGCCGAGCGGGGTGGCGGACCGCGGAGCACGTCGCCGCATGCGAGGTCGAGCGCGCAGTCGACCGCATCGTCGAGCACGTCGCCAACCCCGTCGTCGAGCGCGCAGTCGACCGCATCGTCGAGCACGTCGCCAACCCCGTCGTCGAGCGCGCAGACGACCGCATCGTCGAGCACGTCGCCAAGCTCGCCGT
>JAJCYU010000394.1 GCA_029262755.1 Anaerolineae bacterium
TGGGCGAGGCGTCCTTGCGGTTGACCGCAACACAGGACGACTCACCGCGACCCTGTGCGGCAGGTGCTTCGGCCGGCGCGGCGGAGACGTTCGCCTCACCGAGCACAACCAACGAAATGCCAAGCACGGCAACAGCCGCGGAGGCAGCAAGCATGGAACGGAACCGGCGCATGTCCATCTCCTTGAACTCACGAGGCCATTGACCGGACGGTTGCGAAGTGGGAGCGCGGTCAGCGGTTGTCGCGACGAGAGGTAGTCTACGGCCGCACGGAGCCCTCAGCGGACACTCATGCGACGCTGAGGCCAGTATAGGGCAGGCTCGGCGCGGCTGTCAAAGCGTCTGTCGTTGGGCCGCGTCGCGTGTTTCTCCTATGATCGACACCCGATACAGGTCTGACCATACCGTTGCTCGGCGTCCGCGCGATTGGGTAGAGAGTGGCAGTGACGCTATCACCGGTCACCCCTCGCGCGTTAAGGACGTCAATAGTATCTATGTCACAGTATTCGGGGGGATCAGCGCACGACGGCGGCCCTCTTCGCGCGAACGTTCACCGTGACCCGAGGAGGTCCGGCACATGTCTATCTGCCATTTCAACCACCGAGTAGGTGTGGTGCGCAGCATTGCGGTCACGTGCATGGTGTTGGCGCTCGGCCTCAGCGGACGATTCGGGTCTCCCGCACCGGCCGCCGCAGCCCCCGGCCTGCAATCCACACGCCAATGTACCGTGGCAATGGATACCGTCGTGACGCCGGCGCGCGTTCGGCTCGGAGAAACGGTCCAAGTGCGTTTGACCTTGGTTCCGGACTGTCCCGAAGCAGAGTTTCGTTCCGCTGATATCGTGCTTGCGATCGACCAGAGCCTGTCGATGTTGTCCAACGGCAAGCTCACGGCTGCCAAAGTCGCGGCACGGAAATTTGTCGAGAGCAATGATCTCAACCTGCAGCGCATTGCCGTGGTCGGCTTCTATTCGCAGGCCGAGCTACAAATCGGGTTGAGCGGCGATGAGATGGCCATCTTTGACGCCATCGACCGCATTGATATCCGGTCCGGCACGGATATGTCGGCGGCCATCGATGTCGCGCAGGCGGAGATCGACGCGAACGGCCGCGCGGATGCCAAGCCGGTCATCGTGCTCATCAGCGACGGTTCACCCAACCAGCCACCACAGGATCCCGACGCGGCAGCGCTACGCAGCGCGAACGCGGCCAAGCTCTCGGGAACGGAGATCTACACGATCGGTCTCGGCAGTGGCGCTGCAGAGAATCTACTACGACAGGTTGCCAGCGCCGCCGAAAACTATTTCTTCGCGCCCGGAAATGACGAGTTGCAGAACATTTACGAGTCGATCGCGCTAGTTGTCGGCGCGACGGCGGTCCGCGATTTGGTCGTGCTGGACACCCTTGCCGCTGATCTCGGCTATGTGCCCGCATCTGCGGCACCGGCTCCCATCAGCGCAGGCAACCCGTTGCGCTGGGAACACGGTGTCGTGCCGGCGGCCGGATTGACGTGGGTGTTCCAAGTAGAGCCGCGGCGGGTGGGCACGTATCCGCATGCCACGCAAATCACCGCCGAATTCAAGGATGTGGACGGCAGCACGCGCACGCAGCCGTTCCCCAATCCGCCTATCACTGTTCTCGACCCCGTCAACCGAAGCTGTTCGGCACGGGAAATGTGGACGGTGCTCGTGCACAGCTTTCCCGATCCGACCGGCAAGAGCGCTCGAGGTCGCGGATGCAATCTGCGCTTCGACACGGCGGACTGGATGACCGGCGCATCATTTCGAATACCGCGTTTGCAGTACCGGCTCACGGATGCCACGGGTGATATTCAGCTATTCGAAGGCGAGACCAGCCAAGGGCCGGGTCGGGTAGACCAATGGCTCTACATTCGCACCTGCGAGCCGCCACCCTACACGCTGTCCTTGGTCACGTCGGAATTGGACGGCTACGACCTGTGCCCCAACGGCGCTCGTGAACGCGAGATCACGATTCGCGATTTCCGGCCTCGGAATTATCGCAATACCCTTGAGTCATTCGGCTTCATTCGTTAGGGGACGTCCAGTACGAAAATGACCGAGCAAAGGGTGCCGATGCGAATGGCCATGCGTATGACGGCGCCGGGTGGCCCAGTGTGCGCCGAGCCGCGTACGTATAGGCCGTTGAACGCGCAATCACGGGACCGTGGGACCATTCGACGCAGGGCATTCGCGTTGCTCGCGGCCTCGTCGTTCGGCGCGTTCGTGATCGGACCGGCTGCGTTCGCGCAACCGGCCGCCCGCTGCGACGTCCAAGTGGACACCGTGCTGAGTCCTGCTCGCGTGCGCCTGGGCGACGTGGTGCAGGTGCGCCATCGACTCGAGCCGAATTGCCCTGCCGCTGTCCTGCGTTCGGCCGACATCATCCTTGCATTGGATGAGAGCCAGTCGATGCGTAGCGATGGTCGTTTGGCGGCCGCGCAGGCCGCGGCGCGCGCATTCGTCGATGCATCGGATCTGACGCGTCAGCGGATCGGTGTACTCGGATTCCATGGCGATGCAACGCTTCGCGCCGGGCTCACGGACGATCCTCTCGCGCTCCACGATGCCATCGGTCAGCCGGGGGCGGGACCGGCCACCGATCTGGCCGCTGCGCTCGATGCGGCGCAATCGGAGTTGGATTCCGCGGGTCGGCCCGCAGCCCGTCCCGTCATCATTCTGATCACGGACGGCTTGCCGAACCTGCCGCTGCCGGATCCGGTGCGAGCCGCGCTCGTCGCGGCGAATTCGGCCAAACTGGCCGGGACGGATATTCACACGATCGGTCTTGGCGCCGGCGCGGCGGATGACCTGCTACGCCAAGTCGCGACTAGCGCCGCGCAGTTCTACGCGTCGCCGCGCAACGCAGAACTGGTCGATGTCTATACCGCGATCGCCGTGGTCGTGTCGGCCAGCGCGCTGCGCAGCGTCTCTTTGACCGACACGCTTAGCGCGGACGCGAGCCTCGTCGTTGCTTCGCTCGGGCCCGATGCGTTCCACGATTCCGGGGCCGGAACCATCACCTGGCACAATGCACTCTTCCCGGAGGACGGCCTCACGTGGATCTACTCGGTGCGACCGACGCGCTTAGGCACCTACCCGCTCAGCAGCGACACAAACGCACGCTACCAGGACGCCGATGGCTCCCTGCAAGACATTGCGTTCCCGCGCCCGCCCGTGACCGTTGTCGAGCCTCCGCCCGCTTCGTGTGGCGAGCGCACGTGGACCGTCTTGGCGCATGCTTTTCCTGATGCGACTGGCAAGGGTCCCTTGACCGGCCGCTCCGGCTGCAATCTGCGCTTCGAGGGGGCGGACTGGCTGGTCGGTGGCGCGGCGCGCTTGCCGCGCTTGCGCTGGACGATGCGCAACGCAGCGGGAAGCAGGGTGGCCGAAGCGACCGGCGCCCAAGGCCCGGGCCGGGTGGACCAATGGGTAACGCTGCGAACGTGCGAGCCGCCACCGTACGTGCTGGAATTGGACACGACCGGCCTCGGGACCTGGCGGCTTTGTCCCAACAGCACAGCGGTGCGCACGATCGACCTACGGGACTTCCGACCGCGGGCGTACCGCAGCACGCTCGAACGCTTCGGCTTTTTGCGCTAGGAGCGTATCGAGCAACGTCAGGCGAGCCCTGGGGACTCGACCGGACTGGGGCCGCGCCGACCGGCAACGGCTGCGCTACTCGTCGCCGAGGTTCAGCACGGCGAGGAAGGCCTCTTGCGGGATGTCCACGTTGCCGAGTCGCTTCATGCGCTTCTTGCCCGCCTTCTGCTTCTCGAGGAGCTTGCGCTTGCGCGAGACGTCGCCGCCATAGCACTTGGACAGCACGTCCTTGCGCAGCGCAGCGACCGTCTGCCGTGCGACCACCCGGTTGCCGATCGCCGCCTGCAACGGCACCTTAAACATCTGGCGTGGGATGACCTTCTTCAACCGCCGCGTCAGTGCGTCCCCGATACGGTAGGCCTTGGCTTCGTGAACGATCAGCGACAAGGCATCGACCGGACTGTCGTTGACGAGCACGTCCAATTTGACAAGATCGCCGGGCAAATAGCGTTCGAAGTGATAGTCCATCGACGCATAGCCACGGGTCTTGCTCTTGAGCTGATCGTAAAACTCGGTGATCAACTCGCCCAGCGGTATCTGGTAGTGGAGCATCACCCGACCGGGATTCGGAAAGTCCATTTTCACGAACTCGCCCCTGCGCTCGGTCACCAGCTCCATGATCGGCCCGATATAGTCGTCGGGTGCCCAAACGGTCAACGCCATCCACGGTTCGTGGATCTCATCGATCTCCCCGGCGTCGGGCAAGTGGGCCGGATTGTCGACCTGGAGCACGTTGCCATCCGTGCGCAAGACTTCATAGATGACAGAGGGCGCGGTGACGAGCAGATCCAGGTCGTACTCCCGCTCTAATCTTTCTTGCACGATCTCCATGTGAAAGAGGCCAAGGAAACCGCAGCGAAATCCGGGTCCCAGCGCTACGGAACTCTCCGGCTCGATGACGAGCGCTGCATCGTTGAGGCGCAGCTTGTCCAACGCATCCCGCAGTTCTTCGTAATCCTCGCTGAGCACCGGATACACGCCGGCGAACACCATCGGCTTTGCGGGTGCGTAGCCGGCCAGCGCCTCGGTAGCGCCCTGTTCCACGGTCGTGATCGTGTCGCCGACCTGGACGTCACGCACGCTCTTGAGCGCCGTAGCCACGTAGCCGACCTCGCCGCGCTCCAGCGCCTTGCCGGGAACCATGTCCGGTCGGAAGGAGCCCAGCTCGATGGGCTCGAAGCGTGTGTTGGTCGCCATCAGCTTCATGGCGCCTGCGCTGCGTCCGGTCAAGCGACCATCCATAACGCGAACGTAGGCGATAACGCCCTTATATGCATCGTAATGGCTATCGAACACCAGAGCGCGCGCCGGTGCATCGTCGATTCCGCGCGGACTCGGCACGCGCGCGACCACCGCCTCCAGAACGGCCCGGATGTTCGTGCCGGCCTTGGCCGATACGGCGATCACGTCCTCGACGGCAATCCCAAGCAACTCTGCCACCGCTTCGGACACCGCTTCCGGGTCGGCGGCCGGCAAGTCGATCTTGTTGAGCACCGGGATGATTTCCAGGTCGTGCTCAAGCGCGAGATAGAGGTTGGCCAGCGTTTGCGCCTCGATGCCTTGGGTCGCATCGACCACGAGCACGGCGCCTTCGCATGCCTGGAGCGCGCGGCTCACCTCGTAGGTGAAATCGACATGGCCGGGCGTATCGATCAGGTTGAGCGCATAGCGCCGCCCATCATCGGCATCGTAGTCCAAGCGCACGGCGCTGGCCTTGATCGTGACGCCACGCTCTCGCTCCAAGTCCATGGAGTCAAGGGCCTGATTGCGCATCTTGCGGTCTTCGATCGTAAACGTCATCTCAAGCAGTCGATCGGCAAGCGTGCTCTTGCCGTGATCGATGTGAGCAATGATGCAGAAATTTCGAATGGACTCGGCCGCGGTCATCGCCGCCGCTCCTGCCTTGCGCTGCGCGAATGCGGTCTCGCGCCGTGGGGTGAATGCCAAATCTCGATGCCGTGCGTCGATCGGGAGCGTTCGCTTCGCACCCAGGGGAACGATGATGAATCGCCATTCCTGCGCGGAGGCGCTCTGCGGTATAGGACCGCTGCCGGCACACAATGCTTCGAGCCCGACCAACTGCCACCGGGCCGGGCTCGCGCACGGGTCATGATAGCACAGTGATAGATCGCTCCGAGGCGCGCAACACGGCGCCCGCTACCCCGTACAATGGCAGCGTGCGTCCGTTGAATCTCGTACGCACAGACCCCAACCGATTCGACGGGCGAAGGAGAAAACGCATGAACGAGCCAACGATGGTCGACGAAGGCAACCCGAACGTAGACGCGGCGAGCTTCGATCAGGACGCAGCCGCTAGCACCGATGCAGAGCCGGGCCGCGAGGCACCGCTAACCAGCGAGTTGCGCCGACTCGGCGAGCGACTTGCCGGCGCGATTCGCGCTGCGGCAGGAACGCCGGAGGCTGAGGCGCTCAAGGGCGAGGTAGGCGACGGCATGCGCAAGTTGCGCGGCGAGCTCGACGGCGTACTGCGCCGCGGCCGAGGTGACAACGTGGCAGAGGAAGCAGGTGCTGCGGAATCCAGTTCGAGCGCCCCTGCCTCCGAGGGCAGTGAGGACGCCGATTCCGGCCCGACACGCGCCGCACGCGTCCAGGATACTGTTCGCAATGAGCTTGCCAGTGCGCTTCGGAGCCTGAACGGCGCATTGGACAAGCTCGCGGGAAGCCTTGCGACGCGGGCTGAAGAAGGCAATTCGGTCGCGGCGGACGATCCGGCGGACTCGGCGACGGACTCGCACCAGGCGTAGGATCGCCCTTCGCGCGAACGCCTAGCTGTTGCGCGATCGGGCGTTCATGGCACGTTCGCGAGTCGTCCTGTGCGCATGCAACAAGCGATGAGAACCCGGACACGACGGGGCCGGGCGGCAGCCCGGTCCCGTCGCGCGTCCCATGGCCTGACTGGCAAGGGACGGAACGGCGCAAGGGCGAGCTTCAAAGGGAAATGCCCTACCGTCCTCTGCGAGGGACCGCGCAACCGCGCACACGGCGCACCGCGTCCGACCTCGCGCGGCTCCCTGATTCTTCGTGCTGACTTAAGCGCCGCTCAGCGCGGTCCGATACCCCGCCGCGTGGGCGCCGCCGGCTCGAAACGAAGCGCGTCGCCCTCGAATCGCCGCTCAGCCAGCCCGCGATCGACAAGCCAATCGAGCCGGGCAACCACCCAACCCATCACGAGCGCGAGGCGCTCCGCTTCGCTCGGCAATCCTGTATGCATCGCGACCTCCCACGGTGAACGAGCGCCCGCCACCAGGGCAGCACGGGTCGCGCGCACGCCGTCGCGTGCTTCGGCGAGACTCCGCGCCAGGCGGATGCGCGGCGCACGCACCGGTGGCCCATGGCCGGGCCAGGCGATATCGACTCTGACCTTGCCGATGCGCCGCCACGATGCGATCAACGACGCAAGCGTCTCGGGCCTACGGCCGTCAGGCCGTCGTGGCTCGAGTAGCGGGGGCGACGGGAGATGGCGCAACAAGAGGTCGCCCGCGATCATCACCGCTTCGCGCTCGACTTCGCCTGTAGGCCTGTCATCACCCGCATCGACGAGACAGACGTGGTCGGCGGCGTGTCCCGGCGTGTGAAGGACCTGCCACGTTCGGCCGCCCCACAACGGGCGCTGGCCGTCGGCAAGCGCCTGCAGTGCATCCGCCGGGATGCTCGCGCCGAGTGATTCGCGCGGGGTATTCAGCTCCAACCACGTGCGCGATAGATCGGCCGGCACCCCGCCGACCTCGGCGGCACGTTCGACCAGCCGGAGTCGCTGACGCCATGTACGCGGCCAATCGACGAGATCGGAGACACCCGCCTCGTGGACCAGCACGCGGGCTCCGCTCTCCTCCTGCAATCGCGCAGCCAGCCCGCAATGATCCACGTGCCCGTGCGTGAGCACGATGCGCTCGAGGTCTGCGATGCCACAGCCGGCGGCGGCAAGCCCGTCGCGCACACTTGCATAGGCCGCATCCGTATTTGGCCCCGTGTCCACCAGCGTGAGCGGCGCCCCTCTGAGCACATAGGCGTTGACAGGCCCGACCGCCAGCGGGGTCTGAATGACGATGCGACGCAAGGACGTTGCATCGTTCGCCGCAGCTAGCGTGGTCATGGGAGGTGGACGCTAGCCGGCGGCCGCGGACTCTTCCACGTCTGCGCCGCGAACGAGCAGCCGCCAGGTGCCCTTCTGGGTGACCTCGTCGCGTTGGTTGACCAACTGAACGCCGAAGGTCACGATGCCCCCGCCCATGCGCGGCGCTGGACGTACGTCTTCGGTCTCGATTCGGGCATGGATGGTGTCGCCCAACAGAACCGGCCGCCGAAACTTCCAGGAGAGGTCCAAGAATGCCATCGCGGTGCCTTCGATCCAGCCGAGGCGCCACGTCAATCCCGATGCGAAGGAGAGACCAAGCAAACCATGCGCGATACGCTCGCCATATTGCGTTTGGCGCGCAAACTCGGCGTCGGTATGGAGCGGATTGTAATCGCCGCTCAAGCCGGCGAACTGCATCACATCGGCTTCGGAGACGGTTCGTGCGGGACTCCGCACGATCTCGCCCACGGTGAATTCTTCGTAGGTGCGACCCATAGCCGATTGGTTGCTCATCACGGTGGCCCCTTTTGGCGGTGGCGAGCACGCGCCTCGGCCCGCCGCGTCGGCGATTGTAACGTGCGCCCGCGATGCACGAAAATCCGCCGGCGCTGCACATTCCCCCTACAATGGCGGTTCGCTAGCCACCGGGCGGTCTCTCTTCGTGCGCCGTGACGGGCTATGCCCGTCGGCCCAGGATTCTGCGCCAATGATTCAACGAGGAGCACGTCGCGCTGCCGGCCCTTTGGATCGGTGTGGCGCGAAGTCTTCACAAGATGTGTCGGTACTCGCGGTGTACATGCTCACGGTGTCTATGTTGGGCGCCCCGCTTGTGCTCGCCGGCTGCGCGCGCGACGAATCGCCCGAGGTTGCTGCGCCGACACCGCGCGCAGCCTTGGCCTCCGTGGCGAATGTATCCGCCGAGTTGCCGCGTAGGCGCGCTGATGCCGGCGAAGGCGCACGGCATTGGGAACGTCACTGCGCGCATTGTCATGGAGCGACCGGGGCCGGAAATGGTCCGCTCGCCGCTACCCTCGATCCGCGCCCGCCCAACTTCGAGGATGCCGCGTACATGGCCGGTCAACGACCGTCGTGGTTTCACCGTGCCACGCAACGCGGTGTGATTGGATCTTCCATGAAGCGCTTTGACGCGACCCTCGACGAACAGGCGCTATGGGATGTGGCGTTCTTCGCGTGGTCGCGACCAACATCGGCCGGTCTGGAGTCCTCCACCCGCCCCGTGTTCGAAGCGCGGTGTGCATCGTGTCATGGTTCCGATGGGCGCGGTGTGACGGACGCCCCGTTGGACGATCCTCGGCTGGCGAATCGATCCCGCGCCGAACTGCGCACCGTGCTCGACGCGATCCATCCCGATGCGCTGCGCGATCTTGACGATGCCGGTCGGAACGATCTCGTGGACCTCGTGTTCACGTACTTGTACGAACCCGCACCGTGAATGATCGCGCTCTCAGTCATTTCGCAGCCGCGACAGATTCGGGCCGCTCGACCGTTAAGGTATGCATGAAGAGTGCCGTTCTCGTCGCGACGCTGATGTGTCTGGCCATGCTGCGGCCGCCGCCGGCTGCCTCCGGGTCGGCGCGGATCGCAGGTCCAGATCACAACGCCGCGCGTGCCGACCGCACGTCCGACGCAACGCCTGCACCAAGCCCCTGCCGTGCGCACCTAACCCGGCAGGTCGATCCGCCGCGCGTTGCCATCGGCGATTCGGTCACCGTGACCCTGGCAATCGTGCTCGATTGCCCCGACGAACCGCTGCCCCTGGACGTCGCCCTCGTCATCGATCGTTCTCCGTCCATGAAGGGCGCTGCGATCGCCGATGCGCGTGCCGCTGCGAGCCAGTTCGTCAATGCCATTGACGTAGAGCGGCACGCGGTAGGCATCGCCTCGTTTCACAATCGCGCCACGATCGATGCGCGCTTGTCCGGAGACCGGCGCTACGTGCTTTCCGCGATTCACGCATTGGAGGTGCCGCTGCGGGGCGGGACGGACATCGCCGATGGTCTGCGAGCAGGCGGGCGAATACTGACCGACGATCGAGCACGATCCGAAGCGGGAAGCGTGCTCATCCTGCTCTCGGACGGGCAGAACAACTACGGACCGCTGCCCGTGCTGCAATCGGCACAATTGCTGCGCCGAGCGGGCGTGCACATCGTGACCGTCGCGCTCGGCGGGGCAGCGGACGCAGAGCTCCTAGCGGCGATCGCAAGCAGCCCGGACGATGCGTTGCGCGCACCCTTCAGCCGCGACCTGCGACCGGTGTTCGCACGGATCGCAGAGCGAATGGCCTCGATCGTCGCACGCGATGTGGATGTCGCAGATCGCTTGCCCGAAAGCATGGGCTACGTACGGGGCTCGTCCCGTCCCGAAGCAACCTTCGATGGCCGCTCTTTGGCGTGGCGGCTTCCCCTGATGCCGCTGGGTGGGGTGGAGCTGCGATGGCGTCTGCGGCCCACAGAGCTGGGTACGCAACCGGTGAGCAGCGGCGGCGAAATCCAATTCGTCGACAGCCTCGGTCGCCCGGGCTCCGCCGCGCTACCGAACGGTCGGATCGAGGTTGTTGCGCCGTCCGATCTGTGGACGTCGACGCCCAGCGCTTCAGCGAGCACGCCCGGCACGCCCGGCACGCCCGGCACGCTCGGCACGCCCAGCGCGACGCCGGACCCCTCCTCCACGCCTCCCGATGGCCGCGCCACCGAAGTGACGCCCGTCGGCACGCCGCCGGAGCGTGCTACGCCCTCCCCCGTCGGTCCCGGAACGCAAGAACCGCCCCGCGGCACGCCGCGTCCTGGGGCGCCGACGGGGGTGGCCACGGCGCGTGCGCCGACCCACACACCGACGCTCATCTCGACGACACAGCGTTCTCCACGGTACTTGCCGTGGCTTGGATCCGCGGCTTGTGTGCGGGTCGGGAGACCGCAGGACGTGGTGCTCGCCCTTGACGTCAGCACGACCATGCTGCGACCCGGCCCCGACGGCCGTCCCCTGGTGGAGGTGGCGGGAGAGGCCGCGCGCGATCTTGCGAGTCTTGTCCTCGACCAGATTCCGGGTTCGCGGGTGGGTCTGGTGACCTTCCATGAGCAGGCGCGGCCGGTCGTGGGCCTTACGGACGACCACGGGTTGCTATCCAGCGCCCTGACCGCGCTGGGCACCGACCAGGGTTCGCGCATCGATCGGGGTCTTGCTGCCGCGTTGGCGGCCATCCGTGCCGGCCCGGACCTGCCGGCGGCGGATCACCGCTACGCAGCGATCGTGTTGGTGACGGACGGCGAGGTCGTCGGTGCAACCGAAGCCGCGGTGATCGCGCGGGCGGAGGAAGCCCGCGACGCGGGCGTGACCGTCTGGGTCGTCGATCTGGGGGACGCGTCGCATCGAACCTTCCTAGCCGAGGTCGCAGGCGGAACGCAGCGCCGCATCCATGGTGCGCAAGGCGATCGGATCGTCCAGGCGCTGCGCACGGTCGGCAACAGGCTGCGGTGCCCGTAGCCTCGACCGGCGCGGCGGGGCTTCGGCCTCGATTGGTCCTTTACCCCCAACAACGTGTCTGCTAGCCTGCCGAGCCTACGCGCTGTTGGCCCCGTGCAGATTCCCCGAACAAGATCCCCGATTCGGTCATCGTTCGGTGTTTGTTGACTGCGCATGGAAGCTCCGCATCGCGGCCAGACACGGCGCCGAATGACCTCGGGTGTGATGCGGTACGAAACCGTGACCGTCGTTCGGGTGCCTGAGCGACGATCGCTATCAACCTCCTGTGGCGCGCCTCCCAAGAGAGATCCCCCATCGTAGAGCTCCTGCGCGACCGTCGCGTTTGGCTGGGCATCGTGATCAGCGTGATCTCCCTATGGCTGGCCATGCGCGGCATGGATCTGCGGACGCTGGCCTCAGTTCTTGCCACCGGCCGATATGGATGGCTCGTTCCGGCGATCGTCGTGATCGTGACGGGGCAGTGGGCGCGTGCCATTCGGTGGCGCATGCTCTTTGGGCGCGTCGAAAAGCCGAGCGCGCGCGACACGTTTTGGATCATCTCGGTCGGTTACCTGGTCAGCACCGTCCTGCCCCTACGCCTGGGAGACCCTATGCGGGCCTGGCTGGTGGAGACCAGGACGCCGGCCGGCGGCGCGGAGGCGCTCGCCGCTGTGGTCGTCGAGCGGGTGCTGGATCTGATCACGATCTTCGCCATGCTCGCGATCTGGTTGCCGGCTCCCGCCGCGGTCCTGCTCGAAGCGCAGCTCGGCGCCGGCTGGTGGTCGAGCCCTGGTCGGCTGCGCATCGCCACGGCGAGTTTCGTGCTGCTGGCCTACGCCGTGGTGCTCGTCATGGGTCGAGCCTCGGGCCTCCTGGCGCGCGTCGGCGGCAACATGGCGGCCTTGGCCACGCGGCTGCCCGGGATTCGTGTCGCGCCGGCGGATGCGCGAAGGTTCGCACACGGCCAAATCGAGCGCTTCGGCGGTGCGTTCCACGCGCTCTCGCGGCCGAGCGCCGCACTGGCTGCTCTTTCTTGGTCGGCCATCGTCTGGGGGCTTGGTGGTCTCAGCTACTGGCTCGTCATGCCGGCCACCGGACTCCAACCCACGGTGTCGGCGGCGGTGTTCGCGATGGGGGCGGCCGCTCTGTTCGCCATCATTCCAAGCTCACCCGGATACGTGGGGGTGTTCCACGCAGCCGTTGTGGCCGCGCTCTGGATCCTGCTCGACATTCCGCGGGAACAGGCGCTCGGCTACGCGATCGTCCTGCACGCCGTCACGTTCCTCACCCTGATCGTTTTGGGCGTTGCCGGAATGTGGTCGCTCGGACTGCGTTGGGAAGGCTTGTCGCGTCGAGCGCAGCGGCTCAGCGGAGGCGATCCGGCGTAACCGCTCTGCGTCCAGCCTTGGCAGGCCGGCCGTCCCGATTCGGGTCGTCATACAGACTCGCGTCGTCGCAACCCGGCGTCTTCGCTTCCTTGCGCTTTGCACGTCGGGTGACCGCGACCGCAATCGGCCGGCGTTTTTCGTTGAATGCGGGGCAAGCCCCGTCTATACTCGTCCGGCTTTGCCTGGATTCGCTGTTGTATCGTCGATCATGTCGCTGCGGCGAGCTCGGCGGATCCGCGAGCAATGCATCCGTGCCCAAGCCGACGTGATCGATCCGTTCGCTGCCTTTTCGGAGGAGTGCGTGAACCGAGTCCCCGTGCCGGTCGAGCATCCTTCCGCCGGTGACGCGTCGGAATCGTGGCCCTACGATGGCGAGCGCTTGGCGCGGATGTTGGCCAACGAAGCCGATATGTCTTTCCCACGGCGTGCCGACGCCGTGTACGACTTCTTGCGAATCGGCCCGCGGCACCGCGTGTTGGATATGGGCTGCGGTCGCGGGTTCTATCTGAAGTTCACCCGCGAGTTGTATCCGGAAGCGGACGTCGTCGGCGTCGAGCTCGACACGCCGCTCTTGGACCGGGCGCGGTCTGCCGTGCCCGGCGTACGGGTGTTGTCGGCGGACGTACGCGCCCTGCCTTTCGCGGACGGGGCATTCGATCGGATCGTGTTTACGGAGGTCATTGAGCACATCGCGGACGACGCGGCGGCGTTGCGCGAGCTGGCACGCGTATGCGCACCCGGTGGCGTCATGGCGCTGACGACGCCGAATGCCGACTATCCGTTGGCGTGGGATCCGATCAACCGCGTGCTCGAAGTTGTAGGCGCGCAGCCGATCCGAACCGGCCTTCTCTCTGGCATCTGGGCCAACCACGAGCGCCTCTACGAACCCGAGCAGCTCGCACGGCTCGCGGCGGATTCGGGTTGGATTGTGGAAGAGGCTCGGGCGTTCACCCACTACAGCATGCCGTTCATCCACAATCTGGTGTACGGCCTCGGCAAGGAACTCCTGGAGGCGGGTGCGTTGCCGCCCTCCATGGCGGCCGCGGCGGACCGATTCAATACCGACGGGAACGAAGGCAGTGGTCTGAACCCCGTGCGGATCGGACTGCGGACACTGCGCGCATTCGACCGTCTGAACGACCACCGACCGCCGACCTTCGACCAGTCCTATCTCATCACGGCGTTGAAGCTGCGCAAGCCTACGGAGACCAACGCGTGATTGATTCCCCCACCCCCTCGCGACGCGCGATTCCGACCTGGGTGCTATACGTAGCCCTTGCCGCCATTCTCGCCGCGGCCGCGGGACTCCGCCTCGTGGGCCAGGATTGGGATGCGGGGCACCACCTCCATCCGGATGAACGCTTCCTTACGATGGTCGGCTCGTCGCTCGGCATGCCGCAGGACGTGCTCGGCTATCTGGACACGGATACGTCGCCGCTCAATCCGCGCAACATGGGCCACAACTTTCTCTCCTACGGCACGTGGTCCATAACGTTGACGCGCCTGTTCGCAGAGCGACTCGGCAAGACCTCCTACTCGAATATCTATCTGGTTGGGCGATCGGTGAGTGCCTGGCTGGACGTCCTATCCGTGCTTCTCGTGTTTGGTCTTGGGCTTCGTCTTTACGGCCGAAGGGTCGGCCTGCTCGCCGCCTTGCTTACGGCGTTTACGGCCTTCCACATTCAGCAAGCACATTTCTATACGGTCGAGTCTGCGCTTACCGCGTTCGTTCTTCTCGCACTCTTTGGCCTGGCGGGCGCCCTGCGCGCCACGACGCCGCGCCGCATCGCCCTTGAACTCACCCTCGCAGGGTTGGGTCTTGGCATGGCATTGGGCACGAAAGTATCGGTGTGGCTGCTGGCGCCGGTGGCCGTCGTCGTCCTGCTGGCCGCCGCGTTCCGCCGGTCGCGAAGCCCGTCCGCAACGGACGACGTGCTCGCCGATGGCGGCGGGATCGACGCACCTCGCGCGGCTGGCGGCGTCCCGGAGCCGGCGCTACCTGGTACCACGGTGACCCTAGCGCCGTCGTCGGCTGACATGGAGGCAACGACAACCGCCGAAATTGAAGCGGAGGAACTGCCCGAAGGGGCCGTTCACGTCGAATTGGACGCGGGGATCGACGTCGGCCACGGTCTGGACATGGCCGACGCGGGCGTGCCCGAGGCGGGATCGGAGGGGATCTCGAGCGTTCCGAGCGAGCGTGCTCAGCGTACGTCGTCGGCGGGCGAGTTCTCAATGACCGAGTCGGTCGATGCCGCTGTGACCCAAGAAGAACCGCATACCGCCGGCGCAGACGAGCCCGTTGCGCCGCTTCCCGAGCAACCGCCGATCGGG
>JAJCYU010000395.1 GCA_029262755.1 Anaerolineae bacterium
CATGAGGATGCTCGCGTCTGCGGCCCCTGTTAGATCTTGGGTGACCGCCACGACCCGCTCGAGGATGATCGGCAGGTCGAGGTGCTCGTTGAGCGCCATGCTGAGCTGCAAGAGCGTGCGCACGCGTTCAACGGGTTCCGGCGCAGGGACCGATTCGGCCTGCTGCGTGTCCATGGTTCCAGCGCCCGCCCCGCGCTCGGCGCGCGGGTGGGGGGACGTATTCACCTTCGGCATCTTGCCCTCCAAAAAAGATTCCTTCTTGGCCTCGGCCCCCAGGACGCTAAGCGGCAGCCAATGGTTACCCGCGTTCCCGTTTCGGGCAATCGTCGCCCTTGCCGCGCCGCTCCGTGCGGTCTAGCATCGCGCTCTCGTGACCCCTCCTACGCCCCGCGCGTCCACCTCCCGTGCAGCCCGCCGTTCCCGCCGCGCGTCGCGCCCGGCGCGGAGACGGCGATGGGTGCGCGCGATCGCCATCGCGCTGATTGTCGTTTCGGCCGGCACCGGGGCGCGTCACGTCGTGAAGGCACCCCCGCCCGGAACGGCTGCGGGTTTCGAGCCAGCGCCGGTCACGCGCGCCGAATTCCTGTCCGACATTACCTGGACGGATGAAGCAGGCAAACGCCACGTCGAGCAAGAGATCTTCGATGCCGCGCTACGTCTGATCGCCGACGCGCCGTCCTACGTGCTCGCCGATCAATTCCTGTTCAACGCCATGCAGGGCGCAAGCCCGGAGACCACACGCCCCTTGGCTGACGAGTTGACCGACGCGCTCATCGCGCGTCACGCGGCGCAGCCACCGGCGACGGTAGCCTTGATCACCGACCCGATCAACACGGTGTACGGCGGACGACGTTCCCCGCAGCTCGATCGCCTCCGCGCCGCGGGCGTCATCGTGGTCGAGACGGATCTCGCCGCCCTACGTGACAGCAACCCGCTTTGGTCGGGCCCATGGCGCCTGCTGGTCGCCCCGTGGGGCCGCCCCGCCGCGGACGCCCGAGGGTGGCTGCCCAACCCCTTCAGCAGCGAAGACGGACGGGTCCCCCTCCGCTCCTGGCTCTCGATGCTCAACTTCAAGGCCAATCACCGCAAGACCCTCGTCGTCGACACCCCCGACGAACCCGGCACCCTGACCGCCGTCGTCAGCTCGGCCAACCCGCACGACGGCTCGAGCGCGCACGGCAACGTCGCCCTCCAGGTGACGGGCCCCGTGGCACGCGCCGTCGCGGAGAGCGAGCGGGCGGTCGCGGCCTTCTCAGGCGTCCCGATCCCGGCGCCGCCGCCCGCGAACGAGGGCCGCAGCGCGAATCGATCCGCGGACGATCCCTCGGTTCGCGTCGGGATGGTCAGCGAGTCGCGCATCCGGGACGCGCTGCTCGCACATCTGTCCACGGCCGATGAAGAAACAGCGGTCGACGTAGCCATGTTCTACCTCTCCGACCGGCTCGTCGTGGCGGCGCTGCGCGACGCGGCGGACCGCGGCGCGCACCTACGCCTGCTGCTCGACCCCAACAAGGACGCCTTCGGCCGCACCAAAAACGGCATCCCCAACCGCCAGGTGGCCTGGGAGCTACGCGAGCACGCGACGGTCCGCTGGTGTGACACCCACGGCGAACAATGCCACGCCAAGCTCGTCCTGATCCGCCCCCTCGAAGGGCAAGGCGATGCAACGCTGCTGATCGGCTCCGCCAACCTCACCCGCCGCAACCTGGGCGACCTCAACCTCGAGACCGACTTGCTCGTCGAAGGCCCCTCCGATGCGCCGGTCTTGCACGACGCACGCGCGTGGTTCGAAGGGCGTTGGGCCAACGAGCCCGGCCGCGTCTTCAGCGTCGGCTACGACACGTGGGCCGACCCCACGCTGTGGAAGCGGATCCTGTACCGCGTCATGGAAGCGACGGGGCTGAGCACCTTCTAGCCGGGGCCCGATCGCGCCCTCACATCTCGCGCGCACTGAACATCCGTGCTAGCCTGCCGCGGCCGGCCGCCCCGCTTCCTGCAACCCGCCGGCGGGAGACCGTATGCCCCGCATGTCTCGTACGCCTCGTCCCTTCGAATCGCCGCCCCCGTCGCACGTTGACCCCGCAACGCAGTCGACATCCGATGCACGCTCGCAGCCGACGTCCGGCTCGACAGCCACGGCGCGCTCGCAGCCTACGTCCGGCTCGGCCCCGCAGTCACGCGCGGTCTCCTCCGCGCGAACGTTCGCCCCCCGCATTGCGACCGCGCTCGTCGCCGCGCTCGCGCTGGGCGCCGCCGTCGTGGCCGCGACGGTCGCACCGGCCGCCATGCTGGCGCAGAACGCCACGCACATTCGCGACATCCAAGGTGATTGCCACACGTCGCCGATGGTCGGAACGGCGGTGGCCGACGTGCCGGGCATCGTCACGGTCGTGCGCAGAGACCACATCTACGTACAGGATCCGGCGCCCGACAGGCGTGTATCGACCTCCGAGGGCATCCGCGTGATGCTCCCGGACGCCACGTCCGACGGTATCGACCCGGGCGACGAGGTCGCCATGAGCGGGACGGTGCGCGAGGTGGTCGATGCGGACGCCGAATGCTGCCCAGTGACCCAGCTGGACGATGTAGACGTGCGCGTCCTCTCCAGCGGCAACGAGCTGCCGGCGCCCATCGTGGTCGGAGAAGGCGGGCGGGTGCCGCCGAGCGAGGTGATCGACGACGACGGCAACACGGTATGCAATCCCACCGTGGACGGGCTCGACTTCTGGGAGTCCCTCGAGCATATGCGCGTTCAGGTCAACGAGCCGCTCGTGGTCGGCGCGAGCAAGGGCGGCGACGTGGTCGTCGTCGGCGATCGCGGGCGCCAAGCCACGGGGCTATCCGCCCGGGGCGCGCTGACCATCGCAGCGGACGATTTCAACCCGGAGCGGCTGCATATCGATCCGCTCAACCAGAACCTGCCGCGGCTCTGGGTCGGGGACCGACTGGACGGCTCGGTCGTCGGCGTCGTCACGCCGGTTGATACCCATTGGGAGCTGATGGCCACGTCGCGTCTCACACCGGTTTCGGAGCACCAGGCCGCGATGCGCGTACCGGCCGCGGGAGCGGGGACGCTCTCCGTAGCGAGCTTCAACGTGAAGAACCTGAACGTTACCCAAGTTCCGCAGCGCTTTCTGGATCTGGCCGCAATCATCGTCGACAACCTCGCGGCGCCCGATCTCGTCGCGCTACAGGAGATCCAGGACGACAACGGTCCCGGCGACGACGGCAGCAAGCGCGTGAGCGCCCGGCTCACGCTGGACACACTCGTCGGCGCCATCGAAGAAGTCGGCGGACCAACCTACACGTGGCACCAGATCGACCCCAAGTACGGCAATGACGGCGGGGCGATCGTATCGAACATCCGCACGGCCTTCCTCGTGCGCGGCGACGGCCCGCTGCGTCTGGTGGAGCGCGGCCAACCGGATGCGACCACCGCGACGCGCGTGCTGGCCCCGGAGCCTGGCGAGGGCTCCGACCCGCGCTTGTCGCTCAGCCCCGGCCGGATCGAACCGACCAATTCAGCGTTTCGGACCAGCCGCAAACCGCTTGCGGCGGAGCTTCGCTGGGGCAACCGAACGCTCTTTGCGATCAACGTCCATTACAACGCGCGCCTCAGCAACGACCCGCTCTTGTGTTGCACGCAGCCGCCCGTGCTGCACAGCGAGGAGCGCCGCGTAGAGCAGGGCCGGGCGGTGCAACGTTTTGTAGCGGAGCTGATGGCCGTCGACGAACAAGCGCTGGTTGTTGTATTGGGCGATTTCAACACCTTCGACTTCGCGCCGGGCACGGTGGCGACGGCTGGCGACACGCTGATCAACCTCGCCGACGAACTCGACGTTCGCGAACGCTACAGCTACATCTACCTGGGCAACGCGCAGATGATCGACCACATGCTGGTCAGCCCCGCCTTGCGCGAATTCGCGACCACCTTCGGCGTGGTCCATGTCAACGCCGAGCAACCCGCCGTCGTCCAGGCGAGCGATCACGACCCGCTCCTCGCGCGCTTCGCGCTGAGCGCAGGCCCCGTCGAGCCGCCGCCCGCGCCCAGCGCCACACCGCGCCCGGCTCCGCCCACGCGCCGTCCCCCGTCGACGGCCGTGCCGACGCCGCGCTTCACGCTGCACACGCGCATCCTGCTGCCCTACACATCGGCCGATCACGACCTCGGCCGTCGCGCTCCGCTGCGCACGCCCACGGCGGAAGCCACCGCGACGCCGACGCTCCGTCCGACGCCGCGCCCAAGCGCTGAGCCGACCGCCGCTCCGCCGCCTTCCGCACGCGGCCTACGCATCGCCTACCTGGAGTGCGGCGGCCGCGACGAGCTCGTCCTGCTGCGCCACGCGGGCGGCCCGGCCATCGACCTCGCGGGTTGGCAGCTCGTCTCGGTTCTCGGCAATCAGCGCCTGGACTTCAGCGCGGGCGTGATGCGGGTCGATGACGAGCTCGAGATCCACAGCGGCCCGGACGCGCCGCCCGACGCCACCGGCGTCATCCGCTGGCGCCGCAGCTACGTCTGGACCGACGAAGACGTCGCCGAGCTACGCGATCCGAGCGGCGAGCGCGTGGACCGCCTGGCTTGCGGCGAGGAGGTTGTAGAGCCGTAGGCAGTGGGGACTGTCGGCCGGTGGTCCTGGCTGCCGGTTGGGACTGTCGGCCGGTGGTCCGTTGCCCGTGGCGGGCGCGGTGCATGCGCGCTCGGGCGCCATATTCGACCCCAGTGCCAGGTGAGGGAGCGCATCCCACCGCTCTTGAGCGAGCTTCCCGTCCGCTCAGCCCTGCTCGCGCAGTAGGCTCGGCAGGAACACTGGTGCGAAGACCGGTACTGCGGTGGGCGTCGCCGTGGGCGGCGGCGGTGTAGGCGTCTCGGTCGGGACGAGCGTCGGCGGCGGCGCGGCGGGCTCATCGTCGAGGATCCGGTCGCCCAACGTGTGCATCGCTCCGATCACGTCGCCACCGAGCGCGATGTACCGATAGCCGCCACGGCTCGCGATCGCTTGTAGCAACGCGTGCTGCGTGATCGGGCCGATCCCGATCGCGAAGTGCACCGCGTCGTGAACCACCTCGAGTTCACGCGAACGGATCGTGGCCCGATCCGGGGCGGCCATCATCGGTCCGTCCGTCAGTGCGAGCGTGACGACCTGCCCAAGGGAGCCGGATGGCTGCTCGTCCAACCAGCTCAGGGCCTCCGTATAGGCAAGGTCAAGCCGCGCGCTCCGGTCGAGCATCTCGACGCCGAGAATGGCGTCGCGGACCGCGGCGGCGTCCGCTGTCGGCGCCAGCGCGAGCGCGGAACCGTCGCCGAACGAGATGACGCCCGCCCGATCCTCCGGCTCGAAGCGCTCCATGAGCTGAAACGCGGCCTCCGCGATGGCCTCCTTCGCGAGACGCTCATTCAACGTCGAGCCGAACAGGCACGTGCTGTCGTCGATGAGAAAGAAGACGGTGCGCGGCCCGGGCAGGGCCGACGCGGGCGCGACGCGCAGGGCGAGGCCGAGCGCGAAGGCCGCGAGAAGCGGAACGACGAAGTACAAGGTAGATCGTTGCAATGGCAGCATAAGACCCTCCGGGAGGGCGTTGATCCGTGGTTGATTCCAGGCGCTGTGGCTTGGGCGAGAACGACGCGACTCTTGGACGGGGCAGCTTGGAACGGGCGAGGGCGCGGCGTCTAGCAGTTCTCGGTGGATTCAACCGGCGATCCTCGAACAATTGGACACGGGCGTGCCGCGAACGGGGACGGCCACGGGACGAAAGGATGCGATACGGCCCGACAAGAAAATGGCGCCAGATGTTCCGATGCGTATTGGAGATCGACCGGACGTGCCGGGGAGGCATCGGGGGCGCTCGCGACGAAAGCCGCGCGCCGGGCGCATCTTCTGACAAGACCGACCGTGGTGCACACCAATGTGGCTCGCCCAAGGTACTCGAACGATGCACGCGACGTAGATTTCGGAGCGTATACGTCGTCCGTCGCGACCCACCGCGAAACGCAGCACCGACATCGTCATTGCAGCCTCGACCTCCCGTCCGTGTACCATCCCGCCATGGTTGCCACCGCGTCCCCCCTTCCCCGCGTCTGCCTCCTGACCGGCGAGTATCCCCCCGACGAGGGCGGCGTCGCCGACTACACGCGTTGCCTGGCCGAGGCGCTCGCCGCGCTCGGCGCGCCGGTCGACGTACTCACCACACCCTCGCCGGTCCTACGGGCCGCCCGTTCGGGGCCACACGTCCGGCCGGTCGACGAGCCGTCCGACGGTTTGGATGCGGACGCCGGACCGCAGGCGGGCACAGGTGGCCAGATCGGCGCAGAAGCGCAGGCGGACATCGTGGTCCACACCATGCCCGCTTGGGATTGGGGGAGCCTGAGCAGGCTGCGGCGCACGCTGCGTCCGCTACAGCCCGATATCGTCCACCTGCAGTACCAGACGGCGGCCTTCGGCATGCATCCGGCCGCCAACCTCGCACCTTGGTGGGCAGGGCGG
>JAJCYU010000396.1 GCA_029262755.1 Anaerolineae bacterium
CGCGCGGCATCCGCCAGCGCACGTACCCGTCCGTGATAACCGAACCCGCCGCGATCGAACACCACCGTCTCGATGCCGGCATCCTTGGCCCGCTCGGCCGCCACGCGGCCGACGATAGCCGCGCGTTCGCGACCGCTCTTGCCCGCAGCCTCGCCCACCACGGATGCATCGGTGGTCGAAGCTGCCGCAATGGTGTGACCGGCGACGTCGTCGATCAGCTGGGCGTAGATGTGCTTGCTGCTACGAAACACGGCCAACCGCGGGCGTGCTGCGGTACCGTGCACGCGACGTCGAACGCGCCGATGCCGACGGATGCGTGCGACTCTTCGCTTCTGCGAGATCTTTGACATGCCTATGCCCTCGCCTTTCCGGCCTTACCGGCCTTCATGGTGATATGTTCACCCAGATAACGGATGCCCTTGCCCTTGTAAGGCTCAGGCGGCCGGACCCTGCGAATGTTTACCGCCACTTGCCCGACGAGTTCCTTGTCGATGCCCGAGACGATCACGCGCTTGCCGCGCTCCTCGACCGCGAACTCGATGCCGTCGGGTGCCGGGATGTTGACCGGGTGGGAAAAACCGACGTTGAGCACCAAGTCTTTGCCTTCCTGCTCCGCTCGATATCCGGTGCCGACCACATCGAGCGTCTTGCTATAGCCTTCGTGCACGCCGTCGACCATGTTGGCCAGCAGCGAACGCGTAAGGCCATGCAAGGCCCGATGACGCTTCTCATCGCTCGGACGACGTACGACGACATCATCACCATCGCGCTCGATGATCATCTCCGGGTGAAACTCGCGTTCGAGCCGACCCTTAGGGCCCTTGACGCTGACCCGATTTCCGTCGATCTTGATCTCGCCACCCGCGGGTATGACGATCGGTTGCTTGCCAATGCGCGACATTGCTGAATCTCCTCGTGAGGCCCTGCTACCAGACGTAACAGAGGACTTCGCCGCCGACGTTTTCACGCCGAGCCTGCTTGCCCGTCATCACGCCTTTAGGCGTTGTCAGAATGGTGATTCCCATGCCCTGCAGCACCCAGGGAATCTCCTGTCGCTTCGAATACACACGTCGGCCGGGCTTGCTGATGCGCGACAACTGCGTGATGACCGGCTCGCGGTCCGCGGTGTAGCGCAACTTGAGCTTGAGAGTTGGGAACTTCCCGCTCTCGATCAGCTCGAAGCCGTCGATGTAGCCTTCCTCCGCCAGAATGCGCGAAATCTCGGCCTTGATTTGTGAAGCCGGCAACGTGACGTTGCGGTGCTTGCGCTGACTTGCGTTGCGAATCCGCGTGAGCAGATCGGCGATAGGGTCGGACATGGTCATGGTCTGGACGCTCCGTTACAGAACCACCCGGGGATGCTCGATCGCCTGCGGCGACCGCTCGAATTCGAGTCGGGTGCGTTTACCAACTGGACTTCACGACTCCGGGGATCTTGCCTTCGAGGGCAAGCTCTCGGAAACAGATGCGGCACAACTTGAACTTGCGCATATAAGCACGCGGACGCTGGCATCGCTGACAGCGATTGCGTACTCGAGTCGGATACTTACGCCGCATTTCGCGGTACATCATGCAGGTCTTGGCCATCCGTTTGCTCCTAGGCCTCGTGAGGCTTTGTCGAGCGACACGCTACGGGCATGTCGCGCGTCCTATCGTTCCTTGAAAGGCATTCCGAGGATGCCCAACAGTTGATGGGCTTCCTCGTCGGTCCGCGCAGAGGTCACGATCGTAACCTCCATGCCGCGCACCTTGTCGATTGAGTCGTAGTCGATCTCCGGGAAGATCAACTGCTCACGCAGGCCCAGCGTGTAGTTGCCGCGGCCGTCGAAAGCGTTGGCGCTCACACCCCGAAAGTCTCGGGTACGGGGAAGAGCTACCCGCATGAGCCTGGTTAGAAAGTCATACATTCGCTGGCCTCGAATCGTCACCTTCGCGCCGATCGGGTTGCCTTCGCGCAGTTTGTAAACCGCGATGCTCTTCTTGGCCCTTGTAATGATGGGCCGCTGACCCGTGATCGTGGCCAGATCCGCCGAAGCCCTATCGAGCGCTTTGGCGTTCTCGAGTGCTTCACCCAGCCCGATGTTGAGCACCACCTTTTCCAAGCGCGGCACTTCCATCGGTGAGTCGTAGCCGAAGGCCTCTAGCAATGCCGGCACGGCTTCATCGGTGTAGATTTCTCGCAGCGACTTCAACGTCGTGGCTTCAGCCATCTTCGTGATTCTCCGTAATCCCGCGCTTCTTGGATCGAGTCAGCCTTCGACCAAGCTAATCCAGGATGCCTTCGCAAGCCCGGCATACCCGGACCTTAGTGCCGTTCGCTTGAACCGCGTAGCCGACCCGCACCGCCTTGTCACAAGCGGGACATACGGGCATCACGTTGGAGGCATGGATCGGCGCCTCGAACTCGATGATGCCGGTCTGCGTCCGCACGCCGGGCGTTCGGCGCTGATGCTTCTTAACAATTCGAACACCCTGTACCACCACGCGCTGCTTCGTGGGCAGCACCCGCTGAATCTGGCCTCGCACTCCGCGATCGTTCCCGCTGATCACCTCGACCAGGTCACCCTTCCGCACCCGGTTCATTTCCGTCTCCTCTTTCGCAAACACCAACGCGACGTCGCGCGCGGTGAACCACCTCAAACTACCGAACTCAGAGCACCTCGGGCGACAGGCTCACAATTCGCATGAATCGCTTGTCCCGTAGCTCGCGTGCAACGGGGCCGAAGATACGCGTGCCCCTTGGATTATTGTCGGCGTCGATCAAGACCGCCGCGTTCTCGTCAAATCGGATGTAGCTACCGTCCGCACGACCCTGTTCCTTGGCCGTCCGCACGACAACCGCTCTCACAACGTCACCCTTCTTGACGGCACCATGAGGCGCCGCCTGCTTGACGCTGCATACAATCACGTCACCGACACCGGCGTAGCGCCGCTTGGAACCACCCAGGACCTTGATGCACATCAACTCTTTGGCCCCGCTGTTGTCCGCTGCGCGCAGTCGCGTCTGCATCTGGATCATGCTTCATCTCCACGCTCGAGCCACTCGACGATCTGCCACCGCTTGTTGCGGCTGAGCGGTCGGCATTCCTCGATGATGACCCGATCACCCATCCCAGCCTCGTTCGCTTCGTCGTGCGCCATGAACCGCGAATGCCGGCGCAGATACTTGCGATACAAGGGATGCTGCTTGATGCGCTCGACGCGCACGACGGCCGTCTTATCCATCTTATTGCTGACGACTACGCCTTCAATTTTTCGCTTCGGCATGTTGTTCTCCTCGGCCCGTGCATCGGGCCTGCACGTGACGCTAGGCCTCGTCGGCCTGGTTCTGTCCCGCCTCGTACGCGGCCCAAATTTCCCGCTCGCGCCGAATGGTCATAATGCGCGCAATCGAACGGCGCAGCGTGCGCGTTCGGTTCGTGTCTGCTACTTGGCCCAGAGACTTCTGGAAGCGCAAGTTGAACATCTCCTTGCGTGCATCTCCCAATGCTGCCTCGAGCTCGTCGGCGCTCATCGCGCGGATTTCTACCGTGTTCATCCTTCACCCCCGCCCATACGAAACTGCGTCTTCTTCACGAACTGCGTACGGCACGGCAGCTTGTGTCCGGCTAGGCGGAACGCCTCGCGAGCCTGTTCTTCCGTCACACCCGCGATCTCATAAATGACGTTTCCGGGCCGCACAACCGCGACCCAATGCTCGACGGAACCCTTACCACTACCCATGCGGGTCTCCGCCGGCTTTGCGGTTACCGGTTTGTCCGGGAAGATCCGAATGATGATCTTTCCACCACGCTTGACGTAGCGCACAATCGCACGCCTACCGGCCTCGATCTGCCGGCTAGTCATCCAAGTCGGGCTGAGCGCCTGCAGACCATAGTCCCCAAACTCCACCGTATGACCGCGGGTTGCCTTGCCCTTCATACGGCCGCGGAATTGCTTGCGGAACTTGGTCCGCTTCGGCATCAACATCGTCGTATCTCCTCGTCGGAGCCAGCGCGCCGCAACGCCCTAGCTGGCGAAGTCTTCATCGGTGGCGCCAAGCTTCTCTTCACCGGGCAAGACCTCGCCCTTATACACCCAAACCTTGACCCCGATCCGTCCGTAGGTCGTCAGCGCTTCGGTGATCTGAAAATCGATGTCCGCACGCAGGGTTTGTCGTGGCACACGGCCGAGGATGACCTCGTCGCGTCGCGCCATTTCAGAACCGGACAGGCGGCCGCTACATACAATCTTGATGCCCTCAGCACCCGACCGCATCGCCCGGAACGCCGCACGTTTCATCGCTCGTTTGTGGCTAATGCGCCGTTCCAACTGGCTGGCAATCGACTGCCCGATGATGGCGGCGTCAATGTCCGGCTGCTTGATCTCGCTGACATCGACCCGCACGCTCTTGTCCGTCAGGCGTCGCAATTCGTCCCGCAGCGCATTCACGGAGGCGCCCTTGCGGCCGATGATGATACCCGGCTTCGCCGTATGCAGCGTTAGGTTCAATCGTCGCGGGAAGCGCTCAATAATGATTTCACTGATTCCCGCGTGCCCGACACGCTCACGAATCAAGTCGCGCACGGCCAAGTCTTCTTGGAGGAGCTCGCCGTAGCGATCGCCTTCCGCGTACCAACGCGCACGCCACGGCTTCACGATTCCAAGGCGGAATCCATACGGATGAACTTTGCGTCCCATATCAGGCCTCCGCCTCTTGGTCGCCTTCGGTGGCACTGGCGTCTGGCTCGCCCAGCGGTAGGGGGTTCAACTCTCGCAGTGCGACCCGAAGGTGGCAGCTACGCTTGATCAGCGGCTTGAACCGCCCACGCCCACCGAATCGCCCACCGCGCTTGCGCGGCCCTTCATCCGCCGCGATCTCAGCCACGAAGAGGTCATCAGCCGAAAGGCCGAATTGATCCTCCGCGTTGGCTACAGCGCTGCGAATAAGCTTGGCCACCGGCTGAGCCGCTCGATTCGGTAGATGATGAAGTTGTCCGATGGCCTCATCGACCGGCATACCCCGCACCAAATCGATGACCAACCGCGCCTTTCGCGGCGACATCGTCAGGTGCTGCAGGCGGGCCCGTACGGCAATGCCCTTGACGTCCTTGCTTACCACGTTGCTCTCCCTACCTTGGCTCAGGCTCGCACTCTCGCGGCCTTTTCCTTGTAGCTATGGCCGCGGAATGTACGTGTCGGGGCGAATTCGCCGAGCTTATGCCCGACCATGTTCTCTGTAATGTAGACCGGCACATGCTGCCGTCCGTTGTGCACGGCAATCGTGTGACCGACCATCTGGGGGAAGATCATGCTTGCGCGCGACCACGTCTTGATGACGCGCTTGTCCCCGCTGTCGTTGAGATCCTGGACGCGCCGCAAAAGCTTGGCGTCGCAGAACGGGCCCTTCTTCAGTGATCGTGACATCTAGCAGGCTCCTAACCGCGCCGCTTCTTGGACCGGCGCCGAACGATGAACTTGTCGGTGTCCTTGCGACGCCGGGTCTTGTAGCCGAGGGCCGGTTTGCCCCAGGGGGTCTTCGGATGCTTCATCCCGATGGGCGCCTTGCCTTCACCACCGCCATGAGGGTGGCTGGCCGGGTCCATGGCGGATCCGCGCACCGTCGGGCGCCTGCCCATCCAGCGCTTGCGTCCCGCCTTGCCCAACTTGATGTTGCCGTGATCGGTGTTGCCGACCTGCCCGATCGTGGCCATGTTCTCCATCAGAATGCGCCTGACCTCACCCGAAGGCAGGCGAATCTGAGCGTACTTGCCTTCCTTGGCCAGCAACTGCGCCTGCGTTCCCGCCGAGCGCACGAGCTGTGCGCCTTTACCGCGATGCAATTCGATGTTGTGAACCATGGTACCCAAGGGAATGCTTCGAATCGGCATCGCGTTGCCCGGTCGAATATCTACTCGATCGCCACTGACGATTCGCGAACCTACACCCAGACCCAACGGTGCGACGATGTAGCGCTTCTCGCCGTCAGCGTACACGACAAGCGCGATGCGCGCCGTGCGGTTTGGATCGTACTCAATCGAATCGATTCGACCGGGAACGTCGTACTTGTCGCGCTTGAAGTCGATTCGTCGATAGCGGCGCTTATGACCGCCGCCACGATGGCGGACGGACACTCGGCCCCGACTTCGCCCACCCGTGCTCTTGAGCGGTGCGAGCAACGACTTCTCCGGCTTCGAACGAGTGATCTCGTCGAAGCTATGACCGGTCATGCCGCGACGGCCGGCTGATGTTGGTCGATAAATCTTGATCGCCATGATGCTCTCCTGCGCTGTCGCGGCTAGCCGACGAGGTCGATGGAGTCGCCTGCGTCGAGAGTGACGATCGCCTTTTTCCACGAGGGCTCGCGGCGTACACGGCGACCCCATCGCTTCGACTTGCCCGGCACGACCATCGTTCGCACTTCGTTGACCGAGACGCTGAAAATGGACTCCACAGCGTCCTTGACCTGCAGCTTATTGGCCTTGCGGTCAACCTCGAACACGTACTGGTTGAACAGCTCCGTCATCGCATCCGATTTCTCGGTGATGACGGGCCGAATAATAACATCGTAGGTATTCATCGT
>JAJCYU010000397.1 GCA_029262755.1 Anaerolineae bacterium
CGGCATGGTAGGGCAGTCCCGGAGAAGCGCCCGGATCTGAGGCTCGAACTCTTCGACCGCCGAGGGCTTTTGCGTTCGCTCGTACCTGGGCGGCGCGCCGGAGCGGATCGCAGTTCTTACTGTGTTTCTTGCCACTCCCAATTGCCGGGCAATCGCCTTGGTGCCATCTGCTCGGCGAAGGCCAGTCGCCGGATCTCGGCCCAATCTTCCACTGATAACACCCACCCTTCCTCCTGAGCTTGGTTGCGCTCAGGCTCGATCACTCAGCAGCTAGAGCTGCGGATTCCCCGGAAGGGGGGTCAATTTTCAACCGGGGCGTTAGGGGGTCATTTTTTGGACCGGCGGCGACACGGGCGTGCCTCATTGCGTTTTGCGGGCTTTGCCCTGCTCGATGCGGTAGCCGGGCGGCCTTACCGCCAGCAAGAAGGGTCGTTCTTCCTCCAGGGCGACCTCGGGCATCACCCCGATCTCAGCCGAGGTGCGCCGGTTGGCCACTTCATCCAGCCAGCGCCGGAAACGGTGGTTGAGTTCGACCCAGCTCGCTGCTATCAATGAATTTGACGTAGGTCCCGCAGGGTTAATCCACCCTGCGTGGTCACTGCCCTCCGAGCTGTGGGCGACCAGCCAAAGAGCCAGGAGGCTACGCGAAGATGACTCAGGAGGAGTCCGTGGACATTCCGGGACTAAAAGGCAGGACTGGACCCTTTAGCAGATCCTACCATCGTCACCACCAACCGGGGCCTGCCCTCGTAGGGTGAGGTTTTTCGGTGAATCGATTGTCGTCGTCGCCATCTTGGACCGACCAATGGACCCGGCGGTTGTTTTCAACATCAAGGGTTCGTCTTAGGGGATCAGAGAGTTCCCGGCCACCTGACCGCACCCGCACCATTAGTGTTCCCGCCACCATCTAGGTGGCATGGTGCGAACTGTAACTATTTGGTCTTGGGAGCCGCTCCACGCTGCCCCCCAAGGAAGTCGTCTAGAGTAACTTGCCAGTGGATTCAGGATAAAAATGGGGGCACCGCATGGGAATGGCAAATCGCGCACGTCGCGTCCTCCAGGGAGGACCAGCGTACATGGCGATTGATGCACTTAGTCTCAGGGCCGAACGGTGGAACCTTCAGCAGAATCGCTGGCTTGCACAGATTCCAATGGCCAGGGGTCGACGAGGCGGTACCCACACGTTGACTGAATGGGCCTACACAATCGGATTGTTCCAGTCGGTGATCCACCACGCGGTAGGTCCTCGGGAATCACTCGAGATCCTCGATGTTGGCTGCGGTACTGGGCGCCTTGCATTGGCAGCTGCGCCGCTCATTGGACTCGGGCGCTACGTGGGCGTAGACATCAACGCCCACGACATCGCCACCGCCCGTGATTCTTATGAGGACCCCCGATTCGAGTTTATTGACCTAGTCCATCGAAATGGGATGTACGCGCCGGATGCTCCGGCCACCTTCGAGCCGTATCCGTTCAGTAGCAACTCATTCGACCTGGTCACTGCCCTCTCGGTCTGGACGCACCTCAACGAGGACGACGCCACCTTCTATGCCAGCGAGATCTATCGAGTCCTTCGACCTGGCGGCAAGGCAATGATCACCTTTTTCATTCTCGACCGCGACTACGACGATTTCGCCCAGCGCATACCGTCGCAGAGCTCGTTCAGCTTCCGTACTCCATCGAGGTATCGCTTTGACGTGTCGGTCGATGGTTCTGCGGACTGGTTAACTCCCTCTTGGACGACACTTCCGGAGTACGCCATTGGCGTCACCACTGCAGGCTTGGCGCGGCTGCAGACCAAGTCGGGGCTTCAACTTGAGACTCTCCACTCCGGCTACTGGAAAGAGCGCCCAGGGCTGTTTTTTCAGGACATTGCCGTCTTCAGAAGGTGACTAATCCCCGTCTTATTTGGCGGGTCCAGCGAATCGGTTTAAATAGCCAAAGGCGAGCGAACTTGAGTTAAGAATTCGTAGCCGCCCACCCGAACCAAGTGTTCGCTGAGACGCTCGATCTAAACATTTAGACGCTACTTCTGCAACGGGCGCTATTGGAATGGCCGCTCCGGTCCCGCCTGGGGGCCCGGGCCTACACGCTTCTCCGTCGCCCATCCGCACCAATTCAAGCGGAATTTACAGCGGCCTGGCGTGAGACTTCAGTCGCCGCCACTACCGTTACTCGAGGGGGCGCTGGCGGGTTGGACCTCCAACCGACCAGAGAGTATTGGTGTCCCAAGGGCGTGCCCCCCAAAGTCGGCGCTAACGCCAGCATGTACTTCCTCTGAATTGGGCCACTCCGCCAACTGAAGACGCCACGCCGGATCCCGCTCCCAGCGCTTCACAACACGATCGAAGACGACCTCCCGGTTAGCAATCATTAGGACGACGGTCCTCCAGATGAGCCAGACATCGAAGCTCAGTCGCCGGTTTGCCATATAGAAGAGGTCGTATTCGGGGTGCAGGTCGAAACGCTCACCCCGGGCAGGGCTCAGCTGCCACAACCCGGTCAAGCCGGGACGCACCGTAAGCCGTGCATAGTGTGAGGTGTCCTGGTACTCCTCGGGGATAATCGGCCGGGGGCCAACCAGATACATATCGCCCCGCACAATGTTCCACAACTGCGGCAACTCGTCCAACTTAAACCGCCTCATTATCCGGCCTATGCGGGTGGCCAGATGCTCTGCATCAATCTTGTGGACATCGCAGGGAGCATGGGGAACGAGAGTACGGAACTTAGCAACCATGAACGTCCTGCCCCCCAACCCTAAGCGTTGCTGGCGAAAGAGGGCGGAGCCGCCGGTCGATAACTTGGCGCAGGTTCCAAGTATTAGAAGGAGAGGGCTGATTACCGCGATCACAATTGCCGAGGCGATGGCGTTGACGCTTCGGCACAGCGTCAACTTATCTTCGACGTTCCAAGTAGCCAGCACAGACTGCACGTCGGATCGGGTTGCAGTCCCGATGATCTTGACTTGAGACATGTCTCCCCACGTTTGCTCGCTAAAGCCCGATGGCTAGGTCAACAGTAAGCCCCCCAGCGCCCGCGGGCAACATTTCTGGTGAATAAACCGCCACCCCTAAAGGTTGCTCATTAAACCTACCTGCCAATGTAAGTTTTTGTAAACCTCTAACTGGGAATCTTCATCCTTTGGGGGGCCCGCGACGTTCGGATCTCTGTGCCAGACCAGGGCTGCTGCTGTGCAACCGGTCACCAAAGCAGCTGAGAAGTCGGGTTATGGTACCGCGCGACACTACGGTCAAAGTCTGCGGCAGGCACACTGTCTCTCCAAGACCTGGCGCTCGGCGGAGGCCACAGGCGGCGTCCCGCACAAATCCGAGAAGGTGAAGCCGGCGCCAAGGGAACACCCAAGGCTGGCTGAGAAAGTCGAAGCCCGAATGAAGGAGCGATCCTTCCCGAACCACATGACCGGGGGTGGCCAGAGGATCTACCTGCGCGAGCCCGGGCACCTCCGCATCACCATGGCTACCGATTCCGAGTAAATCTCTCAGTTGAAATCACGATCGAAGCTTTGCGGCGGACCTTCAGTCTTGCCCGCACTGCGGCGTAGCGAACCTCCATACCAATCAATACAGCTGACAAATCCTTAACCGGGCCCCCCTTTGCGCCGATAAGCAGGGGGTAAGTCTCTCTAGAATTGAGGACATCCCTTGCACGACCACCTGGTTGAGTTCTACGAAACGGAAGCGCTGCTGGTGGAGTCGGTCCGGGACTTTGCGGTCCCGGCACTGCAAGACGGGAACCCGGTCGTTCTAGTCGCCACCCCCGCCCACTCCGCAGCCTTCATCCACGCCCTCGAAGACCTGGGCCTCAACATCCCGTTGGCCCGGGAACGGGGGCTTTTTGTGGTCCTGGATGCG
>JAJCYU010000398.1 GCA_029262755.1 Anaerolineae bacterium
GACGCAGCAGCTCGCACAGGCCGAGGCCAGGCAGGGCAAGGAGCGCAGCGGTCAGGCCAACGGGGCCGATCTCGTCGACCATGGGCAGCCACACCAGCGCAAAGACATCCATGAGGGCCACCATCCACAGCAACGCGCGCAGCAAGTCGCTCGGGCTTGCCGCACCGCCGTCCTCTGTGATTGTGGGCCCCATGATTCGCCGGATCCATGCGCGCATCATTGCAGCGTCTCCCCGGTCCGCGCTCTGCGCAGCTCTTGTCACGGCCAGGGTAATGGTGGCGGGACACGCGGGCAAGGGCACGACAGCCTATCCTTGGCCGCCATGATTCCTACCCGCCCCGAGCCCGCCGGCAGCCTTCGTATGCGCTTCGCCTTCGCCGCGATCGTCCTCGCCGCGTTCGCCCTGCGCGTGCTGGATCTCGGCGGCCCCAGCCTGTGGTACGACGAGCTGCTCGAGCTCGAACGGGCGGAGTTGCCGTTGTGGGAGCTGCTGCGCGGCCGCGGCATCGACCAGGACCCGCCGCTCTGGTCGCTGCTGCTACGCGCGTGGTTGCAGGCCGTTGGCGCGACGGTGGGCGACACGGTGGGCGCGACGGTGGGAGACGCGGTGGGTGCTTGGTCGAGCGTGCAGTCGAGCGCTGCAGCGAGCGCTTGGTCGAGCGTGCAGTCGAGCGCGTTGTCGAGTGACCGGTTGGGCACCGCGTCGACCATCCCGCCGGGCGATTTCGGCGCCCGCCTGCCCTCCGTGTTTGCCGGCACACTCGCTGTCGCGCTCCTGGGCACGTGGGCGCGCAGGCTGTTCGGCCGCCGGATCGGCCTCCTCGCCGCGCTGCTCGCTGCATTGGCCCCCGTGCAGGTCCACTACAGCCGCGAGGCGAACCAATACGCCGCGCTCCTGGCATGGACCGGCGCCGCGCTCTGGACGTGGGAGAACGTGCGCCGCCGCGGCGGCCGGCGCGCGTGGGCGGCGCATGCGGCGGTGAGCGCCGCGGCCATCGCCACCCACTACGGCCTTGTGTTCCCGCTGCTCGTGATGGGCATCGACCTCGCGCTGCGCACGCGCCGGCGCGGCGCCGGCACCGGTGGCGCCACCCGTGGCGCCATGGCTGACAGCGCCACCAGCGCGCCGCTCGCGAAGCGTGCCGTCGCGGCCTATGCAGCCCTGTGCGCGGCGCTTTGCGGCGCGCTGCTCGCCCTCGGGCTGGCGTCGCGGCTGGACATCGGCCACGTGCAGAAGCGCTTCGGCGGCACGCATCTGCAGAAGGAATGGGAGTACATCCTGGACGTCGGCTGGCGCGAGGTGCTGGTCTTCAACTGGCTGCCCTTCAGCGGCGGCCTCTCGCTCCCGATTGCCCGTGCGCTTTCGCTGCTCGCACTCGTGGGTGCGGTGCACCTATGGCGTCGCTTTCCAACAGGCCGACGCATCGTCGGCGGCCTCCTGGGCGGCCTGCTTGCGTTGACCTACCTCACCAGCCTTTTCGGCCTCTACCCCCTCGGCTTCCGCCACGGCCTCTTCCTCAGCCCGCTGCTGCTGACGTGCCTCGCCGCGGGGATCGTGGTGGTGGGCGAGGGCGCGGCGCGGGTTGCGGCGGGGATGGGGGCGTGGGTGAGCAATCGGGTGGGGACCCGGGCGGAGACTTGGGCGATCGAACGGTCGGGAAGGCGGGCGATCAACCGGCGGGTCGGGCCCACCGGATCACGGCCGATCGCAAAGCACGCGCAACCAGAGCGCGCGATCGCCGCCTCGGTGTCCGGTCTGCTGGCGCTCACGACATGTGCGGCCTTCGTCTACTTCGCGCCGCACCAGCTGTGGCCCAGCCCCTGGCTACATGTCCCGCGCGAGGAGTTCCGGCCAGTGCTCGGCCGAGTCGCGGCGAGCCGGGCGCCCGGCGACCGCGCGTGGGTCTACCACGCGGCCGGGCCCGCGTTCCGCTGGTACGGCGGGGCATGGGAAGCGAACGCGGACGTCGCACCGGACGAACGGGGCGACGCGACGGGGCCGGAAGACGCGACGGGCCATGCGGATGCCGAGGGACGGGAACGTGACGTGCGCGACACGATGGCGACCGCCCAGCCTGCGTACGAGCAGGACTCGGCGCCGATCATCGGCCCCGCCGCGGTCCTCGACGGCCGCCCCTACGACAGCCTGGACACCGCATCGGTCGCCGCCGAAGCCGCCCGCATCGCAGACGCCGCCGGCGACGGGACGCGCGTCTGGCTCCTGTGGAGCCACGTCCAGGCGGCGGAGCACGCAGCGCTACTCGTCGCGCTCGACGACGCTGGGCTACGCGAGATCGCGGGCACGCGCATCACGGCGCGCGGAGCGATGGCGTGGGCGGTCGGGCGGGCGGTCGGGCGGTAGGGCGCTCGGGCGCTCGGGCGCTCGGGCGGATGGTCTGTCGAGCAGTAAGGCAGACCGGCTAGCGGTCGAGCAGTCGAGCAGTCGAGCAGGCGAGCAGGCGAGCAGGCGACCGGTCCGACGAGCTGCCGGCCGCTATCGCACGCGCTGTCGGCCTACGTTCGGTAGTGCGGTTGGTCGTGCGGTCGAACGACCAAATACCCACCACGCGGCCGCTGCCAGAAGCCCCAACACGCTGATGATCAACCCGGTGCGCAGCGAGGTGGGGCGGTAGAGCAGGACGATCTCGCGCGTCGCGTCGGCGGCAGCGGCCCCGGCACCGTTGCTTGCACCGCCGTCGACACCGCCGCCGACACGGTCGCCGAAGATCGCCGGCAGTTGCAGCGGCAGCGGGAGCGCTTGGATCGCGCCGTACGCGCGCAGCAGCGGGACGCGGCGGCCGTCGACGGTCGCGCGCCAACCCGCGTCCCAGGCCTCGGAGATCACGAGCCATCCACCGGCCGGCGCCGTGACATGCAGGACGCGGCGATCGGGCGCGCTCGTATCGATTTCGAGCAATGTACAGGCTGCGCCGGCTTCGTCACCGGGTCCGTCGCCGGCTTCGTCGCCGGGTCCGTCGTCGGCTTCGTCCCGCGCGAGCGGTGGGAGCGCGAATCCGCCGGACGTGGCGGGCTCCAGCACGAGCGCCGTCGCGGGATCGAAGTTCGCTGCGGCGACCCGCGTCAGCGCCGCGTCTTGGTCGGGCGCGTCGGTCGCGGCATCGGCCGGCATGCACCAGGCCTGGCCCAAGGGATCCGGCGCGCGGTGTACGACCAGGCCGTCGTCGCGGCCGATGGTCTCCAGGCTCAGCTCGCCGTCGTCGCCGTCTTGGGTCTTGCCGGCCAGCACGTAGCGTACGTTGAGCAGGCGTAGGAGGCGCTCGTCGGTGCCGCCCAGGGTGAACATGTTCTGGTTGAGCGGCAGGTAGGGGTTGTGGGGCGGGTCGCCCAGGGCCGCGAACACGGCACGCCAACTGTCGCGCACGGAGGAGCTGTAGCCGCCGAGCTCGTCGAGACCGAGGCTCGGTGCCACCGCGGGGCCGAGCAGGATCGGCTCGCCCGTCTGCAACACGGCCACCCGGAAGGGCGGGCCCGCGGCACGTTCGGCGGCCAGCTGCGCGAGCATGGGGCTGGGCGCGAAGGCGCGCTCGCGCGCGGGGCCCGGCGCCCAGGGGCGCGCGAAGGCCAGCAGGTCGATGGCGATCACCGCGAGCACCGCGGCTTGCGCGAGCCGGCTCTGCGGCCGGCGGAAGTAGGCGAGCAGGGTCCCGGTCGCGATAGCCAGCATGAGGGCGGCTCGCCCGGCGGCAACGCGGTATGCGGGGTCGAGGGATGCGGCGTTGAGGGACGCGGGGTCGAGGGTTCCGTCCGGGACATCGCCGGGGTTCGTGCCGAGTGAATCTCCCAGCAGCGCGCCCGGAACACCGTCCCGCCAGACAACCAGGGCCAGCGCGATCGCCAGCCCGGCGGCAATCACGATCAGCGCGCGGCGCAGACGCGGCAGGTCCTGCGGGCGTTCGCGCGGCGTGGCCAGCGCTACGGCCACGAGGGGCGCGAGCGCGAGAGGCCACACCGCCAGCCAGCGCATGAGGCCGAGCCGCTGGACAACCGGCAGCACCGCGAGCGGGCGCGCGAGCGGCGTGCCGAGCACGAGCGCCGCCACAAGCAGCGCGGGCAGCGCCAGGCGCCGCGCCGCGCCGTCGCGCCGCGCGAGGACGAGCGCGGCGGCGAGCAGGGCGGGCACGCCCACGTAGACGGCCATCTCGGCGGCGTTCTGCGTGCCGCGCCACGGTCCGGCGGCAGCGCCGATTCCCGGGCCACCCAACCAGCCAGGCGCGATGGCGGTGATCAGGTGGCGCGTCGGAAGGCCCGTCAGGCGCAGGACGTCCCAGGTCAGCACCGGGCGTACGGTCTCGCGCGCCTGGGCGAGCGCGGGCAGGAGGTGGACGGCGCCGATCGCCGCGCCGAAGCCGGCCATCACGAGTCCCGCGCGCAGCCCGCGTGCACGGCGCGCCGGAGCGAAGCCGACCATGCGCACGAGGGCGATCGCGGCCAGGACGAGCGCGCCCTCCAACAAAAACTGCAGCTGCCCGCCGGCGATCGCGGCGGCCAGCGCCAGCCCGCCGGCCAACGTCGCCCGCCGATCGCCCGTGCGCGCCGCGCGCTCCCACGCGGCGGCGGCCGCGGGCAGCCACAGCAGGGTGCCGGCGAAGGGCAGATAGCTCTGCCACACAAGGTGGTAGCCGGCGAGCTGCCAGGCGAGCGCGGCCGCCAACGGCGCGAAGCGCGAATCGACCAGCTGCCGCAGCCACAGCCAGGCAAAGAGGCCGGCCAGCCACAGCTGCAGCAAGCGTTGCAGGTCGTAGGCGCGCAGGGCGTCGGGCCACAGCGTCGAGAGCAGGTGCAACGGCGCCCACGGGGCGACGTGTGTATCGCCCGCCAGCGGATGACCGGCCATCGTGGCGGGATCCCAGACCGGCGGGCGGCCGGCACGCACGGCGCGGCGCACCGCCAAGCGGGCGGAGAACTGCAGCACGGAATCGCCCAGCTGCGGGTTCTCGGGCGGCATCGCGGTCTCGTGCCACGGCGCGAAGAGCCCGAGCACGTCCACCGGCAAGCTCGTGCGACCGGGCAGCAGGCCCGGCCCGACGGCCAGCGCGGCGGTGAGCAGGAGCAGCAGGACGGGGGCGGCGAGGTGGGGCTGGAAGCGCGGGATTGCGGGAGGCGTGGGGTCGGAGGGGGGCGCGGGGTCCGCGGCGGGGGAGCGAGCGTTGGCGGCGTTATGGGCCGGCAGCGATGTACCGGCCGGGGCCTCGGTCGAGCTCGCGGAGCGGGTCGAGAATAGGGTCCCAGAGGAGGTCGCGACGGGGGTTCCAGATGCGTTCGCGGTTGCGATCACGTCCGCAGTCTCGGTCGCCGCAGGTTCCGGCTTGCCCATCATGCCGCCCAGTTCAGGAGCCGGAAGCCGCCAGGCCCTCGGTCCGGCCGTCGCGACCTTCGCGGCCGTCGCGATCGTCACGGCCCTCTGCTTTGCCGTCGTTCTTGGCGACGTTCTTCTCGCCGGCCTTCAGATCGGTCGTGGGGTCGACGGCGGATCCGCCCGTGCTCGCGCCTTCGCCGGTGACAGCGGTCGCCGGCGGTTCCGTGGCGACTACGGCTTGCGCGGTGGGGATGCCGGGTAGCGGGCCGACCGGGTGCGGGAGCGCGCCTTCGCGCCAGGGGTCGATGCCCAGGATGCGGCAGCGGAGGTAGCGGCCGATCACGATGGCGGTGGCCAGCAAGGGCACGATCATGATGGCCAGGAGCACGCCGGACAGGGTCAGGGCGGTGAAGAAGGCGACGAAGACGACGCCCGGGTGCATGCGTACGCTGTAGCCGAGGATGCGTGGGCGCAGCCAGAGGTTTTCAACCAGCTGCACGGCGAAGAAGATGCCCAAGATGATCACCGCGAAGGCAGCGTTGCTGACGGGCAGGAAATTGGAGCCCGCCACCCAGGCCACGGCGGCGGCGATCACCATGGCCACCCACGGGCCGAGCGTGGGGATGATGTCGAGTACGCCGGCGATCAGGCCCAGGACCAGGGCGCCGGGCAGGCCGACCGCGAAGGCGCCGATGCCGCTGAGCAGCCCGACGAAGAGCATCAGCAGCAGCTGGCCGCGTAGGAAACGCTGCCAGACCTGGCGGATCTGGGCATAGAGGCGGTTGAGGTCCGGCTGCGCGTTGGACGGCGCAAGGCCGATACCCCAGGTGCGTAGACGGGCCCAGTCTTTGAGGAAGTAGAACGTGGCCACGAGGCTCACCAGGGTCCACGCCGCGTTGGCGGTGAGGGATTGCGCGGTGAGCAGCAGGTTGTTGACGTTCAGCCAGCGCTCGACCCGCTCTTGAAGCTGCGCGGACAGGGCCTCCAGCTGCAGGTCGATGCCGAGCGCGGCCTCGACTTGGCGGTCGATGGTGTCCAGCTCGCCCATCGACCCCACGAGGCCGGCCACGACCTCGTTGAAGCCCGGACGGGCGATGATCGCCAGCGCGATGCCGATGATCAGCCCGACCGCGCCGAAGAAGACGATCGATGCGGCGGGGCCGCGCCGGATCCGGCCCTTCTCGACGACGATGTCCACCAGGGGGTTGAGCAGGTAGGCCAGGAAGCCCGCGATGACCAGTGGCCGGAACATGGGCCGAATCACCCATAGGAACCACGCGCCCGCGATCGCCAGGATCACGAGCACGACGATTCGGGTGATGCGGTTCCAGTCGCGGGCGGCCATACGGTCGCTCTTCCATGGGTGCGCTAGAGACGTTGACGGCGATGAGGGCCCAAGGGGGAGCCGGTGGGAAGCCCTACCTCCGATGATACATGACGCACGGAAGCGGCGTGGGGAGATGCCTGGGTTTCAAGCGCCTCGGCCGGAAGAGCTTCACGCTCGACCGGTCGAGCCGCTACTCGGAGTCCGCGTAGCCGTGCGGGTGGCTCTGATGCCACGCCCAGGCGCTAGCCATGATGTCCTCGAGCTTCGGATGGCGCGGCGCCCAACCTAGATCGCGGCGCAGCGCGTCAGACGACGCGATCAACGTCGCGGGATCGCCCGGTCGGCGGGGTCCGACGATGCTCGGGATCGGATGTCCGGTCACCTTGCGTGCCGTCTCGATCACCTCGAGCACCGTGTAGCCCTCGCCGTTGCCGATGTTGTAGCGGCTGCTGCCGCGCTCATCCAAGGCGCCCAGCGCCAGGATGTGCGCCTGCGCAAGATCGAGCACGTGGACGTAGTCGCGCACGCACGTGCCGTCGCGGGTGGGGTAGTCGTCCCCGAAGATCGAGATGTGGTCGCGCTGCCCAAGGGCCACCTGCAGCACGAGCGGAATGAGGTGCGTCTCGGGATCGTGGTCCTCGCCGCGCCCGGGCGTGTCGCCGCAGGCGTTGAAGTAGCGCAGGGCCGTATAGCGCATACCGTGCACACGCTCCATCCAGTGCAGCAGCCGCTCGATCATCGCCTTGCTCTCGCCGTAGGGCGATCCGGGCACGATCCGCTCATCCTCGGCAATCGGCATGCGCTCCGGATCGTCGAAGAGGTTGGCCGTGGAAGAGAGGATGAAGCGCTCCACCCCGTTCGCCGCCGCCGCCTCCAGCAGGTTGGCGGCGTTCACCACGTTGTCGCGCAGGTACAGGAAGGGCTTCTCCATGCTCTCGCCGACCAAGGTGTAGCTCGCAAAGTGCATGATCCCGTCGATGCCGGGGTGCTCCGCGAAGAGCCGCGCGAGCGCCCCCCGATCCGCCAGGTCCGCCTCGACAAACGTGGCCTCGGGCGGCACGGCGGCGCGATGCCCCTGGTACAGGTTGTCGAGCACGATCACCTCATGCCCCGCGGCAAGCAGCTCCGCCGACGTGATGCTGCCGATGTACCCGGCGCCGCCGGTGACGAGGACCTTCATGGGCTCTGGCTCCTGGAGGGATGGGCGCTGCGCGCTGCGCG